>CAYIIQ010000057.1:0-2079 GCA_964363545.1 Candidatus Woesearchaeota archaeon | reverse complement strand
ATTTGTTTAACTACATTTCATAAGGGATACTCAATTAGTCAGGATAATCTGAGCATTACTCAGCTGTTAAGTTAAAGTTAGTCTTATTTTATGGCCAGTATTACAAAAAGCAATGAACATGTAAAAGCTCTATAAGATTACTCTTAATAGAAATCTCATTCAACCTTTCAATTTTTACCACTAATATCTAATAATTCAAACTATATCTTAGATTACAAGAAAGTTTAAATATAAAAAATTTATGGTGAGAATATGAAAAAGAAGTTGAACATTTTGATTTTAGTTTTATTATTCACAGTCTTACTTTCACAAATTATCCTTGCGCAATCGTTAAATCCTGGAAGTGCAAGCTCGACAGGAAGCAAGAAAGACAGTTTTTCTGTTACACAAGCTGTTTATGTGAAAAGTGACGATGTTGTTTGTACTATTAATAAGACAGTTGATTTATACATAATCAATTCTCAGATTGTTTGGAAAAATGGTGATAATTTAACAGATTTGCGGGGTGAACCACAAAAAGTAACAACAACTATGGGGGCAGATTTGCCCCTTACAAAAATATGGGACGAGCCGAAGTCAGGCGAGTACGATATTGTTGTAGATTGTAATGGAAATGGAATGTATGATGCTGATCCTTTTCTTGAGCCAGTTGATGACACGACAGCTATTGGATTTACAGTTACAGCTCCAAAAGGTTCTGCGAAAGTTTCTTTAGGAAGTAGAAATCCTGTAAACAGAACTTTTCAATTTGATCCTGAACTTCCTTTTGCAATAAACGAGATGTTGCAGATAGGAGTGATAGTAGAAATAGAGGATATTATTATGGAAAATATTACATTTGAGGCCTTTGGGACCGGAAATGAGCAAGATATAGAATTAGTACAGATTTATGCTGATATTAATGGAAATGGCGAAGAAGATTTGACTGATGTTGAAGTTTGGGAAGGAAAATATTCAGTGGACAATGGGAAAGTTGCAGCTTCTTTCCAATATAATTTAACAAAAAATACTACAACAAATTTTATTTTTATTTATACATTGAGACCAGAAGCAAAAGGTAATTTCAGTATTAATGTTTTATCAGCTTCTGGAAGAGGAATTGATTCAGACAAAGTAATTGATTTTAGTAGCTTGCCTTTATCTTCAAATGTCTTGCAGGTTTTAGCTGCAAAGATATGCTCTGGAAAATTAACTTTCGAACTCTCTCCAAGCTCTGCAAAGCCTTTATCAGGAATTAAGGCGAGTGTGGGAAATTTGACATTATGCGAAGGAAAAGTGGCTTCGATAAAAGAAAATTCGTGCGCGAGTTTAAATGTTAGCTGCTCATGTGCTGTTGGAGCAAGTGGATGTGAGTGTAATTTTGTAGCTGGAAGCGAGAATAAAAATTATTTTACTTGTGTTGATAAAAACTCTGACAATGATTATTTGGATTTTGGAGAAAGTATATCAAAAGAGTTTGTTGTAATAAAAGAAGTTAAATTGCCAGAAGAAGTAAAAGAAAATGTGACAAATGTTTCAGTTGGAGAAGTTACAGGAAAAGTTGTTGAAGAGGAAAAGCCACAAGCTCAGGAAAAAGTTAATTTAGTGTTTGTTGCAATTGAAGTTACACTTGTTTTAATTTTAGTTGTGTTATTATTGATTCTAATAGCTTTAGCTAGCAGAGGAAAACCTGTTGCTACTAGTAGCAGAACAAAGGCAAAAGAAAAAGAAGTTAAATCTGATGAAGAATAGTAATAGTAATGTTCGGGTTTTGGATATTATATTTCAGTTGAAGATTAAAAATTTTTATTAAAGTATAAATTCTTAAAAATCGTCTTAAAGAAGGGGCAACGTTTATCTTTTTTAAAATTTCTTTTCTTATCTCTTAACTGAAAAAGCATTTTTGCATCATTTATCTCTATAATTCCTGTTAGTTTCCACGAATGAAACGCGGTGGAGTGAGAAAGTTTGGGATGGCGAGTAATTAAATTTATAAAGGATAATAAATTGTACATTCTTATGAGATCTTTTACAGCAATTATAAGGAAAGGAGAAAAGCAATTTGTTGCATTATGTCCTGAATTAGATGTTGTTAGTCAG
>CAYIIQ010000056.1:0-2146 GCA_964363545.1 Candidatus Woesearchaeota archaeon | reverse complement strand
TTCTTAAGAAATTAATTCTAAACTCTAAAGTAGAACTAGCAAAATTCAAAAATAAATTTTCATGTCAGAAAGTATATTCTGCAGAACAAAAAAGTTTAAATACTGGCGTTTTGTCAATTTCCTTGCGCATACAAGAAATTGTATGATGAAAAGAGCGACATACAAGATATTGTAGTTATGGAGGAGTAATGAATTGTCCGTTTTGTGGTCATACAGAAACAAAAGTAACTGATACGCGAGAATCTGCTGAGTCAATAAGGAGACGAAGAGAGTGTCTGAAATGTGAGAGAAGATTTACAACTTATGAAAGTGTTGAAATTGACATTGTAGTTATAAAAAAAGACGGAAGAAGAGAACCCTTTAATAGAGAAAAGTTGAAAGTTGGAATAGTAAAGGCGTGTGAAAAAAGGCCAGTGTCAAGAGAGCAGATTGAGAAAATTGTTAGAGAAATTGAAGAAAAGCTGATGAAAAAAGGCGGAGAAGTCAAAAGTGAAGTGGTAGGAGAGCTTGTGATGAAGGCATTGAAAAAAGTTGACAAGGTGGCTTATATAAGATTCGCATCGGTTTATCGAGAGTTTAAGGATGTGAAGGACTTTAAGAGAGAGCTAAAAGAGATTGAATGAGGAAGATAAAAAGGGCTATAAGAGAAATGTTGAAAATTTATGTTATTAAATAAAAAATATCAAAATGAATAAAAAGATGGCAATAAAATTAATAAGACCTTGCTCGCGTCTGATAAAATTTAGATAGATTATTAATTAAAGATAAAAGAAAGAGAACATAAATAAAGTAAGAAGAAGTTAAAAAAGATTGTTGCCATAACTGATAAAATATAAATATTAATTAAAAAGAATAAAAATTTGAAATAAGAAAAATTATAAAAGTTTGACATGAAAGACATTAGATTAAATTTAAGTTAGCAATTAAGTAAAAATAAAAAATATACAAAAGAGGAAAAATAAAAATGGGTGAAGGAACCGAAGCGGGTGATGGTTATGCTGTTGGGAGTTTAGAAGCGAGAAGAACTGGAACTTTAGAGCAAAGGACAAAGTTTCCTGATTATGTAAGAGATGACACTTTAAAATTTTCTCCAAATGCTTCATGGACTATGAAAAAGAAGTATTTAGATAGGGACGGTGATGGGAATGTTTCAGAAACGCCTTCTCAAAGAATATATACTGTTGCGAGAACCATGGCAGAGCCCGAAAGGCAATATGGCGCAAGCGAGCAAGAAGTTGATAAATGGACAAAAATATTTTACGATATGATTTCTTCTGGAGAATTTTCTCCTGGTGGGAGAGTTTGGACAAATGCCGGAACAGAAATTAAGGCATTATTCAATTGTTATGTGCTTCCTGTAAACGACACTTTAGAAGATCATAGCGGGTTTCAAGAAGATATTTTTGGAGCTGTTAGAAGGGGAGCTATTGTACATAAAAAGGGCGGCGGAACTGGATATAATTTTTCCGATTTAAGACCAAGAGGTACTTATGTTAGATCTTCAAAAGGCGTTGCTAGTGGACCTGTTTCATTTATAAGGCAGTTTGACAGAGAAACAGAGATTATTAATTCTGGAAATCGAAGAGGAGCTAATATGGGTATTTTAGACATAGACCATCCAGATATTATGGATTTTATTTATGCAAAAAGTGAAAGAAAGGAAATTACTAATTTTAATATTTCTATTGGTGTGACTGATGAATTTATGGAAAAAGTTGTTGGAGGAGAGTATTATACACTCAAGTTTAATGGAGCTCCATTTACACTAGATCAACTTAGGAATATAAAAAGGAATATTGAAGAGAACAAAGCTGGAGGTTCTGATGTCGGTGAAAAACCCAGACCATTTTCATTATCTGTTGCAGAAAGTGGTATTGATGTTATTGATACTTATAGAGGAAAAGTTGTTGGTAGGGTTAATGATGGAGTTATTCAATTGTATGCCCCTGAAGTTATGAGAGTTATTGCCGAACTTGCTCATAGAACTGCTGATCCTGGAATGATATTCCTTGATACAATAAATAGAAATAACCCTCTTCCAAATGAAGGTCCTATTAGAGCTACTAATCCGTGTGGGGAGCAGCCTTTACATCCATACGATGCCTGTAATTTGGGTTCGATTAATTTGGCTGTAATGGTTAATGGA
>CAYIIQ010000055.1:0-2305 GCA_964363545.1 Candidatus Woesearchaeota archaeon | reverse complement strand
TTAATCAATGAAGGAAGAGTAATTGTTTCCACAATTCCCTTTATCATTGTACTGACTAGCTCGTTAGCAACGGCAAAAGCCTGTTCTATTGGCAAGTTTCCAGCTATGTCGACAAGTCTGTTGTTATCTATAACAATTACTGTATCTGTAGCATCTCTTAATTCTTGCAATCCAAATTCCGCTTTATCAATTCTTGCTTTTTCGCAATCAAAAGGCATCGTAACTACTCCAATAACAACTGCACCAGCTTCTTTTGCAAGTTGTGCAAATACAGGCAATGCGCCAGTTCCTGTTCCACCACCTTCTCCGCCAAGTACGAAAACCATGTCAGCTCCTGACACTGATTTCTTAATTTCCGTAATTGCTTCTTTTGCTGCTTCTCTTCCTCTTTGTGGATAACCGCCTGCTCCAAGTCCTCTTGTCAACTCTTTTCCAATCAAAATTTTTTCGTCAGCTTTTGTTATACTTAGATGTAAGGCATCAGTATTTGCTCCATAAACAGTTGCTCCAGAAATTCCTTTGTTAAAAAGCCATGTCGCAGTATTGCATCCTGCTCCTCCAACACCAAAAACTTTAATGTTAGCTTTTCCCGCTCTCAACTCATCAAAGTTTATGCTGTGTTTAGATGCGTTCTCAATTGCTTCTTTTGTAAAATCTAAAACCATTTTTTATATCCTCCTTTCAGTTATTAATTTTAAGCAAACAAGTATAAACCAAAAGATTTAAATACTTGTCATGCATCATTTATTTAAGAAAACAATTAAGGAAACGGTTCACCCCGCTTTCACCCCAAAAAATTTTATTTATTCAATCCCCAAATTGAATAAATAATTAAAAAATAAACTTTCTACTTCTTTATAAATCTTTTGTTTTTGAAATATATACTTTAAGAAATCAATTATATCTTATCGAAGCTCTACACTTCAATAATCCAGTTCTAGAAAAAGTTTGTATAATAAACCCATACTCTTCCGGCTTAAGCAAGTCGCTTAAACATTCTCTATGATAAAATTCCTGTCTTCTAGAAATTCCGTCATCAGAAACAAATAATAACATTGCTCCTTCTTTCCTATTACAACAAACTCCACATCTAAAATTTCCTCTCACAAATTCGTAATCTCCTTCTCTATGCCTCTCTAAAACTTTCTCTAAATTTTCCAGATATTTTGAGCTTAACTTAACAACCATTTTACTTAACTTACATCAACTTCTCAAATTTCTTTATTTTCCTCCAAGTTCTTACTAATTTATTATTTGTATCTTTAACAAGTACCTTTAAAAATTTATCGCCAACTAAAATTTCTTTTCCTTTCATTATCGGAAAATTTCAGGGAAATTTAAAAGAAGGAGATTTAATAAAAGTTGAAAATGTCGGAGCTTATTGTTACAATTTAGCATGGCAAATTTCGTATAATAAACCGAAAGTTTTAATAAATAGTTGAAAGTAATTGGTGTTACGTCTCCCGACCAGCCGAAGTGTTGAGAGTTGGAAGATTTTTAGTTGAACTAAGATAATTTTATAAAGCTGTCAGACTTTTTAGCAATATGCAAAAAGATAAAAAAGAAAGGGGAAAATTTAAAGTTACGCCATGGGAAGTTTCTGGAGAGATTGATTATGACAGAATTATTAAAGAGTTTGGTGTTGAGAAAATTAATTACAAGATTCTTGAAAGAATAAAGAAACATACAAAAGAGCTTCATTTTATGTTAAGAAGAAAAGTTTTCTTTGCACACCGTGACATTAACTGGATTTTAGATGAATATGAAAAAGGAAATAAGTTTTTTCTTTATACAGGAAGAGCACCTTCTGGACCTGTTCATCTTGGACATTTGTTGCCATGGATCTTTACAAAATGGTTGCAAGATAGTTTTGATGTCGAGTTATGGTTTCAGTATCCAGATGAAGAAAAGTTTTTGTTTAAGCAAGATTTAAGATTTGAAGATGTAGAAAAATATCTGTATGAAAATATGTTGGATGTCATAGCTCTTGGTTTTGATGCTAAAAAAACTAAATTTATTATAGATACGAAACATGCTGATTTAATGTATAAAGAAGCGTGTAAAGTCGCAAAGAAGATTACGTTTTCCATGGTTAAGGCTTCATTTGGATTGAATGATCAAGCAAATATCGGCTCAATATTTTACACTTCAATGCAAGCTGTTCCTGCTCTTTTACCTTCTGTTTTAAAAAATAAAAAAATTCCTTGTTTAATTCCACATGCTATTGATCAAGATCCACATTTTCGACTGACAAGAGATATTTTACCAAAACTCGGCTATTATAAGCCAGCTTCTATTCAGTGTG
>CAYIIQ010000054.1:0-2383 GCA_964363545.1 Candidatus Woesearchaeota archaeon | reverse complement strand
ATTACTTTTTTACATATTTCTTCAATTTCTTCTTTAGAAATTTTTTCAAATTCTTTCAGCTTTTCTTTTGGCGAGAAACTTTTTGGAATAAAGTCATTTAAAATCTGTTTTGCTTTGAGTTCTGTTATTTTTTTTGATTTTACAAGTTCAAGAATCTGAATGAAGTGTTGGGGACTTATTTCAACTTCGTCAAGAGTTTTTTGGTTGTAATTAAGAACTCTGAGCAGTTCGGTTGTAATCCATGGGAGTGCAAATCTTGCCTCGATTTTTTCAGATACAGTTTCAAAAAATTCTACAACATCAAGATTTTTGTATAATATTTCTGCATTTTTTTTATCAATTTTATATTTTCTTATTAGTTTGTTTAATTTTTCAGCTGGAGTTTCCGGAAGTTGATATTTTATTTTCTCAACTTCTTCTTTCTTTATTTTTAAAACTGGCAAGTCTGGATCTGGAATAAATCTATAGTCTTCTGCTAGCTCTTTTCCTCGCATGATTATTGTTTTTCCTGTTTTCTCATCGAAACGCCTTGTTTCTCTTTGCGCTTTTTCTTTTATTTGTCTTTCTGCTTCGTATTCAATTACTTTTTTTATGTTTTCTATACTGTTTAGATTCTTTATTTCAACTCTTTCTCTACCAGTTGAAATGTTGACATCTGCTTTGATTCCTGCATTTTTGTCTATGGATTTTGTGTATGAAAGTGTGAGGAGCAAGTTTTTTAGCCAAATTCCAACTTCTTCTACTGATTTAAAATCTGGTTGTGTGACTATTTCTACAAGAGGCAAGCCACTTCGATTGTAGTCGATGACGCCAGTTTCAGGATTCCAGGAAGCAGGATCTTCTTCTAAATGGACTTCTTTAATTCTTATTCCTTCGAAATTTCCATCAACTCCGACTTCTGTGCTGTAAGGGCCAGAAATAGTAAGCTGATAACCCTTTGGCAAATCCGGCCAATCGTAGTGTTTTCTTTGCCAGACTAAAAATCCTTTTTTGTTTTTATTGTTATATTCATTTATTTTGCAATTTAGCATTAAAGCTATTTGGATGGATTTTTTTATAGCTTCTGAATTTGGTGGCATTGGTTTATTGCCTGGCTGGCCTGTACAAATTGGACATATCAGAGTATTTGGTTCAATTCCTTTTTTCCCAGCATGTCTCTCTGCTTTACATCTGCAAAATAATTTTTCTTTAGTTAGGAGATTGCCATGAATTTCTAAACCAACTTTTAAATTACCTGCCATTTTATTTCTAGATTTTTGATGTTTTTAATCTTTTCTTGAAGATAAAGCTTTAAATATTCTTTTAGGCACAATTAATTATGGCTAAGAGGAAAAGTGCTAAAACTATTATGAAGATGGGAAGAGAAAAAACAATTAAAACAGTTTTTTCTGGAGAGGATGTTTTTAGCAACACAAAGGAAGCTTTTTCACTTTATGAAAAATCCAGGTTTGGAGAAATTATTGGCGGAAAAATTCATTATTCTTTGACAGAAGCTCTTTATTTGCTTGAAAAGAAAAAAATTGAAGTTTATGAGAAAAAAAAGAAAATGAATTTTGAGAAATTTATGACAAAAACAAGAGAAATTGATGCGAGAATACAAACAAAGTATACTGTTTTTAGAGATATAAGAGATAGAGGTTACATTATAAAGACAGCTTTGAAATTTGGTGCAGAGTTTAGAATTTATGATAAAGGAGTTAAGCCTGGGGAGGAGCATGCAAAATGGATTTTGTATCCTGTTAGAGAATCTGACAGTCTGACATGGCATGATTTCGCGGCTAAAAATCGAGTTGCACATTCTACAAGAAAAAACTTATTAATTGGAATTGTTGACGAGGAAGGAGATGTGACTTATTATGAGATTGGCTGGATTAGGCCATAGAACTAAGGTTCCTATAAATTTTAGAGTTAAATTTATAATTCTTTCTTTATTAGTTGAATTATGGAAAAGTTGAATGCTGTTGAAATAAAGAGTAGGATAATTAGCTTAATGAGAATTCGAGGACCTGTTTTGCCAATTCATGCTGCTAGAGAAACTAAAATGAGTGTTTTGTTTGCTTCTGCTTTTCTTTCCGAGCTTTCAAGTGAAAAGTCAGTTAAAATAAGCAACTTAAAAGTTGGCGGTTCACCACTTTATTTTCTTCCAGGGCAGGAGATACAACTTGAAAAATTTTCTAACTATTTGCCCGGGAAAGAGAGAGAGGCGTTTTTTCTTTTGAAAGAGAAAAAGATTTTAGAAGATGCAAAACAAGAGCCTGCAATAAGAGTTGCATTAAGAAGTATAAGAGATTTTGCTATGCCTTTAGTTATAAATGATAAAGATGGACAGAGATTTTTCTGGAGATTTTTATCTGTTCATGAAAATGAAGCCACAGAAATAATT
>CAYIIQ010000053.1:0-2872 GCA_964363545.1 Candidatus Woesearchaeota archaeon | reverse complement strand
CATTATAAAGCTACATTAAACTAACCAAAATACTTATAACCATTAAATATATCTTTTTTCTGAAGTAAAATGTGCGGGAATGCCGGAGCGGTCAAACGGGTGTGGCTAAGGCAGGTGTTTATAACTTGAAGAAACCACATGGCTTAGTGCCTGCGAAGGTTCGAATCCTTTTTCCCGCATCTTCAAACCTCGTAGAGAAGAATTTAGAAGAGTTATTCTAAAAAGATTTAAAAAGAGGGTGTGGTGTAAAAAATAGCCAAAACATGAAATCAAAAACAAAAATAAAAAAACAAGCAAAACGAAAATTCAACCCAGAAATAGTCGAAACTATATTTTTAGCTAAAAAAAATAAAAATTGGTTGAAAATAGCTGAAATGCTTTCAGCTCCAAGAAGAAGAAAAATTCAAGTAAATTTGGAAAAAATAGAAAAAGAAACTAAGGAAGGAGACACAGTTATTGTTCCAGGAAAAGTTTTAAGCCAAGGAGATATAACAAAAAAAATTAGAGTTGCAGCTTTAACCCTTTCTTCAACAGCAGAAAAAAAGCTAAAAAACAAAAAATGTGAAATTGCAACGATAAAAGAAGAGATTAAAATAAATCCTAAGGCAGAAGGAATAAAAGTTTTATCATAAAATGAAAGAAGAAAAAATTATTATTGACGCAGAAAATGCTACACTCGGCAGACTTGCAAGTTTTGTTGCAAAACACTCTCTTTTAGGAAAAAGTGTAATAATCATAAATTCAGAAAAGGCAATTATAATAGGAAATAAAAAAAACATCTTGGAAACTTATCAAACTAAAAGAGGGCTCGGGGGCCCAAGTCTACACGGCCCATTTTTCCCATCATTTCCAGAAAAAATTTTAAAAAGAACAATAAGAGGAATGCTACCACATAAAAAAGAATCTGGAAGAAGTGCATTAAAAAGAGTTGTCGTATATAATGGAGTGCCAAAAGAATATGAGAATGTAGAGAGAATAAAATCTGGAAAAGCTAAAAAAGGCATGTCTCTTGAAAAAATATCAAAATTGTTAAGAGGAGAAAAATGAAAGAAGAAAATAAAATAATTGTTTCAGGAAAAAGAAAAACAAGTATAGCAAGAGCAACAATTGTAAGTGGAAATGGAAAAGTAACAATTAACAAAACACCTTACAATTTTCTATCAATGACAAGAAAACTAATGATCGAAGAGCCTCTTAGAATTGCGAAAGAAAAACTTGGCAACTTAAATTATAACATTGACATAACTGTAACTGGCGGCGGACAGGAAGCTAGAATAGAAGCTGTAAGACTTGCAATTGCAAGAGCTTTAGTTGCAATTACAAAGTCCCAAGAATTAAAAAAAGCTTTTCTTGCTTACGATAAACAAATTCTTGTCGCAGATACACGAAGAAAAGAGCCTTACAAACCAGGAGATAGCAAAGCAAGGGCAAAAAGACAGAAGAGTTATAGGTAATTAATAATATTCATTAATTTAAATTCTGAAAAGCTATTTTTATTAATATCAACAAAATATAGCATAATTCATCAATATTATCAAACTAAACAAAAATTTAAATTATTCATCTTTTATTCTAATTAATGGAATACGAAACAAAGATGAAAATTCTTTTTATGGGAATTTTTATTTGGTTAATTTACTTGTTTGTTTTTAGTATTTTAGAAGGAAAGGGCGGGTTTGTTTTATGGTTGAGTATTGGTGTTGTGTCTTTGCTAATTTCATGGGGAGTTTCTGTTACTAATTAAAAGTTTTTAAAGAGTTGTATATTATTCTCAATTAAGACAAAAAAGAACTAAAATGCTATTCAAAACACATGTTGTAGTTGCAATATTTGTCATGTTGTTATTTTTGCCAAATATATCTCGCGAATTTATTTTTATTCCAACACTTTTAATTTCAACAATTCTGCCAGACATTGACTCTGCTTTTTCAACTCTTGGTAAGTCTAAAGGATTTAGGCCTCTCCAAATGTTTACAAAACATCGCGGCTTTTTACACAGCTTCACATTCTGTATCATAGTTTCTCTTACACTTACATTTTTCTTTCCTGTCCTTGCTTTGCCTTTTTTCCTTGGCTACTCAGTACATCTTTCTCTTGACAGTCTAACAATTGAGGGCATACAACCTTTCTGGCCTAACAAAAAAACTCTGTCATGGAGGATAAGAACTTCTGGTATGACAGAAACAACGCTTTTCTTTACCTTTACTCTTGCAGATGCTGCCTTAATTATCTTGTTTTTTATGAGCCAGTAAATAAAAAACCAAGGAATACAAAATAAAAACTAAAATAAAAATAAAATTTAGTCTTATATTATAAAATATACTTTAAAGCTACCAAATATTTATAAATCTCGTGCTTTTATCTCAAACATGGTAAAAGAAGAGGTAAAAGAAGAGGTAAAAGAAGAATCAAAAAAAGAGCATAAGTTAACAGATTTGCCTGGAATAGGTCCTACTGTTGCTGCAAAACTTGAGGCAGCTGGAATCTACGACTTGATGGGAATTGCTGTACTCTCTCCAAATTCTCTGAGCGAAATGGCAGGTGTAGGAGAAGCAGTTGCAAGAAAGACAATTCAAGCTGCTAGAAAAATGCTTGATCTTGGATTTGTTGATGCTTTTGAATACGCAAAAAAAAGAGAAGAAGTAAAAACAATCTCAACAGGAAGCAAAAATCTTGATTCTCTTCTTGGTGGAAAAGGAGTTGAAACAAAAGCAATAACAGAAGCTTATGGAGCTTACGGAAGCGGGAAAACACAACTCGGCTTACAACTAACTGTTAATGTACAGCTTCCATCTGATAAGGGTGGAGCAAATGGCAAGGCAGTTTTCATAGACACAGAAGGAACCTTCAGACCAGAAAGAGTTAAACAAAT
>CAYIIQ010000052.1:0-3364 GCA_964363545.1 Candidatus Woesearchaeota archaeon | reverse complement strand
TTTTGGTAATATAAATGTATTTAAATATTATTGTGATTTAGAATATTGTTTTAGCCGAGTTAAACATGGCAAAATTAAAAACCGAAGATAAAGAGTTTGAATTGAAAGATAATTTTATACTTAGACCAACACTTGAGAAACTAGATGTGCCATTTGGATGTGATGATGGAAAGTGTGGGAGTTGTGTTATTGAAGTTGTTGAAGGAATGGAAAATTTAACTGACAGAACTAAAGCAGAAAATGAAATGGGTTTAGATGGAAATTTAAGACTTGGATGTCAGTGTAGGATTAAGAGTGGTGAAGTTAGGATTAGTTTAATTTAATTTCTTTATGGGATTTGATAGTACCTATAAGATTAAATACTATTTAATGTATAAAAGATTATGGAAAAAAATAGTTTGATTGCAGTTGATAGAAGAAATGGATTTACTTATATTGGAAGAGAAATTGGATCTGATGGCAGTACTATTGTTTTGACAGATTGTGTGAGAGTTTCTACACAGGTCTTTGCAGAAGGTGATAGAACAAAGAGATATGGAGAGAGAGTTAGAAGTGCTTACATTAATGGAGCAAAAAAAGGAAAAGAGCGGATAAGATTTGATAGACTTGAAATTCTAGCAAAACATGGGGTTAATCAGTTTTCATAAATCTTTCAAAAACTTTTCAGGCTCAAAAGCTTCTCTTAAATTTATTATAGCTTGGCTAAAATTAATAATATCATCGCTTCCAATTCTTGGACAGGCTGTATTTACCCATGTCTCAATAAACGGATAGTTTTCGAGTTGTTTGAGGTCAATTATATCATCTACGAAGATAAATGCTTTTTTTCCTTGACTTTCAATTTTTTCTTTCAGCTTGATTGCATGATTTAAATATTGTTGGCCGGGTTTTATTGTAACTAAAATTCCTATTTTTTTAGCCATAATATATCTTTTTATATTTGATTTAATTTTATTTAATTGTTTTTGGATGGTTTTTTCTGTTAATATTTTCATTTCACCCGAAATCGGATTCCATATTACTACAGGTTTTATTTGTTTGTTTTTAATTTGTGAAAGTAACAATGCCTTTGGATGGAACATTCCATCTCCGATATAAAGAATCAAGTCTGATTCTTCTATTATTTTTCTATCAAAAGAGTCGTGATATATGTCACATCCTAAAATCTGAATTTCTTTATCTGTTCGTTTTGCCTTTGTTGTTTTTACTTCAATGTCGAGTTTTTTTAGTTGATTAAAAACTTCATTCAAATTAAGAAACTGAACTGACGCAAACAAAGCAACTGACTTAACTTTATTTTTATTTATATATCCAATTAACTTTTTTCCTAACTCAATTTTTCCATCCCATTTTGCATCAACGAAAATTATATTTGGCATTTTACTTCATAATTATTTTTCATTTTACCATTCTACTGTCTTGTGATACTTGTTGTGTCCAAATTGTACAAGCAAATCTACTCCAAGAGTGTTAAGTCCAAGAGGTAAATCACAAGCTCCATAACAGCTTGAAAGCCATACAAAAACTTCTGCATCTGTTTTTTCTCTTACATAATCGACAATTTCTTCTGCTTGCTTTTTCAAGCCATCTGGCAACTGTATTAAAACTTTCTTGCTATTTTTATTTTTAATTTCTTCCACAACTTTCTCAAGTTCGAGTTTGTACATAGAAGTATTTCAGGAAGAGAGTTTTAAAATGTTTCGAAAATTAGATTTTTAATATATTTATTCTTCTATTTATTTTCTCCAAAAGCGACCCACGCGCTCCAAGGAAATATAATATGTCCGCTATTTTCAAAATCTTTTGCCTTCTTAAGGACAGCTTGTTTAATTTGTTCACGAGTAGAATCGTCTAATTTTTTTAATGCTATTGCTACAGGAGCAATTACATCCATCGTATATTCCCAATAGTGCTCAGGAGAGTCAAAAACAAGTTCTCCTTTAACTTCAATTTCTTTTATATTTTTCAAACCTGATTGCTGAAACAGACTTGAAAGAGAGCCATATTTAGCATATCGAAAAATTCCAGGCATATTAGACGAAGGAGCTGGCAAATTAAGAAGTTCTTGAACAGTTTTGCCACTTACAGTTGCCCATGGATTCTTTTCAGATTCAGCCCAGGCAGAAAATGCTATTCTCCCTCCAGATTTAAGAACACGGACAAGATTACGAAGATCTTCTTCCGGATTAGCAAAATACATAACTCCGAATCTGCACAATACAACAGAAAATGTACTCTCCTGAAAAGGAAGAGAAGAAGCACTAGTTACTTGGCCTTTATAATTGGTAATTCCTCTTGTCTTTGCGTTTTCTTGAGCAATCCGTATCATTCCCTCTGAAACATCAGTGCCTATTACTCTTTTTATTTTCGTTGCTGCAGTTAGCCCGGGTTCTCCTGTTCCTGTAGCTATATCCAAAGCCTCATCATCACTGTTTAGATTAACCACTTCCATTAACTTTTCACCAATAGGCTGTAACCATGCCATGACAAATCGGTCCCATTTTTTCCATCCTGGAGAAAACATATTCCACAATTCACGTTGTTGTTGGATAATATCTTTAGGGTTCATTTTTTGTTAATTGCTTCTTCATAAAACTCTTCTACTTTTTCCCAGTTAATTACATTCCAAAAAGCCTGAACATAATCTGCTCTTTTGTTTTGATATTTCAAATAGTAAGCATGCTCCCAGACATCAAGACCGAGAATTGGAATTTTGCCTTCCATTAAAGGAGAGTTTTGATTTGGTGTTTTAACAATCTCCAGTTTACCTTCATTTAAAACAAGCCACGCCCAACCACTTCCAAAAAGTGTTGTAGCTGCATTTGAAAATTCTTCTTTAAATTTTTCAAAACTTCCGAATTTTTCATTAATTTCTTTTGCAAGTTTTCCTGAAGGTTTTTCTGTTCCCTTTTTCAGAATTTGCCAGAATAAAGAATGGTTAGCATGTCCTCCGCCATGATTTATTACAGCCCGTCTTTTATCTTCTGGAATTTTTTTTATGTTTTTAAGAAGTTCATGAATGTCAAAGTTCTCAAATTCTGTTCCTTGTATTGCTGCATTTAACTTGTCTACATAAGCCTGATGATGTTTTGTATGGTGGATAGTCATTGTTTGCTCGTCTATGTAAGGCTCGAGTGCGTTATAAGAGTAAGATAGTTTTGGAAGTGTAAATGACATTTTTATTAGTTTTATATAGTCTTTAATTTATTAACTATTGTTAATCTTTTACTTTTTAAAGGTTTCTGTCTACTTGTACTGCTGACAGATTTTTAAGAACTTTTGCATTTAAGATTGAATGCTTACTGCAGTTTCAACTTTCTCTCCGACAAAATCGTCTATTGATGGAAGTTCTTTTTTTATACCT
>CAYIIQ010000051.1:0-3733 GCA_964363545.1 Candidatus Woesearchaeota archaeon | reverse complement strand
AAAGAAAGAGGTATAGAAGAATGGGAAATAGAACAGATATTAAAGCATCCATTGTATACTAAAAAATCGTTTGAGAATAGAAAAGTAGTAGTCGGTGAAACAAAGAATAAAAAATTGAAGATTATATTTATTGAAGAAGAAAACTATATAAAGGTTATTAGTGTTATGTACTTATGAAATTTACATACGATAAAGATACAGATGCAGCATATATTTACTTAGATGATTCTATAAAAGAGCGAGAAGCAAAAAAAACAATAGAATTAAACGACAATATTATTCTTGATTTTGATAAAAATGGAAAATTAATTGGAATTGAAATTTTAGATGCAAGCAAAACTTTGAATCAAAAATCACTTTTGTCTGCGCAAGCTGTTTGATAAAGTAAGATGTTTATGACGAGTTTGTATTTAAAGTTTAAATTAATTAAATTAAAAATTTAATTTAAAAGAAACCTTTTTATATCTAAATTTACAATTATGAATATGCTAGCTTTACAAATTTTATCTATATTAGGGTTTGTAGTCTCTTTATATGCATATATTGTGGAGAGAAAATATGAAAAAGACAAGAAATACAAAGCCGTTTGTGATATAAGCGATAATATGTCGTGTAAAAAAGCCTTTACAAGTGAATATGGAAAGATCTTTGGAATTTCTAACTCTTTTATTGGAATGTTGTTTTATGTAGGTTTATTTGTCTTAACTCTATACAATTTTTCAAACATCATATTTTATATGTCTTGGCTATCTTTTGCAATGTCAGTTTATCTCGCATATATTTCTTTTATAAAAATGAAAAATTTCTGTTTAGTTTGCACTTCCATTTATATTATAAATATACTTTTGCTGTTTTTTTCTTATAGTGTATAAGAACTTTTTAAAAATTTAAAAATTATTCAAAAAGCCACTAACTTTTAGAATAGCTAAACAAAAGCTTTATAAATCCTTTACTATTAAATAGTTACAAAATTTGGAGTAAAAATGGCTGAAAATTTGGAGTTTTTAACAATATGTTTTGAATGCAGAGCTATAAAACAAGGAGATAATTGGTTAGCTCCGACTACGCAAGAATATCAAGAAATTATGCGAAAATATAACAGAGAAGATAGAATGACTAAAATTGGTCACGACTATTGTCCAGAACATAAAGAAAGAACAATGGAAGAGTTAAGAAAAAAATGGAGAAATATATAAGATGAGTAGAAGATTTAGTGGTTTTATAAGAGGATTTACACTTTCAACTTTATTAGGAATCCCCGCATTTAATTCACTAACAAAACCAGAATATGCGATAGAAATAGCTCAAAATGCTAAACACGGAATAGAAAGAGTTATCGAGGCGCCTTATATTTCTTTAGGAGCATCTAAAAGAAAAGAATTCTCAAGAGATTCTGACAAAACTTTATTAGCAAGACTAATTTTTGGAGAGGGAAGAGAATGCTCTGATGAAGAAAAAAAAGCAATTGCATACACCCCCTTAAATAGATTAGAATTAAGAAAAGATTTTTATGGAAGAGATTTAAGAGACACAATTCTAAGAAATCATCCTAAAACTGTTAGAAATAAAAAAGGCAGAAAAAGAAAAATAATAGTATATCAATACACATGTTTTGATCCAAAAGATAAAAACAGAGAAAAAGTTGAAAATCCTGTAAAATATGATAAAAAAGCCTGGGAAAAATGCTTAGAAATTGCACAGGGTGTTTTGTCTGGAGAATATAAAGATCCTGCAGAAGCAACTCATTATTTTAATCCTGACATTGTTGGAACTCCTAAATGGGCAAAAAGTGATAGTATGAAAAGAATAGGTAGAATAAAAACAGAAAATGGTCGGAGCAAGCATGAGTTTTATAAAGAGGTTAGAGGAAAATGAGAAAAGCCCGCAACTTGGCATTATACAATTAAAAAAAGTCATAAAAAAAGAAGATAATCTTAGTTAAGATATATTCTATCATAGAAACTCTTAAAAACTATTTCTTATATAATATATGGAAAATGCAAGTTGTCCGACCAAGAAGATATTCAAACAACATAGTACCGATATATTTTGATTATATGAATTTTCAAGGAACGTTTCGCCCACATATAGGAGTTTATTATATCTTTCCAAATTTTTTAGATAAAGGTTTGTGTAGAGAATTGAAACTTGATATTAAAAGATTGCTACATGAAGGTAGAAGAGTTATAATTTCCCAAAATAGTTATGAATTTAGAAGTGAGTCATGGCTTTTAAGTTATCATGAAAAACACAGATTTCAAGCAATAAAAACAAAACTTCCCGATAGAGTTAGTTTTAGAGATTTAACTTTTGTGGTTGCAGATGCCCATTTTACTCAATTTTTAAAAGCAAATGACTGGCTGTCTAACATCAGACTTCAATAGAATTTAGTTAAATATTATATATAGTAAGATTATAATACAGAACAAAAATAACTGCCTTTAGGCAGAGACAATTACTAATGGAAATCAAAAAAGACTTAGAAAAACTAAAAAGCGAAAAAACGATTCAGGAACTTCTAGAATTTTCTATATTGAATATAGAAAAACCAAGCGGACCGACAAGTTTTGGAGTTGTTGAAATTGTTAAGAAAGAACTCGAAGCGAAAAAAGTTTGCCATTTTGGAACTCTAGACCCGAGAGTGACAGGAGTTTTGCCTCTTGCTTTAAATCGCGCATGTCGTCTGGCTACATGGTTTATGAAAAAGGATAAAGAATATGTTGGAATAATGAAACTGCATAAAGATGTTGAAGAAAAAAAATTGAAAGAAGAAATTGTAAATTTTACAGGCAAGATAATTCAAAAACCTCCCGTAAGGTCAAGAGTTAAAAGAGTTGAAAGAGAGCGCAAGATTTATAGTTTTGAAATTCTTGAGAAAGAAGGAAAAGAGGTTTTATTTAAGCTTAAATGTGAAGCAGGAACTTATGTTAGAAAAATTTGCCACGATCTTGGATTAAAAATTGGTGGAGCACACATGACAGAACTGCGAAGAACAAAGGCAGGAATTTTTTCTGAAAATGACAAGGAATTTGTAAACTTATACGAGTTTGAAAAAGCAGTAGATGAATATAAAAAAGGAAATGAAGAAAATTTAAGAAAAATTTTAATTCCAGGAGAAGTTATATCAAAAATTATTCCAGTTATTCAAGTTAAGCAAGACTCATTAAACAAACTTTTAATAGGAAAGCCAATCTTTAAAGAAGATATTGTTGAAGAAGTTGAAGGAAAAGAAAAAGAAAGTATTGCAATATTTTGTGGCGATAGATTTGTAGAAATTGCAAGATTAGTAAAAGAAGGAAATATTGTTGCAAAACCCGAGTTTGTTTTGAGTTGAATTAAGTCAAACTTTTTCTCAATTCTTTAAAAAATCCAATATCATTTTCATGCCCACTTCTATAAGTTTGTAACTTTACACACTCTAATCTTCTGTTAAAGAGAGCAATCGCACCAAGCCTGTCGACAATTGTATGACGAGCTATTTCTGCAGGATATCTTTCTTGTTGAACCCATTCCTCTTTTGTTTTTACAAGAAAAAACATATTGTAATGAAAGCCATGACCAATTCCAAAACTCGGATTTAAAAAAGTTGCAACGAGACTTGCTAAATTTTTAGGAAACCAAACCGGAACATGCTTCACACACTGTCTGGATTCAGAAAGTTCGTCTCGATAGATTTCAGGAGTTATTTTAAATTCTACATCCTGCTCCCCAATAACTGGATAATTTGTTTTTG
>CAYIIQ010000050.1:0-4239 GCA_964363545.1 Candidatus Woesearchaeota archaeon | reverse complement strand
ATATCACAAAATTCTTGTGTGTTACCATGCACTTTAGTGCATGGTTTGGGAGACAGAACAAAAGACAATTGAAAATAAGTAAATATTTATTAATTATTAAATAGTAATAAAATAGAAATATTTATAAGTAGAAGAAAATAAGGAAGAATATGGAAACTGAAACTAAAACATATCAACCAAGAGTAGTAAGAGGAAGAGTAAAGTTATGGGTTCCTCATAATAATGGAGAAATAGCTTTTGCTTATCCTTCAGAAGGACCTCAAATTCACACAAATCTTGGAAGAGAAATTCTTAGTAAAAAACAGAAAGTTCCACATGGAGATTATACAGCTTCTTTACTTCATGTTGCTTATTGTTCTAAAGCAAGAAATGAGCCAGAATTTAGGTATGTTAGAGCGCTAATGATGAATAGAGAGCTAGGGGTTTTTAACAGGAATGGCTGGAATGAGAATGGAGTTTATGTTGTTCAGGATTTTGAAGCAATAGGAAAAAGTCAGCCTTTAGATGTTGAAAGTCTTGAAGTAATGCTTAATGGTGGGAAAGAAATTAATGGAGTAAGATTTAGTAAAGACAATCAAGTAAGATTTGCTCCAAAAGGGAGTTATAAATTAGGAGTGCATGTAGAATCTTTTGTTAAAGATGGATTTATAATTGCAAGTTATGGAGTAGAAGGAGCTGAAAAATTAGGAGAAGCTTCTAGCAAATTTAATTATCCTATAATTCATGGAATTGAAGTTGAAAAAGGGCAAGAAATAGAACAAACAACAGTGTCTGCCGTTAACGCGGCTGATTACAGGTTTAATTTCAATGGGGCAATTACTGGTCTAGCTACAGCTTGCCATGCTTTTGGGGTATTGTAAATTGCCGAAGCCACTTCGCAAAATTCTGTCTTTTCAATTTTCTATAAATAAAATTTTGAAGGAATTCCAAGTTAAAAGCAGTTATTTTTGTTCTGTATTATAAAGCTCTAAATTCAAGAAAAAGTTTGCCGTCTTTAAGAAGATAGTTAGTTATTGGAGCAGTTATTGGAATGACTTTATAGTAAACTGTTTTTGGTGAGAGAGCTTTAATTTCTATACTTTTTTCGAGCTTGTTTATTATAACATCATCTATATTTAAAACTTCTGGTAAATCAATTTCGTAGACAATTTTATTGCTGAATCTTCGAACTTTTGCTTCTGCTTCTTTTCTAGGAAGTGACGCGAGTTCTTTTGCTTTTTCTTCGCTAATTTGTTTTCTAGGGAGTTGTTTAACTTTAGGTGCATTAAAATGGGTGAATTCAGGACTAAATCCTCTTATTTGAATTTCAGGCTTTTCACCAAACCCTGTTGAAATATTTATACTTATTCCGTTAGTTCTTATTTTGGTTTTCTTAGGATTTTCTTTTGATTTGTTGTCAAAATCTTTAAACTGTTTGTCAAACTCGTTTAGAAGCTGATTAAACATTTTATCTAAGTTAAAGGGCATCCTCGTGTTAAAATACGGTTCGAGTTCGTCTCTTCTTCCAATTAAACCATAGTCTCTTTCTTCCTCTTCTCTCTTTATATCATTTCCACAATATGGGCAGAATGTAAATTCAGAAGAGACTTTTTCGCCACATTTTTTACATACTTTGCTAAACATAAAACTTTAAAACATCAAGAGTTTAAAAAGATTATGGATGAAAAAGAGATGTTGGAAATTGTGAAAAAATACGGAATTGATTTAGAAAAACTTAAAAGCGAGCAAATAAAACTGTCTAAAAATTTGCAAATAAAAGACATTGAAGAAGTCAAAGAAGCGAAAAAAGTTGGTGGAATTGAAAATATTTTTGTGAAAAACAAGATAATTTCTGCGATTGTTGTAGTCGGAACTGATTTTGAAATTATTGATCAAAAATATTTCTCAGATAAAATAAGGTTTCCTTATATTCCTGGTTTCAGAGCATATAGAGAACTTTCTGCAATGGTTTCTGTGTTTAATCTTTTGGAAGAAAAACCAAGTATAGTTTTTATAAAAGGTCACGGAATTGCACATCCTTGCAGATTGGGAATTGCGAGCCATTTTGCTCTTGTGGCAAACGTGCCTACAATAGGAATCACTGATTCTTTAATTTCTGGAGAAGTTAGAGAAAATGATATGATACAAGAAGGAAAAATAGTTGGAAAAGTTTTGATTACGAAAAAAAATGGCAGACCTTTATATATTAGTCCTGGAAATTTAGTTTCTGTTAAAACGGCTGTAGAACTTGTAAAAAAATTTGTCCGCGAACCACATAGATTACCAGAGCCATTAAGACTTGCAAGAAAATATGCGAAAGAAGTTATGAAAGAAAATATATAATTAAACAGGAGATAAGGAGCTGTGTGCCGCGAACACCAGCTCCAATCATCTCTGCCTTGAGAGATGACTATGATTCAGACTATTTAAATAAATGTTATATATAAAACTTTTTATATTCTAAATTTTTTCAAATAAATGATGAAATCAATTAGGATTTTTGTAATTTATTTAAGATATTGTTAGAAAATCTATCAATCTTAACAAAATAGCAAACTATAAAAAATATAAAACTAAAGAAACTAAACCGATAAAAAAACAGTAAAAAGAAAAAAGCCAGAATTTTCCTCGCTTAATTAAAAAATAGAGAAAGTTAAGGAAAATTATACTTAAAATCAAGCATAGAATAAAAGCTATTAAGAGAGAGAAATTAAAATAAGCTTCTCCTAATTCAAGAACAAATGCTCCTATTGAAAGAGGAATAAAAAGCAAAAAAGAGAATTTTGTTGCCTCTTCTCTTGAAATGCCTGAAAACAAAGCTGCAGAAATTGTCATGCCACTTCTTGATATTCCTGGAAATAAAGCTAGAACCTGAAATAAGCCTATAAAAAGAGATTTTTTTATATTAAAAGTCGAAGAGGTTTTAGTTAATTTTGTTAAAAGCAAGATAAATCCTGTAAAGATGAAAGCAATTCCTAAAAATAAAAAGGAGGAAAAAGTCTCTTCAATTAACTTTCTAAATATAAAGCCAAAAATAGCTGCGGGAATTGTGGCAAGGATAAGATAAAGCCACATTTTTCTGTAGCTTTCTTCAAAACTTATCAATTTCCACAGCTCTCTTCTTGTGAAAATTAAGACTGCAATTAAAGAGGCAATGTGTAGAAGAGTAATAAAGAAAATGTCTGGCTCTGAAATCAGGTTTGAAATTAAAGCAAGATGACCTGAACTACTTACAGGCAGGAATTCTGTTGTTGCTTGGACAATTGCAAGGAGGATTTCTATGAGCATGAATTGATAAGATCTCGTGATTATATAAAGCTTAATATCTATAAAACAGCACCATTCCTTCACTGTCCCAGATATAAACAGAATCTCCTTCATTATTCCAGACGCATGAGAAATTCTTTGTAAAAATTCCGTTATCTAACTCAATTTTATAAATATTTGTTGCATCGTCTTTTAATAAGACTTGAATTTTCTTACATTTATTGTTTAAAAAAATTTTTTCTTGGTTTTTGCATCTCGTGTTTTCTTCAAATTTCAGTTCAACCAGTTCTATACATCCTAAATTTGGAGAGCTCTTCCAAATTCCAAGTTGCTGTTCTCTTGCATATTCTTCAGATTCTAAAAGTCTAGGGGTATATTTGTCTTTGGAATAAGAGTAAAAATTCCCTAACCCATGTTTTAAAATTTCCTCGTTGAACAGTTTGTCTTGATAAAAGACATATCTCAAAAGTCGACCATATCTATCTTTATCTTCTCCTATGCTTTCTATTTTAACTTCTTTTCCTTCTAATTCTTTTAAAAATTTTGTGGCTTTGTCATATAAAATCATTCCTTTTTCAGGAGTATTTATCCCTAAAAGTCTGACTTTTCTACCATCATCTAAAGCTAAACTATCGCCATCAATTACTCTCGATATATTAACTAATTCTATTTTTGGAGGATTTGCTATGCTTTCCCTTAAATAACCAATTAAAATAAAGTTAATCAGAATAATAAGATAAAGAATTATTTTTAAACTCTTTAGTATTCCTTTTTTCATTATCTTTAAAATGATAAGGTTTATATAAAATTTTAGTTTAATACAGAACAAAAGTAAACCACTGCCTTTAGGCAGTGGACAATTCCTTCAGAATTGTCTTTTGTTCTGTCTCCCAAAATCCAGACAAACCATGCACTTTAGTGCATGGTAACACATAAGGATTTTGTGATATAAAAATGCACGAGTTTACAATTAAAACAAGCAAAAGAGAAGAA
>CAYIIQ010000049.1:0-4263 GCA_964363545.1 Candidatus Woesearchaeota archaeon | reverse complement strand
GTTGATAAGAGAAACTTGTTCAGTAACTTTAAGGAGAGTTGATAAGAGAAACTTGGTTCTCTTATGCGCTAGTGGTCCAGTGGCTAAGACACAACCTTGCCATCTACAGTTTCTTTTAGAAAAAGAAACTCTAGGAAGGTAGAAAACTACAATACAAAAAGGTTGGAACCCGGGTTCAACTCCCGGCTGGCGCATCTTCAAACTCCGCAGTGAGCAAGCCCGCAGTGTAAACGAGGAGCTGCGCAACAAGAGAGTTTAGAAGATTATATCATTTACATCAATGAGGAACTTCGCAGCGAGAACGAATCGAACATTCGGTTTTATTTTCCAAATCAAAGATTTAGTAATCAAACTCTACAAACACACCAAAAGCTTTATAAACTCATTCATCTCTATTAAATTATAAATTCTAATTTTCTAAGATGAGTGACGAACTAAAAAATTTTGTATTAAAAACAGGGACTAGTTTAATTGGTCTAGTTTGCAAAGACGGCATAGTTCTTGGTGCAGACAGACAAGTAACAGCTGGAACTATAGTAACAAATAAAAACTACAAAAAAATTTTTAGAATCAACGACTATTTAATCTCGGCTTACACAGGAATGGTTTCAGATGCACAATTTCTTAATAGGTTAGTTGCAGCAGAGTTGAAATTGAAAGAGCTTAAAAGCAAGGAAAGGCCATCAGTAAAAGAATCTGCAGTTTTCTTATCAACAATAACATTCAGAAACGTCCGTCAGTTTTCAACAATTCCAAGCATTGTCGGGACACTTGTTGCAGGATACGACGAAGATGGAAGTACACATCTATATAGTATAGAACCTGCCGGCGGTATCTATGAAGTCGAAGACTATGATGCAAATTTCAGCGCAGGAATGCCTTATATTCTCGGAATTTTAGAAAGAAGCTATAAAAAAGATTTAAGTGTTGAAGAAGGTGTAAAACTTGCTATAGATTCATTAAAAGCTGCAATGCAGAGAGATGTAGCCTCAGGTTACGGAGTTGATATTTTTACAGTTACAAAAGATGGAATAAAACAAGTTATATCAGAAGAGCTAGTTCAGGAACTTAAAAAATCAAAGTAATCTTCTTTATTAAATAAAGATTATGAATTTTTGATAAATAAATTAAAAACAAACTTTTATATTTTTAAAATGGTAGATATTCTAAAAAGCGTAATCAATGAGCTACCGAAGGTTATATCAAATGCTGTATTCGAAGCTGCAAATATAGTCTTGTATACAGATGATAAGGATTTTTTTCTTAATGGAGAAAAACAGATAAAAGAAGTTGTCGACAAAATCAAAAAAAGAATAGAACTAAGAGCAGAAGCTAGTATTATCACAAAAGAGGAAGAAGCTGAGAAGATAATTAGAGAAATCATTCCGAAAGAAGCTGAAATTACAAACATTATTTTTGAGAGCCAGAGAAGTGTTGTAGTGATAGAAGCAAAAAGGCCAGGACTTGTAATAGGTAAGCAAGGAATAATCCTGCAAGAAATTAAAAGAAAAACTTTTTGGATTTCTCAAGTTCAAAGAAGTCCGGCAATTCCAAGCAAAATAACTGAGAACATTCGTGAAGTATTGTATTTAAACAACAACTATAGAAGAAGATTTTTAAACTCAATTGGGAAAAAAATCTACAAAGACTGGAATCCGGAAAAAGTTGAAGAATGGATAAGACTTACTTTCTTGGGAGCAGGAAGACAGGTAGGAAGAAGCTGTTTCTTGTTGCAAACTCCTGCATCAAAAATCCTGCTTGACTGTGGGATAGATGTAGCATCTCAAGGTCCTAACAGATTTCCTTATTTCGATATTCCAGAGTTTGACATTAACGAACTCGATGCTGTCATACTAAGCCATGCCCACATAGATCATTCAGGACTTGTTCCTTATTTGTATAAAATGGGTTATAAAGGTCCAGTATACATGACCCGGCCAACAAGAGATATAGCATCTTTACTTGCACTTGATTTGATTGGTGTTGCACACAAACAAGCAACAATTCCGATTTACTCTTCAATTGACATAAAAGAAATGGTAAAGCACTCTATCTGCCTCGACTACAACGAAGTTAATGATATAACACCAGATGTAAGACTTACTTTTTATAATGCCGGTCATGCTCTTGGTTCAGCCATGGTGCATCTTAATATCGGCAATGGCTTGCACAATTTTCTTTATGGTGCAGACTTAAAGTTCGCGAGAACAAGACTACTAGACCAAGCTGCAACAAATTTCTTAAGACTTGAAACTGTTATGATAGAAGCAACTTATGGTGGAAAAGAAAATATTATGCCGAATAGAAAAGATGCCGAAGATCTGTTTATAAGTATAATTAAAAAAACAATTGAAAGAGAAGGAAAGGTTTTAATTCCAGAGCTTGGACTTGGAAGGGCACAAGAAACTATTCTTATAATAGAAGACGCTGTAAGAATGGGAATACTTCCTAAAATTCCTGTTTATATCGACGGAATGATATGGGACATAAATGCTATACACACAGCATACCCAGAATTCTTGTCAGGAAATGTAAGAAGTTTAATATTCCAGGACAGAAATCCTTTTGTAAGTGAAATCTTTAGCAGAGTTGGAAGCTCGGCAGAAAGAAAAAAAGTAGTTGAAGGTGGTCCATGTGTTGTTCTAGCAACTTCGGGAATGCTTCAAGGAGGATCGAGTGTCGAGTACTTTAGAGAGTTTGCGGGAAACAAGAGAAATAGCCTTGTTTTTGTCTGTTATCAAGGTGTTGGAAGCCTTGGAAGACAAGTTCAAGATGGTTTGAAAGAAGTAAAAATGGTAAATGATGGGAAAGAAGAGGATGTAAAAATAAATTTCGAAGTCCATACTATAGAAGGGTTTTCTGCTCACTCAGGAAGAAATCAGTTAATTTCTTTTATCAACAATTGCCAACCAAAACCAAAAAGAATAATAGTAAACCATGGAGAGCCAAGCAGAGTTCTTGATCTTGCTTCTACTCTCTACAAGCTAAGTAGAATTGAAACTTGTGCTCCAAGAAATTTAGAAACTATAAGATTGAAGTAAAGTTTTAAAAAATTTAAGCTTTATAAACCTATTTTACTAATTAATTTCTTAAAAGAGAAAAGATGAAACACACATTAAAAATAACTCTAATCTTGTTAAGCATGTTTTTTATCACTCAACTAATTGGATTATTCGTCGTAAAATCCTACTCCCCTCAACAATTTTCTATTTACAATGAAACAACAGGACAGTATGAAAATGTAACAGTTAAGAAAGACTTGCCTCTTGGTTTAGAGCCTCCTGAAACCGAGCCAGAAATTTCTCTTATAAGCATCATTATCTCAATGATTATTGCAATTGTTTTAATCTTGCTGTTGATGAAAATAAAAGCCACTTTATTCTTAAGAATATGGTTTCTAGTTGTAGTTATAATTGCACTTGCCATTACACTGAACGCTTTTTTTTCTTTTATTCCTTTATATTCTCTTGTTGTTGCTTTAGTTATTTCAATTCCCCTCTCAATATACAAAATTTTCAAGAGAAATTTTCTTGTTCATAACTTCACAGAACTTTTAATTTATCCTGGAATAGCTGCAATTTTTGTTTCAATGTTAAGTATATGGTCAGTTGTGATTCTCTTAGTATTAATTTCGGTATATGATATTTATGCAGTTTGGCATAGCGGATTTATGCAAAAAATGGCAAAATTCCAAATTAATCAGCTCAAATTATTTGCGGGATTTTTTGTTCCTGTTCTTGGTAAGAAACAAAAAATAGAATTGCAAAAAGCAAAGGCAAAAAATCTTAAAAATAAGAAAATAAAAGTTAATCTTGCAATTCTCGGTGGAGGTGACATAATTTTCCCTATCATAACTGCAGGCGTAGTATTACGAACATTCAATATTTTTTCTGCTTTAATAATCTCTGTTTTCGCAACTCTTGCTCTTCTTTATCTTTTTACAATTTCCATAAAAGGAAAGTTCTATCCAGCCATGCCTTATATAACTGCAGGTTTGATTTTAGGCATAGTTCTAGTTTATGTTTTGAACTGGCTAAACATTATAGTGTAATTTAAATTTATTTTATGTTTGTATCAATTTTTTTCTGTATTTTTATAAAATCTAAAAATAGTAAAGCTTATATAATAAATTCAATTCTTAAATAAATGGCTGATAAAAAATTCAATGTATTTGAGATGGTTCTTCTTGTTGTCGGGATAGGTGCAGGCATTCTTGGCTTTCAGCTCATCAACCAGGTATACAAGGCAGAAGGCGAGTTAAGC
>CAYIIQ010000048.1:0-4276 GCA_964363545.1 Candidatus Woesearchaeota archaeon | reverse complement strand
ATTTTGTGATATAAAAATGCACGAGTTTACAATTAAAACAAGCAAAAGAGAAGAAATTGTAGATATAACAGAAAATATTAAGAAAGTTGTAAGTGAATCGAAAGAGGCAAAAAATGGAAAAATTTGTTTTGTTTATGTTCCTCATGCAAGCTGCGCTGTAATTATAAATGAAAATTACGACAAAAATCTTTGTGAAGATATTCAAGAAGCTCTACGGAGTACTTTTCCAAGAGGAAAATGGAGACATGACAAGCTTGATGGAAATGCAGACAGCCATATTAAAGCTTCTATTATAGGCCCTGGAAAGTTTATTCCTTTAGAGAAATGCCAACTTAAGCTTGGAAGATGGTAAGGTATAGGAGTAGTAGGGTTTGATGGTCCACGAGAAAGAAAAATCTTTGTTGATATAGTTTAGAATTGTAAGGTAAAAATTTTTTTAAAGCTTTATAGCAGAGGTTTTATAAAGTCCTAAATCTATAAAATTTAATTAAAAAGTAGGGTAAATAAAGAAGGTTATTTTAAGAAACACTGGTAAAAATTTATTTGTTACCTTACATTTTAAAATTAAAAAAAGAGTGTATAATGGTATATAACAAATACATAAAAAAAGGTGGTAAACTTTACGGTCCTTATGTCTATGAAAGTAAAAGAGAGGGTAATAGGGTTGTAACAAAGTATATCGGACAAAATGAAAAAATTAGTTATCCTACAGAAAAAAACTCTCCGATAAAAAAGTCTTTGGTTGTAATAGGTGTTATAATTTTAGCTTTATTTTTTTATTTTATCAAGTTTTATCAACCAACTGGCAGAGTTGCTCTGGAACTTTCGCCCTCTTATCTACCTAACGAAAATCTAAAGGGAATATTGAAATTTAATCTTAAAGGCGGCGAGTTAATTCCTGTTGATACAATTGTAAAATTGAGTTTAGGTAATGAAACTAAAGAATTTCTCTTGTCTGAAATTGCTGGAATAGGCAAGACACAAGGAAGTTTTTATGTTGAAAACCTTGAACTAGATGGAGAAGGTGAAGGATATGGTTTCGAAGGGAAAAAGAAGATTTACCCTACAGTTTATTTTACATTGAAGATAAAAAAAGCTATTTTGAAGGAAGTGGTTGAAAAAGAAGAGGTTAATGATAGTGTAGAAAAGAAGAAAAAAGAGGAGTTGATTAATGAAACTGGTGAAGAAGTAGAAGAAGTTGAGAAAGGAGCAGAAGAAATTAAAGAGAAAAGTGAAGAAAAATCCCAGCAAGAAACCTCTTCGCAATCGCCTGAAACTCAAGAAGTAGGACAAGAAAGTGCTAAAGAAAGTTCTGAAAGTATAAGTGATAGTAGTCAAAGCGAATCAAGTTTAAGTTCTAGTGATTCAAGTAGTATAGAAACAAGCACAAGTTTAAGTGAGTCGAGTAGTATAGAAACAAGCACAATTAGTGGAGCTGTAATTAGTGAAAATAATGAAAATACACTTGAAGTGAGTGTTACATTAGAAGAGCCTTATACTTACGAATTTGGGGAAGATGAAGAAGTAGAAATTGTAGAAGGTTCTGTCAGAACTATTGAAAAAAAACTAAGTTCAGATGTTCTAAAGATAGAAAAAGAAGGCAATAAAATAAAAGTTTCTACAGATTATTATGGAGACGAAAAAGGTTACGGGAAAGACTACTTAACAGACGAAATTCAGACTATTAAAATAGATTTAGAAAAGTTCGAAATAAAGGCAGAAGAAGGGGAGCTGAAAGTTGCCTTAGTTTATAATGGTTTAATGGTTGTAGAATCAAGTGCAAAAGTAAATGTAGGACAACAAATTCCTTTAGAAGAAAATTTAACTTCCAATATTACAATAAAATTTCTTAAGAATATTCCTGATGTAACTATGAGTGTTAATTTTAGTTACAGCTTAAATTTGTCAGAGTATTTTGAAAATGTTGAATCTTATTCTGTATTTTTTAATGAGAATTTAAGTGTAGAGATTAGTGAAGAGCTTGTAACAATAACTCCAAAAACAGGATTTATAGGAACAACTGTTAGTAAAATTATAGCGAAAAATGGGACTGAAAGTGTAGAGAGTAATGAATTTAATATTATGGTTTCTGAAAAGAAATTATCTATTAACACTTCGCATGGAAAAGTCAGATTAGGAAAGCCTGTAAAATGGACTAAAAATATTGTGAAAGAAGCAGATGAAAACATAACTTTAGAGTTGCCTGATGAAGCTATAGATATAGTTGTTAAAAAAGTAGAGAAAGAGGAGAGTGAAGAAGTAATTGTTGAAGAAATAAATATAAGTAAACAAGAGGAAACAAGTTTGTTGGAAGAAAAAAAGATAAGTGAAGAAGAAGTTATACCCTCAGGAATTATAGAAAATGAAGAACAAAACGAAACAGTTGAAGAAAAAAAAGAGGAAAAACAAGAAAATAAAGATATTATAAATGCTGAAATAAAAGAAACAACTTTGACAGGCCAAGTTACACTAGATGTTGAAGTAGGAAAAGGGTCTTATTTTTCCAGAATTTTTAGAAATTTATTTGCAAGACTTACTGGAAAAGCTGTTGATATAACAGAAAAAGTTGATATAGAGGAAAAGATAGATGTTATAGAGGTTATTATTGAAGATAATGCAACAGAAATTGAAGTTGAGTATTATACTGAAGGTCCGAAAGCTATTGAAAAAGAACTTGAAAAAGGAAAGAAAGAAGTAAAAATTGAAAGTGATTCTTCTTATCAAGAAATTGTTGCTTATACTTTTATTGAAGAAAGTGAGTCTGAAAAAATTAAAGTTGAAGGAACAAACAACTATAAATTTGTTGACAATAATAATGATGGTTTAATTGACGAGATTGATTGGCTCGCAAATGCCGGAGAAAGTGTAAATATCGAAATTGAACAGCCAGTTGATATAGCTACAAGAAATAGTGTATTTAGTGAAAGTTATAGATTGGATAACTTTACATCTTCGACTTTATATTCTGCTGCTCCAATTAACTTTGAAAAAGATGGAAAATTTGTTCCAATTACACAAGTTTTGAACACTTATGGAAGTTATGATGGAAAGATAAATGTTGAGTTGGGTGGTGAGAAGATTGAATTTAAGCCTTACTATATTGTTTCTGGAATAAAATACTACATGGAAAATATAACTGATGAAAATGTTTTGTATCATGTAAATGTTTATGAAGAAAAAAGCTATTATAAGTTTGCTTTTGGAATCTTGAATTTTACTCCACTTATGGAAAATGAGAGTGGTAGAGTTGGATTTGAAATTTATAGTCCTGGAGAAGTTAGAGTAGAAGGAACAGCTGTAATTTCTGGCTCAATTTCAGTTGATTTTTACGATATAGCTGAAGATTATAAAATTGAGTTAACTCCAACTTATTTAGAAGTTTCTGGAAATTTCTCTGAAAATTTGTATCTTGATCCGATTTCAAGTTATTATCCAAACACGACTGGAGGACAAGGATGGACAGAGGGAGTTATTGACCAGACTGATATGTGGACATGGACAGAAGTTGATGCAACTGCTTATACAGCTGGAAATTTAAATACAATCTCAACTGATAATGGCGTTAATGTGACAGTTACTGCAACACAGGTAAGTGAGCCAGGAGGACTTAGAACAGGTCATAGAATTGTATTTAATATTTCTGAAGATGCTACAAATATAACTGAAATGGCTATAAGAACAGAACATGCTATTTCTCTTACAACTGCGAGTGCAACTAATATATCTATTTTAATTGGAAATGTTACTGCAGGAGTTTTTAATATGCAGAATGTTACATCATCACCAGCAACTAATGCAAATGTTGTTCATACTGCAAATATATCTATTCCTAATTTTTCAGATTATGTGAATGATACAGCAAGTGGAAACAGAATTTATCTTTTAATGAATGCACATGGAGTAGCTAATGTTGGAGGGGGTTCATTGGCACACAGACTTCAATATCTTGTGTTAAATATAACAAATTCTACAGGAGTTGCTTCTGACACAACTTCTCCTATACTAAATATAACTTATCCTTTAAATAATACTAATTTCTCTACAACAAATGTAACTATAAATTATACAATTGTTGAAACAAATGTTGGCTCGTGTTGGTGGACTAATAGTTCGGGAATTGATAATTACACAATAACATGTGGAGAGAATATATCACGAATTTGGGGAGAAAGTATAAGTAATGTAACTATATATACAAATGATACAGTTAATAATTTAAACTCTAGTAGTGTAAGATTCAGAGTTGATACTATTATTCCTTCTATGTCTATCACTT
>CAYIIQ010000047.1:0-4375 GCA_964363545.1 Candidatus Woesearchaeota archaeon | reverse complement strand
GAGATTTTAAAGATTAAAGGAGAAGTAACTCGAGAAATACAAATTCAAACAGATATTGATTCATGGATCGTGAGGGATGTCGATACTAAAGGAAAAACCAAACAAACCTTAGAATTAGAAATAAATCCAAATGACGAGACAATTCCTAAAAAATCTGTATATAAAATTAGATCAGAAGGTAGTACTTTTCATAAAGTCGGAAATTATGTTAATGTAGCAGAGTCGTTAAGAGACGGTATTTTACTTCTTATATTTAAAAACTCTCAAGATTTGTATGGAAAAATAGTTAGTCAAGGAATTGTAGGAAATGGTGGAGTTATGGTTGATTTAGAAGGAACAGACAGCAGTCCTATATTTAGACTTAAAGAAAAAAAAAGGGGTTTATGGGATAGATTAAGAAGCGAAGGAATAAAAAAAGAAGGTGAATGGTATGTATCAGAAATTGAAGTAAGCTTTGAAGTTGTTGGAGATGGTGTTAACGCGAAAGTTAGTGAAAAAATAACTAGAGAAATATATGAAGAAGGTTTACTTATAGAAGAGACAACTATTATAACTAATTCTAAAGAAATTAAAAATATGCGAAAAGAAGATTATAAAAATTACATTAAAGATTTAATATTATTAATAGATAAAATTGAAAATTTTTATGAATTTCAAATTGAGAACGGAAAATCTGTAAGAAATGTTCAAGGAGCACCCGATACAGCTACATATCTTAACAGACTTAATGTAAACGATGAAATTCCAATTCATAATGGTATTAAATCTGTTAAGGTAACAATAATTAAACAGGATGTTAATAATCAAAAGCTAAAAGATTACAAGGAAAAAATTGATTAATTATTCAAATCTATATTCTTCAGATTTTCCATTAAGGTAATAAAATTCAGCTCCAATAATTCTTCCATCTTGTTTTAAATCTCTGATTTTTACTTTATCTGTCCAGTCAATATCTTTTTGCATTAGTTCTGATAATCTAGGTAGTCTTTTCCCAAGCTCTTGAAAAATTTCAGGACAATAAAAGCTGTTCTGATACAAGTCAACTTGCCATAATTCCTCTCCTGGTTTTCTGATTTCCTTAAAAGCTAAGCTTCCACTATCGACAATCCTGTTATATAAGAAAGCTTTTCCTTTTAACAAAACTCTTCCTCGACTTTCATATCCTTCTTCAATCGCATCTTTCCAAGACTGGCTAGGATGAAAATCCCATTTAAAACTAGTTCTCTTTCTTTCAGGCAAGTTACATCCAAGCAAATTTCCAAATAAAAGAACTCCTAAACCTCCAGCAGTTTGTAAAAATCTTCTTCTGTCCATTTTACTCATCTAATATACTCTCCTTTATAAATCTTTCTAATTTAACTACTAATAAGTTATAATAAAATTATCTAAGAATTAGCGTGTGGCAAGGATGATAAAAACTATATAAAAAATAAAACCCAAGAAAAAATGCGCCTAAAAAACCTGTGGAAAAATCCACCTAAATCTTTTCCTTGGATTATATTTAAGATTCCTAGAAGTAAAGTATACTGGACTTTCTAAATTTTAAACCACCTCTTTTTGTGTTACTTTTCAATTAGAGATTGTTGTTTCTATAAGAAACTTCTACAAAACACAATTATCAGAAATCTTTATAAATCATAAATTGTAGAAAATAAAATGGTAGAAAATATTGATAGGAGAATATTTTTAAAACAATTCGCGAAAGGAGCTAGTTTAGTAGCACTTTCTAATATACCTTTTCTTGGTAGATGTACTACTCAAGACGGATTAGAGCATACATTACAGCCAACTTCTACACCAAGACCTCAAACACGACAACCAGATTATTTAGAACTTGAATACAATGCTGTGCAAAGTGCATTTGTACCTATGGACTATCCAAATATAATTTCTGCAATAGACCCAAAATATAAAGATAAGCTGATACTCTATCATTTTGAAGAACCTGAACAAGCTTCACAACTCATTCCAAATTTTTCTGCAAAAATAGTTGGCGAAAAAGAATACAATAGACAAGGCACAACAATAGGAGACACAACTCCAGCAGGAATCTCTCTAGCATATCTAAAATTTGCAAGTTTCGCAGAAAATCCAGACTATAGAGCAAGTTTAAATTCTAGAGGTAGCGCTTACGAAATTATGCCGCGTAATCTAGAAGACCCATATAGCATAATTGCAAGAGAATATATTTTGGACAGTGTAAAAATTGCTTTAACAACCTATAACGATGCTTCTATGCAACATAGTAATAGTTTTTCAATTGGTATAAGAAATATCCCTGCACATTGGGACGAAAAGACCATTCACTGGGGCGATCCGAAAACTTCTCCTCATTGGGGGCGTGATGAATATGGTTTTTACGTCAGGGCCGCAGATGCAGAAAATGGCCCTTTTCATGAAAATGGACCAAATACAAGAATAGTATTTAACTTTTCAAACGACGCATTTGAAGTAATAGATGGTTGGATTCCAACTACTATCAGCGGACATCTTAGCCCACCTGACTATGGAGTTATAATAGGTATTGGAACATCTACACCACCCACGTTTAGAACATTCTACTCGACAAGAGCCCCAAATCCTTCTAATTATCCTAAGCTATTAGTTGGTTTCAAAGCTCGAGATTGATGCAGTTTAAACTAAATTTAATTTTCATGAAAACTTTATAAACTTCTTCATGCTTTTATATCCATGAAAGAAAAAGGGGAAAAAAGTTTAGTGGTAAATATAAAATCAACTAGTATTTTACGGGATAAAACAAAAAAATTTGTCTCAACAAAATACTCGCAGGCAACTCTAATGATTATTGTAAGTGTTATTCTTGTTGCTGGAATAATTCTAATTTTCCTTTTATATAAATTCAAAGTAATAGAAATTCCAATTCCTATACGCGGACAGCTTCCTCCTGCTCAAGAATTTATTGGAAAGTGTGCGAGTGATGCTGCATCTGATGCTGTAAACATAATGCTTCCACAAGGAGGTTACCTTGCCCCACGAAATTTCAGAGAATATGGCGAAAATCCCGACGACAGCTCAAAAATTGCTTATCTCTGCTACAACGAGAACTATTATCTTCCATGCATTAAACAAGAGCCGTCATATATAGAACATCTTGAAGATGAAACTGAAGAGTATATCACACCAATAATAAACGATTGTTTTCTACAACTTAAACAGTCGTATATAGACTCGGGCTATGATGTAGATTTAAATCCTCAGATGAATCTTGAAGTTAACCTAAAACCAAAAAGGGTTGAAATAAACATAACAAGATTTTTCAAAATTCAAAAAGGAGCAGAAGTCACAAAGCTTGACAAATTTGACTCTCTACTTCCCTCACCAATTTATGATTTTGGCAGAATTGCAGAAGAAATCACAAATCAAGAAGCTGAATTTTGCAATTTTGAAACAGGTGGATATAGCTTATTGTATCCTGACTTTGATGTTAGAGTCTCAAAACTAAGTGATGGTATAAAAATTTACAGAATCAATGAAACTTTCTCTGCAAAAGAATTAAAATTTGCTGTAAGAAGCTGTGTGTTAGCAGCAGGAAGATAAAATGCAAAATAAAATTCAGAAAAACTATTGCGAGCTGAAGAAACACAAAAAGGAAATGCTAAACATTAATAAAAAAGTAGTAAGCATATTTGAAATTTTCCTTTTTATACTTTCAACTTTCGCTTTCTCTTATCTTATGTCAGAAAATTTCCTCACAATAGGATCTGCGCAATTAACAAACGAACAAGAACAACAAACGAACGAGGCAATAGAATCCTCGCAAAGAGAACTTCAAGAATTGGGACAAGACATCCAAGATCAAGTTTCTGATTATTTCAATTTTGACAATCCAACTCTTGATTCTTTTATCCGAACATTTGAGCAACTTCCAGCTGCTTTAGACCCTCCAGAAATTGGATGTTGTATTGAAATGGAAAATGAAGCAGTTTGCCAGGATTTATTTGGAGAAGAACAAATAAATAGATGTAAAGCTGGAAAATTTGAATCTGGAAAAACTTGCGAAGAAATAGATGAGTGTAAACTTGGATGTTGCATTGACCAAGAAAGAGGAACTTGCGAAGTTAAATCAACGCGAACTGTTTGTGAAAATAATGAAGCGGAGTGGCATGATAATGAATTATGTGAAGTGCCAGAATGCCAGAAAGGATGTTGTGTTATCGGCACATCAACAAGATTTACATCAGAACGAGAATGTAGATACTTGGCAAGTTATTTTGGGTTTGAAGGAAATGAAGTTGAAACAGTACCAGAAGGTTTAAGAGGAGCACAATACGAGTGGAGAACTGACATAGATTCAGAACCTGAGTGTTTAGCAGAAGCTTATACTCTCGGAAGGGGCGCTTGTATAACTGTATTC
>CAYIIQ010000046.1:0-4433 GCA_964363545.1 Candidatus Woesearchaeota archaeon | reverse complement strand
TCTAGCTTTTTTTCCACATTTAGGGCATTTTACTTCTGTAAATTTCTTATTTGTTTCAAGTGGATTGCCTTCTCCGAATTTAACTTTTTCTGGCAGTTTTACAGGCAGCTCTTTTTCCATTACAGGAACAATCCCACAATCCTTACAGTAAATTATTGGAATTGGAGTTCCCCAATATCTTTGCCTTGAGACAAGCCAATCTTTTAATTTGTATTGGATAGTTCTTTTTCCCAAATTGTTTTTTTCGAGATAGTCTGAAATTGCTTTTATTGCTTGTGAACTTTTCATTCCTGTGAATTTACCAGAGTTGATAAGTATGCCTTCATCTGTAAAAGCTCGGGACATTTTTTCTGGTTTTAGTTCTTGAGTTATGGGTTGTATAACTAGCTTAATTGAAATATTATATTTTTTTGCAAATTCAAAATCTCTTTGATCATGAGCAGGAACAGCCATTACCATTCCAGAACCATAATCGGCAAGAACAAAATTTCCTGCATACACTGGAATTTTTTCATTTGTTAGAGGGTTGAAAGCATAGCTTCCCGTAAATATACCTTCCTTTTCTAGCTCTTCTATTTCTTTTTCACTTGTACTTTTTATTTTTTTCAGAAACTCTTCTATTTTGTGTTTGTTTTCAGTAGTTACTAACTCCATAAGTCGTGGATGTTGTGCTGAAATTACCATAAATGTAACGCCATAAATTGTGTCAGGACGAGTTGTGAAAATTGGCCATTTCTCTTTATTTATGTCAGAAATCTTTTTGCTCTTTTCATTAGATTTCTGATCATCATCAAAATCTTTAGATTTTGAGATTTCAAAGTTTATGTTAATGCCGTGGCTTTTACCAATCCAGTTTTTTTGCATTGCTTTAACATCCTCTGGCCAATCTTGTAGTTTGCCAATGTCGTTGTAAAGTTGTTCTGCATAATCTGTTATTTTGAAAAACCATTGCTCAAGTTGTTTAATCTCGACATTTGTGTCTTGATGACGCCAGCATTTTCCGTTGTGAACTTGCTCATTTGCAAGAGCTGTTGCACATTTTGGACACCAGTTAACAGGAGCTTTTTTTCTATAGGCAAGACCCTTCTCATACATTTTGAGAAAAATCCACTGGTCCCATTTGTAGTATTCTGGCTTATGAGTTTCTTGCATTCTACTCCAGTCATAACTTAAGCCAAGCTGTTTCATTTGTTTAATGTAATTTGAGATGGCTTTTTCTGTAAATTTTTTAGGACTTACTCCTTCTTTGATTGCAGCGTTTTCTGCTGGCAGTCCAAGTGAATCAAAACCCATAGGATACAAAACATTAAAACCAGACATTCTTTTGTATCTTGCATAGATGTCACCGATTGTGTAGTTGAAAGCATGGCCCATGTGAAGACCGGAAGCTGAGGGATAAGGAAACATTTCAAGAACGTAAAATTTGTTTTTCTTTCCTTCTTTAACTTTAAATGCTTTTGAAATTTCCCATTTTTTCTGCCATTTTTTCTCTATTGCATGAAAGTTTATGCTTTCGCGTGTCATATTACAAACTTAGTTTTTTGTGATTTAAAACCTTTCGTTTATAAGCTTTCTGCAGTTTCTTCGAGGGTTTTTTGATGAGAAGCTTTTGATTCTTGCAAATCCTGCCATACTACTCTGTCGATTATTAAGAACCATTCAGAATTTCCTTTTAGTAAGCTCCTTATTCCTTTAAGGGTGTATCTTCTTCCGCGATCTTCCCATTCATGCCTTGTTTTTTCTAAGAAACCATTCTCTGCCACAAAATAAATTTCAGCTGTTGTGCCGCAATATTCATTAATGCAATTTTCTATACAAACCACGCTTGACGCTTTCTCGTTTTGTGCTAAGAGTATTCCTCTTGGTTTAACTCCTTCGTACGCCTTTTCAAATTTTTTATCCCCCCCTGCCACTAGTCCAAACTTCTGCTTCTCCATATGGCTTGATTAGTCTTATTTCTCTTGACATTTTTAGTTAAAGCTCTCACAGATATTAATGCGTGTCTTAAGATTGTAAGGCACGCAAAATTATAATAACAGTAAAACTAACAAAATACCAATTACACTCAAAACTCTATTTGTTTTTGAGGCAGGATTTTTCATGCTAGATTTATATTGTGGGGGTTTAAAAAGTTTTTGGAATTATATACTTGAGAATAATATTTTATTTAAAGGAAGTTTTTTATAGTGTTAAAATGGTAGTTGTGAATGTTAGGAAGATAGTTAAGAGTCAGAATGATGCTGATACTGAAAGGCATCTTTCCTTACTTCTAGATCAAGAAGGCTTTGCTCTAGATCAGGAAGACTTTTGGGGAAGGAGGGAGTTTTTTGGTCTGGAGGAAACAGAACTTCCTAGAAGACCATCTGTACCAAGGATTAAGCGAAGAAGAGAAGGACAAACCTTTATTGAGGTACAGCCTTATAATGATGAATTAGTAGAAAACAGTGTTATTAATTTGAGACTTTCTGATAAATTATGGGTTACAGATTATTTTATGGTAGTTGAAAATCAAAAAGACAGAGAATTTTTAGAGAGGGCTGCAGAAAAACCGAGGATCAAGGGAAAATATGTATGTAGACCAGATAGTCGAGGTTCTAAATTTTATTATTTTTTAACAGAGGAGAAAATTTTGTATTCTCCGAATTTGGAATGTAGATTAGACTCTCGAAGCACAACTGGAAGGCTTGGTTGTATGAGTTTTCAGGCTTCTAACGGAGATTTATTTGGCGGAAGGATACTTATTGCTTTACAACCTAGAGTATTTCCAATTGAGATTGAACCTGGAATTACAAGTACTACACAAGTAGTGTTCAGATATAAAGATTCTCATTCGTTAATGCCTGAAGAAATAAGAGAGTTATGGGGGAAAGAAGTTTCGTTTTATAAGAATGGAGAGCTAGTAGATTTAGAGGAAAGTTTAAAAGAAGGGCGTTTAGTACCAACATACTCAACAGAATTTTTTTATAAAGCTAAAAAAAATATTTTAGAGCCTATTAATCCTAATTTGAAAGCTCATTATGAATCAGATGACTTTTGGGAGGAAATTACAGGAGGCGAGTATTTAGTTGTTGAAGATTCAGCTTTTTATTTAGTTGGAATGAGAGAGAAGATGGTTCTGGGAAATAGTGTGTGTGCAGAACTTACTCGGGAAACTAAGTATAGCGGCACGGGATTTTTGAGCCATTTTGCCGGCTTTATACGAGAAGGATATCAAGGGCAACTTACACTTGAGTGTTCTTCTGATGTGAGGAGAGTTGTTAGAACAGGGCATCCTGTTGGATTTTTAAATTTAGAAGGAGTGGAAAAAGGCACTGGAGAAAGTTCTAAGATTAGTTCGTATCAGGATCAGAAATCTCCACAACTTGCAAATGTTTTTATAACTTAGAAAAAAATTTAAACTCACTTTTTTTGTTATAATGATGTTAAGTCAGAAACAGATTAATGAAATTAGAGAAGCTCTTCAAAATTCACAAAATCCACTATTTTTCTTTGACAACGATGCTGACGGGTTGTGTAGTTTTTTGTTGTTGTCTAGGATGATTGGAAGAGGAAAAGGTGTTGCTATAAAGTCTTTTCCCGAATTAAATGAAAGTTATGCAAGAAAAATTGATGAGTTAAATCCAGATTGTGTTTTTATTTTAGATAAACCAATAATTTCTGACGAGTTTAAGAGTGAAGTTAAGAAACATAATTTGCCTTTTTTTTGGATTGACCATCATGATGTCGATACAGGAAATATTGATGGGATTAATTATTATAATCCTTTGAATGACAAGAAAAAAAGTTCAGAGCCTATAACTTACTGGAGTTATAAAATTTCGGGAAGAAAGGAAGATTTGTGGTTGGCAGTTGCTGGGTGTATTGCAGACAATTTTTTTCCAGAGTTTGTGGATGAGTTTGCAGAAGAATATCCTGAATTGTGGAATAATGCAAATACAGCTTTTCAGGCTTTATACGAAACTCAAATTGGAAAACTAACACGAATCTTCAGCTTTTCTCTGAAAGACAGGACGAGCAATGTTGTAAGGATGTTAAAGTTACTCTTGAGAGTTAAGAGCCCTTTTGAAATTCTTGATGAGTCGAATAAAAATTCTTTAGTTTTTAGGTTTGAACAAGTAAATAAAAAATATCAGAAACTTTTTGAAAAAGCTACAGTTAATGTAAGTAAAGGAAAGCTATTATATTTTCAGTATGGTGGAGATTTGAGTTTAAGCGCGGACATTTCAAACGAGTTGTCATACAGATTTCCTGATAAAGTTATAGTTGTGGCTTATATTAAAGGTACAAAAGTAAATATTTCTTTAAGAGGAAAAAATGTCAGAGATATAACTATGAAAGTTATTGAAGGATTTGAAGGTGCGACCGGAGGAGGACATGAGAATGCTACAGGATGTAAGATTCAAGTTGAGGATTTGCCGAAGTTTAAGGAGAGA
>CAYIIQ010000045.1:0-4881 GCA_964363545.1 Candidatus Woesearchaeota archaeon | reverse complement strand
TTGAAGAAATATGTAAAAAAGTAATTAAAAAAAATGAAAAAGCAGTAAAAGATTTTAAGTCTGGAAAACAAGAAGCTTTAAACTTCTTGGTTGGAGAAGTTATGAAAGAAAGTAATAAGCGTGCAGACTTTAAAACTGCAAGAGAAGAGTTACTTGAATTGATTAAGAAAAAGAAATAAATACACTCTTGGAAATTAAATTAAAATATGCTATCTAACTCTAACAACTCTGCATGGATTTTTTCTTACAGCATCCAAAGCCTCATTCCAATTTAAAACCTTGTTTCTAGAACCAAAATATCTAATTACAGACTCTGAATTTGCAACTCCAACTTGTAAAGCTTTCACAATATCATTAGTTTTAATTAAAGCTGCAACAAACCCTGAAGCAAAAGCATCTCCTGCACCAGTCCTCTCAACAGCTTTAACATTCTGATGTGGAAATATCTTATATTTTTCTCCATTAGTATAACAGAAAAAAGGTTTCTCACCATCAGTTACACAAACAATCTCAATTAAGTCAGAGAGTTTACCACTTTTCTTTTCAAGCATTTCTGCCTCTTCTTTGTTAATTACAAGAATATCAGTTAATTCAAGAATCTCTCTCAAATCTTCCTTTTCAATTAAATAAGAACTTGGATTAAATGCAATTTTTGTTTTTTTGTTTTTTAGCATTCTTGCCAATTTTTTCTGGGTTTTCAGACTCTCTCCTAATAATGAGGCCAAATAAATCCAGTTTGTTTCAAAGTTTGGAATTTCATTTAATCTTATACTGTCGTTAGCACCTTTATACGTAAGTATAGTCCTGCGTCTAAATTTGCTGTCAAGAACAACAGAAAATCCGCTTGTCCCTTGAACTTTTCCTAAAAAATTTATTTTCTCTTTTTTTATCTCACTTAAAATTTTCTTTCCACTACTATCTTTTCCAATCTTGCATATTAAACCTGCTTTCAATTTCATCCGAGAAAAAGTCGTCGATGTATTCAATCCTCCACCACCAACATCAAATTTCAAATCTTTAATTAAAATCTTGCTTCCAACAGGATAGGCTATAAAATTTTTCTTTTCTGGCAAATCAGTAAAAACAAATGCATCCAAAACACAGCTTCCAAAACTCACAATATCAAACCTCATAAACATAATAAGAAGAAGCAATTAAAAAGGTTTGTGTTGTCAAAAACCGTGGTATAGAGATGGTTTTTGATCACCGTCAGAATTCCACTAACTATCTTAACCACCCGTCACAGACGAGTGGAATTCTGAGGTTTGAAAGAAAGTTTTATTAAGCTAGAACTTTTTAGGAAAAAAATGAAAAAAAGAGTTTTAGTCGTTGTTGCACATCCAGACGATGAAACTATATGGATTGGTGGCACACTTCTTATAAATCGTAAGTGGGAAACGGAAATAGTAAGCTTGTGTAGAAAAAATGATAGAGATAGAGCACCAAAATTTAAAAAAGTCTGTAAAATTTTTAACGCAGATTGTGTAATGGGAGATTTAGAAGATGAAAAGCTTAATTCAATTAAAATAGAAAAAATAATAAATTTAATCGAAAGTTTAATTAAAGATAACAAATTTGATTACATCTTCACACATGGTGAAAATGGAGAATACGGGCATATTAGACATAAAGAAATACATAACGCAATTAAAAAATTGGTAGAAGAAAAAAAATTAAAATGTCAAAAGTTGATTTTCTTTGATTATACAACAAAAAGTAAAGAAATACAAACAAATAAAAACGCGGATAAGATTATAAAACTAGATAACAATATTTTAAAAAGGAAAAAAGATATAATTGTAAAATTATATGGATTCGAAAAAGGTAGTTTCGAAGAAAAAAGTTGTAAAAAATACGAGTCACTTAAAATTTTAAATATAAAAGGAAATTTACAAAAGAAACTGGAGGATATTTAAAGGAAAGTTTCTAAAAGAAAAAAATGTTTTTAAAATGAGATCTTTAGTCTTATACGCATATCCGCCAGAACCAGACGGACAAAGTTTGCAAGGGCATTTGCTTTATCAAGGATTATTAGCAAACGGTCATGAAACTTATCCTTCACACTTTTCAGATAATTCAGCCAAAAAATTTTATCTGCAAAATTTAAATCTTGATGTTTCTTTTGGTATAGGATTCTGGGGAAATGTTCCCGAAATAATAAGGGAGCCATTAAAATACGGTATAACTCCGGTTCCATGGTTTAATGCAGATGGTTGGATTGCAAATTATCATAAAGAATTTGAAAAGCTTAAACTGATGTTTACAACAAGCGAATGGGTGAGAAATATTTACAAAAGAGACGGTGTTGATATAAGCAAAATAGTACCAATGCATATTGGAATAGACACAGACTTATTTAAACCTTTAAACAATTCTGACTTAAATAAAAAAATCAGAAAAATGTTTGGTGTAAAAGAAGAAGAGAAAATGATCTTCACAGCAGGAGGAGATGTAACTTCAAAAGGCGCGCAAGAGATGTTTCAGGCTCTTGCAAAAATCAACAAAGAATTCAAAAACTGGAAATATATTTGTAAAACCTGGCCAAGTCAGTGCGCTGCAGACTGGAAGAAAAAAGAAGTCAAGCTGATAAAAAAATTAGGTATACAAAATAAAGTTGTTTATATTAATGAGGCTCTTCCAAATGATTTTATGGTTTATCTTTTAAATGCTTGCGATATTTATGCTGCTCCTTCTCGATTGGAAGGTTTTGGGATGATACAAGCAGAAGCAATGGCATGTGAAAAGCCAGTCATTTCTATTAACAAAATGGGTCCCTCTGAAACAATCTTGCACAATAAAACAGGTTTTCTTGCAAAAGTTGCCGGAGAAATTATTTTAGAAAAAGAATGGGTTTATCCTCATATGGGATTTAGCAGAAAAAAAATTATAAAATTCAAAGAACCAAAAGTTTTTGGTTATCTGGCAGATGTTGATGAATTAGCAGAATATACTTTGAAACTTTTAACTAATCCAGAATTATGTAAAAAAATGGGAATTGCCGGAAGAAAACATGTTGTAAAAAATCTTGATTATAGAGTAACTTCAAGAAAAATGGCTGATGTAACTAAAGAAAGATTGGGGATTGAGTAAAAAAATAAAACAATTCACTGAACTTTCTCCATCGCATCCAAAACTTCTTTAAAACTTACTTTCTTCACACTTGTAACAACATCTCCTCCACCTGAAAAGATTAATAAGTCTTTACCATTCGCGTCAATAATAATTCCTGTAGGAAAAATAACATTCTTATTTTCAAAACTTCCTCTCTCATATTCTTTTGTTGGAAAAATAATTGGAAATTTTGATTTTGCAATAACTTTTCTTGGATTTTCTAAATCAAGTAAAGCAGCTCCAACACAATAATAAACTCTTTTTTCAAAATATTCAAACTCGGCCTTTAAATTTGACTTAAAAAACATTTTTTCAAGCTTTTTTCCTTCGACAACTCCATGATACAATAAAAGCCAGCCTTTTTCTGTTTTTATTGGAGGTGCCCCAGCTCCAACTCTTCCAGAATCCCAGTCTTTTTCAGACAAAATTAGGGATTTTGATTCTCCCCAGTGTTCTAAGTCTTTTGAATGAGAAACCCAAATATGAGGAAGAGTAAATGCAAAACTTCCTTCTGGCCTGTTTAAAGCAACATACTCTCTTTTAACTTTTTCTGGAAATATTACAACATCCTTATTCTCCTCTCTAAAAATAACGTCCCTTCTATACCATCTAAAGCAATCATTTGAAAGAGCATAACTTGTAGAAACATTTTCATCTCTTGACAAACTGACATAAGTCATTAAATAAGAATCTCCAATTTTAGTTACTCTTGGATCCTCGACACCAAGTTCACTGTCCCATGACAATCCAAAAAAACTCGGCTTTTTGTCAATTGACTTTACTTTAAATCCTGTCTTATCCAACAAAACTCTTCTTAAATGCGAAATAAAAGTAAGTCTTTTTGTATTATCTTTAAAAATAAAATCCAAATTTGATTTAGTTTCAACAAGATTTTTATCAAATTTATCAAGTTTCAGTTTGAACTTGTTTTCTCCAACCATTCTCGGAGAATAATAATACTTGTTATCTTCATCCTTAATTAATTTTTCTATAACTCTAATATAAAGAAGAATATCTCCATTAGACAACCGAACTGCTCCAGGATTAATTGTTCCTATAACTTCTAAATCTTTCGAGCTTGGTTTAATATCTTTAGGACTTATCAAAACACGCTCTTTTTTTATACTTATCATTTTCTAATATGTAAACTTTTCTTTAAAAAGGTTTCATTTACTCTAGTAATATAATTAATCTTAAATACTCTTATACTATTTTTATATTATGCAATTAAAAAAATTAAATTCAGCTGTTTCTTACTACGCAAAACCAGTTTATGGCTCATTAGAATCAAAAAAACATGTAATGGCACTAACTGTTAATAAAGAAAAAACAAAAGGAAAGTTTCGAGGCATAGTTAGAGTCATAACAAAAAGAAAAGGAAATCCCAACATTTCAGGTTTTTTAGATAGGAGTAAATTAGTTGTTGTTGAAAGTAAAAATGGTTTAAGCTGGAGAAAACTAAAAGATCTTAACATTAAAGGCATTAATGAAATAATCCAACAATATTCACGAGATGACAGATTCTTTATTGGTTTAGAAGACCCTGATATATGGACTGATGAAGTCGGCATGAAACATGTATATTTTACAATCGCTTATAAATACAAAGATAAAAAAGGTTATACTGTTCATCTAGGACATGCTCAAGGAAAAAATCTAGACGATTTAATTGCAACAGCTCCTGTACTTTCTCCAAGAAATGGTTTAGGTTATAAAGAAGTTGCAATTTCACCTTTAACTTACAATGGTTATAGAATAAATCTAACAGAA
>CAYIIQ010000044.1:0-5059 GCA_964363545.1 Candidatus Woesearchaeota archaeon | reverse complement strand
CCTCTTTTAAACATATCAAATACAGCTTTGTCTAAACATCGAGACATGTCTGGTTTGTAATAAGTGCGTTAAAAGGGTATGCGTACTTGAATTAGATAGTTTAACTCTTTCATTCATCAACCTTCTTTCTGATATCGCTCAAGAAATAAACTCTGTTGCTTTGTGTTTCATGAATTTTGCCATCTTTTTCGTAGATTGCTGTGGCAAGTGGAAGCTCAAATTTTCCTGCAACTCCGAGTTTGCTGTAAATTATGTAACTGAAAACCCTTTCTTCTCCTGCTTGTAATACCGATATCGTCCATTCAAGTCTTTTGTTTTTTTCGTCAATTTTTGTCGGTTCAATGGAGCCAAATCTATTGTGAAGAGTGAACATTGACGGAAGCTTGTCTATAAGACTGACTCTTTCTAGAAATTTTTTTGATTTGACCCTGAGTGTAATTTTCAAGGCAAATTCTCCACCCTTTGTTCTTACATAAGTTGATTTTTTATTTACTATTAAGAATGTTGAAGTATAAATTGAAACTAAAACTCCTGTAATTAAAACTACTATAACAAGGAATAAAGGATAAAGCCAATTTGTTGTTATTTTTACAGCAAAACTCTCAGAAGGCTTTAGTTCTTTTTGGAAATTATAAGTTACAGAAAATCCGGTTCTTTCGACTTTTAATGGTTCTATATTAAAAGTTGTGAAGAGTCTGGAGATAATATTTTTTTGGACTTCAATATTGACAAGAGAAGGTAGATTTCCTTCATTCGTTTTTTCTATCGTTTTTTTTACTATTATAAACCCTTCTTTAGACTCTTGTGTTGCAATATTGGATTTTTCTGTGAATTTAAAGGTATTTTCGATTTTTCTTTGGATGTTGTTGACTATGAAATCTGCGTTTATTATATAAGAGCCAGCTATTAGTTTTTTAATTTCTTCTTGGTCAAGCTCTGTTGAAAATTCTTTTTTTTCAAAGCTTGCGAGCGAGAAAGTTTCATCAAAATCGAAGAAGCTAGAATAGAACCTTGTTTTTATTTCAGGAAAATTGTAATTGACTTTGTTTTTTATATAAATTGTTGCTTTGTCTGATTCTGGGTTAATATTGTAAGCTCCGACTTCGAGGGTGCTGTTGAGTTTGACTATTTTTATTATCAAAGAATCTTCTGTTATTCCAGATTTTTCACCTCTTAACTTGTAAACGAAATTGAAAATTTCTTCAGATTTCAGGATTTGATCGTTTGGCATTAATTTTATTAATAGTGTTTTTTCTTCTCCGCTTGCTAGGCTTATATTTCCTCCTGAATCTATGTCAACTCCAACAAGACTGTAAACTTCGAATACATCATTTTCGCCGAGATTCTTTATTGTAAGTTCGAATGTTGCAGGATTTTTTAGTTCTGGGATTATTACATCTTCGAATGGTTTTTTTGTTATTTCAATGGCTGCAGAAGCTATACTTATATTAATAAGAATTAAGAAGATAATCGGGGAAAATTTTTTTAGCTTCATGGAAAAACTAAAAAGCAGAGGATATTTAAAACTTTCTTTTAGTTGTAAGCTTTGGAAAGTAGTGGGAACTTGGCTAATTATAGAAAATTCTTTTACTTACATGATTTTTCCGCAGAATTTTCTATCTGGATAATTATGAAATAATGTAATCTAACCCACAGAATTATCCATAAAAACAACTCTTGGATTTAAGAATGCTTCTTCTATAAGTTTTTTATCAATTTTTCTATTAGAAATGGAGTCTTCGGTATAATCCATGTAAAATTTCCATATTTTATCTAATGTATTCCCACTAAGGCTAAGAAAGCTTTTGCCTGTGCGAGAAATTCATCTGATTCTCGATGGATTTTGCTTTCATATTCGTCAATTCTTGTTCTTATGACATATCTGTCATAAATGCTTCTTAAAAATTTTAAAAAAGGATTTTTCTCCCATCGATTTTCGTAGTCTTTTTCTAGAACACCCTCGGTTCTAATTTCGACATTTCCTTTGTTAAGCTTTAATTTTTTGCCATTATCTTCAACTTCAACATCAGTCATTCCGAGAATGCGCCATTTTATCCTCAAGTTGAATCTGAAATAGTCTGAAATTTTTTTCTTGGCATCCCATTCTATCTCTACTTCTTTTCCGGCAGGAGTTATTTTCTCAGAATAAGTTTTTTCTATCACAAAATAGTTTTCGTCAATAAGCCACATATATAAAAATCTATATAGCTCTTTAAAATCAAAAATTGCTGCCTGCCTTACTTTTCCTGCGAATATTGTGTCTTTTTCTGACATCTTTAAAATTCTTTTTTATAGCCCTCTTTTATATATAGTTTAAGAAATATGGTGTTTAAATATTTTTTGAAATTGCAATTTTTGTTACTTTAAAAAAATTGCTGATATAAATAATTGCTGGTCAAATACTCTACTGATTTTCCTCTACATACTATCACTACAACTTCCACACATCAAAACTCCATTAATTTTGTAGAGATAGTCGAAGTTGCCACATTCTTCACATATATCCTCTCTAAATCTTTTTTCCGAAACAAGCTCTGTTCTTTTTAGCTTTTCTTCTTCTTCTCGGACCTGTAAATTTTCAGAAACTATGTCGAAAAGTTCAGGCTCGATCTTTAAAATATCTTTTAAAGTCAAAAATCCGACAATCTTTTTTTTGTAAATTACTGGAAGCCATCTGTAGTTTCCTTTTTTCATTCTTTGCAAGGCTTCATACAAGTCGGCAGAAGGTTTTATTGTGACGATTTTTTTCTTTCCCAAATCTCTTGCTTTTATTTTAATTAAGTCTTTTGAAGATTTTTTTGTCAAAGCCCAAATAATATCTCTTTCTGTTATTATTCCTTTAAGTTTGTTACTTTCTTTTAAAATTACGCTGCCGACTTTTTTCTTTATCATCATTCTTGCACAATCGATTAAAGAAGCATCTGTACTTAGAGCGACATAGTTTCTAGTCATTATATCACCAACATTTATTCTCGTTTTCATTTCCCTTAACCCTTTTTCTTTTAATATTAAAGATTTTGCCTTATAAATAATTTGTGTTTGCTAAAATATATTATACAATAAATGAAATTTTATAAATCTATTTTAAAAAGAAGCAGCGAGGGATCCAGCCAAGCCTCGCCGTGCAACTGAAAATAATAATGGCTATTTAGGATTTGGCGATATATAATATATATTATATATATTCTATTTTAATTTTTCTAAAATATGAAAGAATTCTAGAAGATAAAACTCATCTTACTTTTTCTTCAACTCAATACAAACTCCAGCTGCAACTGTTGCACCAGCATCTCTGATTGCGAATCGAGCCATATGAGGATTTTCTGACTGTTTTTCAAGAACAAGATTTCCTTGTGGCTTGATTTTTACAATTGCAATATCCCCATTTTTTAGGAAGTCTGGATTTGTTTGTGCAACTTGTCCTGTTTTAGGGTCAAGTTTTTTTTGCAGTTCAATAAACTGACAAGGAACTTGAGCTGTGTGAACATGAAAAACCGGAGTGTAACCTTTTGCAATAACAGTCGGATGGTTAATTACAGCAACTTGAGCAATAAATTCTTCAACTAACGGAGCAGGTTTTGCACCATCACAAACAACATCTCCTCTTGCTATATCTTTTTTACCTACACCTCTAATATTTACTCCAACATTGTCTCCGGCTTCTGCTTCTGTGAGAGATTCGTGATGCATTTCTATACTTCTTATTTCTCCTTCAACTCCTTTTCCAGTTCTTCCTGGTAAAATTATTACTTTTTGTCCTACTTTCATTTTTCCAGTTTCTATTTTTCCGACCGGAACTGTTCCTATTCCTGTAATTTCGTAAACATCTTGTAAAGGCATTCTTAATGGTAATTCAATAGGTTTTTGTGGTTCTGTGAACAAGTCAAATTGTTCCATAATTGTAGGACCCTTATACCAAGACATGTTGGTAGATTTCTTTACAACATTGTCTCCTTTTAATCCAGAAACTGCAAGAAATGTTATTTTTTCGGGATTAATTCCAACTGCTTTTAATACAACACTAACATCTTCTTTTACTTTATTGAATTTCTCTTCTTTGTAATCTACTACATCCATTTGGTTAATTAAGACTGCTATTTGATCAACACCCATTGTTCTTAAAAGCCATAAATGCTCTTTTGTCTGTGGCATAACTCCGTGTTGAACAGCTACAGCTAAGAAAGCAGCATCTGCTTGGCTTGCTCCTGTAATCATGTTTTTGACAAAGTCTTTGTGTCCTGGAGCATCTATAATTGTAATCTGGAATTTTTGAGTTATGATTTTTTGATAAGATAAGTCAATTGTAACTCCTCTTTCTCTTTCTTCTTTTAATTTGTCCATAGCAAATGCAAATTCAAAACCAGCTTTTCCATGTTTTTGAGTTTCCTCTTTCAGTTTTTTCATTTCTTGTTCTGGAATCATTCCAGCATCATACATAAGTCTGCCTATGCAAGTTGACTTTCCATGATCGACATGACCTACAAACACGACATTTAAATTTAGTTTTTCTCTTGCCATTGTGCAGTTCTTCTCTTAAAATTAAAAGTAAATTTTTAAAAAGAAAGAGCTTTTTAAATCTTTTGGTTTTCTATAAATTTTTCTTGGTGAAGTCGAGGCTATTTGTTGCGAGGTAACTGCTGATACTCCATTCTTGCGAGTGGCTCTCAAATTGAAACTAATTCCTGTTAGTTTCCCCCGAATACTTGGAAGGTTTGGATTTTAGTGCAAAGTCGGACGAAGTTCGAAAAATCCAAAGTCGCTTGGTAGTACGTTATAATAAATAAGGGCACTCGTAAAATTAATAAGGTATAAAATTTATATATAAATATTATGAGAATAAGAAAGGCTACTAAAAAGGACATAAGGGAAATTGCGAAACTTATAATAGAGGAATTTTCAAAGCCTCCATTCAAAGAGAAAGCCACAATTAATCCTGTAATCAAAAGCCTAAGTTTTTATTTTAAAATAGGAAATGTTTTTGTTGCAGTAGAAGATAAAAAAATAGTTGGAATTGTGGTTTTCAAAGTTGAGCAATGGTGGGAAGGTCCTGTTATTCTCA
>CAYIIQ010000043.1:0-5431 GCA_964363545.1 Candidatus Woesearchaeota archaeon | reverse complement strand
ATGAAGCAATGAGAGTTGGTGCACTTGCAAATGTTGTTGCAGGAACAATTCATGGTGCTTCTCCATACGGAGTTTTTGATAGAGTTGTAAATGATTTAGGAGTTCCAGTAACTAGCTTTAAAGCAACAGATATTGTTATTGTTGCCAATCCAGTAAAATCAGCTTCTGGCTTGCAATCCTGGAGAAGAGTAATACAACTTTCAGAAGTAAGAAAACACTGGACTCGCGACCCTTTAGAAGAAAAAGGATTTGTTGACTTGTTGAAATACAATGTAGACAAAGACGAACTTGAGCCAACCCAAGAGTTAATTAACGGCGACTCTGAAATTATAAAATCAGTTGCTTCAGGTGTAAAAGGCTGGGCTGGAAACTGGGATGCTGTTTATGATAACATTCTTTTAAGAGCAAAAGTAAAAGAAGAAATTGTCAATGTGGCAGAAAAAACAAAAATTGCAGACTTGTTAGAGGCAAAATTCAACTCTCTCTCGAATGGAGTTTTCTACGAAATTTCTGACCAAATCAGAAAAGAAATCGGCCTGCCTTTAAGCGAGAGAGTTTTTCCTTTATGGCAGAGCTGGTTGAAAAAAGAAGCTAATAAGATAAAAGAGAGAGGATTTGTTTAATTTAATTAAAAAATGATACTCGGACTAACTGGCACCATGGGTTCAGGAAAAGGAACTTTCTCTAATTATCTTAAGAAAAAAGGTTTTAACTATATCAGCATCTCAGATCAAGTTAGAAAAGAAGCAGAAAAAAAGGGATTTGAAATAAAAAGAGAAGCTTTACAAAACATAGGTAATTTAATGAGAAAGAAATACGGAAATAGTTATTGGGCAAAATTAGCTTTAAGAAAAATAAACGAAAATCAAAATTGGATTATAGACGGAATTAGAAATACAGGTGAAATAAAAAAAATTAAAAAATTTCCTAACTCTTTTATTATCGCAATAGATGCTATAGAAAGTATTAGACTTAGAAGAATAGAAAAAAGAAATAAGTTGACAGAAGAAGGAAGAAAGAATTCTGATCCAAAAAATAAAGATGGGTTGAAAAAAGCGGAATTAAGAGATAGAGGATTTAAAGAACCTTCATATGGACAACAAGTTATAAAATGTATTAAAATGGCAGATTATAAAATTACAAATAATTCTTCTTTACAAGATTTTTATTCAAAAATTGATGAAGTTTTAAGAAAAATAAAGTGATTTATTAGCATCTATCTTAAAACATCCAACTCAACAAATATAATCCAACACCTAAAGCGAGAGTAACAAAATAAACCTTCTTATCCCATTCTAAAACTTTAGCACCATCAAAAGGCATAACGGGAATCATGTTAAATGCGGCAAGCAAAGCATTAATCATTAAACCATAATTTAAAAAACTTCCAAACAATCCTTCTGAACTGAAAAATAAAAGTAAAGTTAAAAAAATTCCTGCCAAGATAATGTTAGTTAAAGGTCCCGCTAAAGAAATTTTTCCATTTCTTTCTCTAGTGATTCTACCACTAATAAATACAGCTCCTGGAGCTGCTATTATGAAACCAAAAAGTGAAAAAACTAAAGCAAGTAACAACATATTATAAAAAGCATGAAACTCTGCATACAATCCATAATTTTGTGCAACATATTTATGCATTAATTCATGTAACAAAAATCCAATCCCAGCTGTGAAAAAAGCTATTAAAAAAACAACAATAAAACTAAGATTAAACGAAAATAAAAATCTATATCCGCCAACTAAAAGTATAGCAAAAGCTAAAGAGATCAATAATCCAGCATTTAACAAATCTTTTTTCTCTCTTCTTGAAAATTTCATTTTATGGAAATTTTTCTAATTTTATTGAAAATTTACATAATTGAAAATCTTCGATTTTCATTTTCAATAAACATAACATTCATAAGCTTTATAAATAATAGTGAAGAAACAAAGATGTATGGAGAAACTTCAAGAAAAAGCGCAAAAAGAGAAAGAAACAAATACGAAACAAAAACTTGTACTGAAAATATTGTCGGTAATAACAATTGTGTTAGTGTTATTAATTCTTTTATTGCTTATCAAACTTTACAAATTGAATAAACCTCCAGAAGTAGATATGGAGTGGCTTTTTGATAATTGCAAGTGTGTCGAATGGAACAGTACTTTAGAATGTCCAACAGGATTTGAATTGAGAAACAGAACTTGCGTAAACGAAGTAGCATATACTAATGCTTTAAGATCGTGCTCTAAATATAAATGCCCAGAATATTTTGTTGATGTAATAAAAAACTCGTCAGACGGTTGTGATTGGATAAGCTTTCCGAAAAGTTAATTCAGGTATTTCTTATAAATCAACATTCTTATCCATTCTCTCCCCCAACACTTTTTATCTTTCTTACCATAAATAAAATTCCAACCACATTTGAAAAAATACCAAAAAGAAGAATTTGAAAAGTGTACTTTGTGAGAGAATTTGCTAATGCAAGACTAACAAAAGGCAGGAAATTAAAAATATAATGACTACAACACAAAATCATGCTAATAGAAGAAACTCCTCCACTAAAAGCCATTGTTCCAGAGCAAAAAATACTTTTATGTTTCAAATAAGTATACAATCCTATTTGAAATGCAAATCCCAAGACAAGCAAGATTAACAACACAAAATATTTTTCTATCTGAATTAAAGCCATTTGTGGAAAATCAAGATAATATAAAACAGCCAAGTTAACAGCTACAACTAGAAAAATCGCTATTGCAATGTTTCTAAAAATTCTCAGCTTTAAATTCATTTTAATCGCAAAACACATACTTTTTAATACTTTATGAATTTTTTTCAACTACTTACTCTTTACAACAATCATCAATTTTTTTAATTAACTGGCCGAATCTTGAAACTTTTTTTTCATTGAATTTTCACTTTCTTCTCCCATTTTAAAATTTCATTAATTTAATAAAATTTAAGGTAAGAAACAGCATATAAGCTATTGTATGAAACTAGTTTCATTAACTTAGAAGTTTACAAGTGAAATTCTTACATCGTTCCACACATATTCCCAGACATCATTCCATTCTTGTTCGAATTATAACCCATCATATTTCTCATGCTATTCATTTGTCCATACCTCATCATATAATTCATACCATCACCAGACATCATTCCCATCATACCAGAACCAACATCTCTATTATTCATCATTCCAGTTCTCATCATATTTATCATCCATGGCTCTCCCATACTACTTGTCATACTCATCATATTTCCATATCTTCCACTCTCTCCACAATACATCATTCTTGCCATGTTAATGTGCATTTGTCTTAAACTCTCACTTCCTTCTCCACCCATCATCCTATCCATTACTTCATGCATCTCACCAGGATGCATTTGCTCCATGTAAAAATCTCCAATTTCTTCAAGCTGATCTTCTGTAAGACTACTACAACTAATTCTCGAATTTATAATTCTCCGAGTTTCGCTAAAATCATGCTCTCCATTAGCCAAAACAAAAGCCAAACTAACAAATGATAAAACTGCAACAAATACCAATAAAATAAAAATTGTCTTCATCTTTTCCTCCATGATTTATTTAGTTATTTATCCAATACTACTTAACTATTAATAAATTGCCATTTAAACCGTTTTAAACTGTTATTTTTCATAAACTCTTTTGACAAGGAAGATAAGCTAACAATTTAACTTATCGACTTCTGCAACCAAACTTTGTAAGTTTTTCCAATTCTTTCTCTTTGAATCAAGCTAGATTTATCAAGATTTGTTAATATTGTTGAAATTTTCGCCTTACTCCATCCAAGTCTAAACCTCAAAGAATCTTGAGTTATCTCTCCAGATTTTTTAATTTCATCAAAAATTTTCCTTTCATCTTCTGATAAAACTCTCCTCAAAATTTTATGCTCTCTTTCTTTCTCCTCATCTCTTGATTTTGATTTAAACAAATATAGAGAAATCAAAAATCCAACCAATCCAGCAATTAAAAGAGAAAATAAGTTAACTATTATATAATTTATTGTAGAAAAATTTAGAAATCTCGTACCCATCATTTGACTCATCATCTGTGTCATTGATGTTTGTGGTTGTGGCACTAAAATAAAATTCATTATTAAAAAAACAAAAAAATATCCTATTATTGCAGATAAAACAACAAGTAATATTTTTGAGAAATCGTTTAAATCTTTTATATCTTCCATTTTTTAGCTAATAGCACACCCACTCAATTCAGACAACTTTTCAAAACTCTGAACTCCTTCATATACCTTACCATTAATTTCCCATGTCGGAGTAATGCTTACTCCTTTACTATCACACAACTCTTTATTGTCAACACATTTTACATAATTCAAATATTTTTCAGAACTTCCAAACCAGTTTAATTGCTTTCCCGTATACTGACAAAAATCATTTCCATAAACAACAATTCCTTTTCCAGTCAAACATTTTGCAAAATCATCATATCCTCCAACTTGTCCTCGAACATACAAAGTATAAGAAAGAATTCCTACAGAAATTAAAATCATGAAAATCAAAAAATATCTTTTAAAATTTCTATGGCTTGAAATATTACCCGAACTGCTAGAAGTGCCATGTTTTGCTGAAAAATGCTGGTTTAAAGAATCTTCTGAGCTAAAACTTCTTTCACAAACTTGACACTTAAATTCTGGCATTTTTATTCTTCTTTATTTTCATCTATAGCAACATGTCATCTTTTTATTCCTAATCTTATTTCTCAAGCTTTAATTTTTCTTATTATATTTTAACTTAAATAAATTTATTTCTTACTTTAATAATACTTGGTTTATTTTGCACTATCTTCCACATCCGCCGCCATAAGCTTGCGGTTGAGAAACACCCGGATTTGTTGATCCTCCTGTTGAAGTTGAGTTCATCATTGTAAATCCAAAGAACAACAAAACCAAAATTAAAATTACTAACACGACAATTGTTTCAGTTTCCATTTTCCCTCCATGATAATTTATTTGAATATGTTATTTTATTTAAATGTTTTGATTTTAAACTAATGAATTTTGGCAAAATCTGTTATTGAGTTTAGTTGTTCTGTTACATCCTCATTTACGTTGCCATAGCTAATTAAAATTTTATCCAAATCTTCGGAAATATAGTTTTCGTACTCATTATTTAACTGGCCATTAACATAAAATTTCAGAGATTTTTCAGCGTTATTACAATATTTTTCTCCTGTATCAAGCGTCAAACAATTTTTATCAAACTCCATTCCAATACTATCAAAAAAAATCCACAAAGGAACTCCGGTCGCATGCATGTGTAGTATGTCGCCTGTTTTTTCAGGAGCAGGAGAGCCAGAATCTACATGTACGAAACTGCTAACTGGTAGATTATCCTGCATTCTCTCCATATGAGCTTTATCAGAAAAATCTAATGCTTTTCCATTTACATAGACTTTAAAATCTGAATGTA
>CAYIIQ010000042.1:0-5462 GCA_964363545.1 Candidatus Woesearchaeota archaeon | reverse complement strand
AGCCACAGAAATAATTTTAAAGGAAGTTGTGAAAGTGATTGATAAAAAAATAGAAAAGCTGCCAGAGAAAATCGAGTTGAAAGAAGAAAAAGAAATTAAAGAAGAGACTAAAGAAAAGAAAATTTTAGAAAAGCCGTTACTTCAGCTAAAGCCGGTAAAAGTGAAAGAAAAAATAAGAGAAAAGCCTGATTTTGCTAAGAGAATTATTAATATTTTTGAGGCAGAAGATATAGAGGTTGTGGAAGATAAAGAGTGGAAGAAAAATGAATATTATCTTGTTGTAAGAGTTAATTCTGATATCGGTAAAATGAAATTGTTTGCTGTTTGCAAAGACAAGAAAAAAGTGACTGAAAATGATTTGGCTGTTGCTTTACAAAAAGCACAATCTTTGAGACTTCCTATTTATTTTTTGTCTACTGGAATGCTTGACAAAAAAGCTGAGAGGTATTTGAACGAGTATTCTGGATTGATAAATTTTAGGAAGATTTGATAAAAGAAGAGTTTTTAATTCAATAGATTTATAAATAATAGTTAATCTAATTTTAAAAGGGGAATGTTAAATGGATTTTGTAAGTTTGTTGAGTAAATCGTGGCAGGATTATAAAAGAAATTTTAGGCTTAATCTTAAGATCTTTTGGTGGTTTTTAATTATGCCTTTATTATTAGTTTTTATAATTATTATTTTGTTTTCTATAATTTTTTTATCTACTATTAAAGATTTAGATCTTAACTCAAATGCGAAAAATGTTTCACCCCTTATTACGAATGCAATTAAAGAAATAAGTATTAAGAATTTTTTAGTTTTAACAGGAAACGTTGTATCTAACACTACCCAATTAAATCAATTCAATAATTTATTTAGTATTCCAAGTCCTTTTTTAACTTTTTTAGTTGTTATTTTGTTCTTGGCTTTAATATTAACTTTTCTTTATTATCTTATGTATATTTCTTTAATGTTCTCTTCAATTTATAATGTTAAAGGGGTAATGGGTTTAAAAGATGCTGTAAAAGGCGGAATAAAATATTTCTGGAAAATTTTAGGGCTTTCTATTATAATTGCAATTGTTTTAATCTTGTTATTTCTTGTTCCTTTAATTCCTGCAATTATACTTATCTTGCTTGGAGTTTCTAAATTAATTTCATTGTTGTTTGTTCCTATTTCAATTTTTCTTGTTATATGGCAAGGAGTTTGTTTGGGATTTCACCTTATGTCTTGATTAGGGAAAATGTAGGAATTTTTGAATCTATGAGAAGAAGCAAGTTAATTGTAAAAGGAAGATGGTGGAGAGTTTTTGGTTATTTTATCTTATTTTCTTTAATAACAATTGCAATTTCTTTTGCTTTTTTAATTCCAAATTTAATAATCGATGTTGCATTAAGAACTTCATTTCCGCAAATTACAACAATTGATGAATCTTCAATTTTCGGACAGCCTTTAAATCTAAAGACTTTTATGATATTTCTTATATTAAGTGGGGTGTTAAAAGGCATATTTAGTATTATAAAATTAATAATAATTTTTCCTCTCACAATTTTATTTTTTAAGAACTTTTATTTTAATTTAAGATTTGAGAAGCAGAAAGGAGGTGTAAAATGAAACAAACTATGTCAAACATGCCAAAGAGTGTGCCAACAGGAGTAAAAGTGATTTCTGTTTTTATTATATTGGGCGGTGTTTAGTGTGATTGTTGGATTAATTTTTGCAATTCTTGGAGTGATAGGAGCGATTTTTATGTTGATTGATAAAAACTGGTTAAGTGGAATAGCATGGCTTGTGATTAATGGTTTAATTGGCGGATATTTACTTTTCAGCAGCAAAGTAAAGTCGGTATTTGCTTCTGTTTAATTTCTTCTTTCTTTTTTATTTTGGTAAATTAATTATATAAATTAAAATCCATCCAACTTCAACTGTTTTTTTCCTTCGACAAGCTGTTTTACTGAGATGTTAAAAACTTCAAAAATGTTTTCTACTGATGGGATAATCTGATGTTGCAAATAATATTCTATGTTATACTCTCCTTTTTCTTCTGGAAGTTTTACTTTCTCTCTTACAAGCTTTTTCTTTTCTCGAGTTTCTGCTATAAAGTATTCAATTAACATACCAATGTTAACAGGAAGGCCCCGCTCTTGCATTTTTTTAGCTGCAATAACATGAGGAGAAATTGATTTGTATTCTGAAATCGACTTTTTTAGTTGAGTTCGTATTACTAAGAGTTTTTTGTCAATTTTTCTTTCTTTTAACTCCTTGACTGTTTTTTTGACAAGCTCGAGAGCTGATTTTTCATTTCCATCTTCAAGAATTTTTTGTAAAACTTTGTTCTGAAGCTCTCGAGATAGGTCACACCAATCTCTTCTTACAGTTTCAAATCCTCTTACTTTTAACTTGTTTTCGTAGTTTATCAATGCATATTTTTTCTTAGCTCCAAACTCCCCTGTCCTTTTTGTAACCCATATCCCTCTTTTGTAAAAATCTTCCAGTTCAAGTTCCATAATGCCTGGAAGCTCTTTGTTCAGTTCGTCAAGAAATTTTAGAGTTTCTTGTTTTGTCTTTTCATTTAGAAGAAATGCCACACTGTCTGTGTCTGCATATATTACTTTATATTCTGCTTTGTTTATTTTTTCAATAGTTTCTTGTATGTATTTTCTTGATAGAGCAGCTGTTGATGCAGCAGCTTCTAAACAATAATATCTTGCACCAAAAAAACCTTGATAGCCATATGCTGCATTGGCAAGTAACTTGTACGCATTGCTTCTCGCTCTTGTTATTCCTGATTCATACTTTTTCAACTCCTGTTTATATTTTTTTCTTAATTGTATTATCTCTTGTAACATTAAAGGAAAAAACCCTGATTTTTTCGAGAAATAAACTTTTTTATCTGTGAGACTAACTTCTAGAGCATCTTTTTCCTTATCTTTTAGAAAAGTTGATTTTGATAAGTTGAAGGAAATTATGACAGAAGCATACATACTTGTAAAGTCGAACATTGCAAGATTCTCGTAAAGAGCAGCAGTAGGCTGAAATACAAAAGCTCCTTCATATTTTTCTCTCTGTCTTCTTTCTTCAATTTCAGAGTGAATAGGACGTTTTTCTGCTATTTCATTGAATTTTTCTAGATTGTGTATTATGTAGTTTTCAACATGATGTGACATACTGTCTCTAGTTATTTCAAAAATTGGCTCGTGAATGATTTTTGTGAATTCTGAAATATCTGGCCAGAGCTTTTCTGCAAGCTTGTAAGTAAGTATAGCATCTTGAAGACAGTATTCAAAATAATCTTTCCATTCATGCTCTTTTATTTTTCCAGATTTTTTGAATTCGTGATCTTTCTTTTTTTCACCAAGTAACTCTGATGCTACTTCATTTAAGCCAAGAGTTTCTGATTGCAAGTATTGAGAGTAAACAGTTTCTATAAATCTGAACAAGTCTATATGAATTATTCCTGAAACTCTTGCAGAAGGAATTCTACCTCGAGCAAAACTTGGTTGACTCGAATCTAGTCCGAGTGAAAGTTTAATTTGATTTTTTTCAGCTCTTGCTCTTAGATAAGGCATGTCAAAACCATCTGAAAAATAGCCAACTAAAATGTCAGGATCTTCTTTTTTTATCAGCTTGATAAATTTTTCAATCATTTCTGATTCGTCTTTACATGATTCTATATTTTCAGAATTATTTTCTGCTTTCCATGTCAGTACTTTTTTAATCTTATCGCTTGAAACAGAAATCATTAAAATCTCTCCTTTACCAATTTCAAGTTCGTCTGCTTCTATATCAAAAGCAAGAATTTTTGGTTTAAAATTATCGTTGTTAATTGCTTGTATTTTTTCTGCTTTAATGCAAGAGTCAACTTCAAGCTCTGAAATATTGCCAAATTCTTCTTTATTAATTAGCAATTCACCTTTTACTTTATGCCATTTAAGCGGGAAAACTTTTTTTTCCATTATGTATTGAGTTATTAAACCTAAGTCATATTCTCTTCTTGCTATTATCTCAGGAAAATCAATTTTATCTGCAATTGAATGAGCATCTTTGTAGTTGCTTATAAAAATCTTGATTGCCTTAACTTTTTTCCCAAGAAAATTTTTTTCATGCAACTCTGTTTTTACTACAGAAGTTGTTCGAGTTGGAAGTTTAATCTCAAGCTTTCTAATTTCATCTTCTACTTGCTTTATTCTTTTTTCACTAACTTTTTCATCTAAAATTGTCCATAAGTAAGGATTAAAACTGTCTATTACGCAGACTCTTTTCCCATTTCTGTCTCTTCCAATAAGCATTACATAATTTTTTCCCTGCCAGTCGAAATAGTCATAGTCAAGCGGGATGAATTCGATTTCCATTAATAGAAGAATCTACCTGATTATTTAAAGATTTTTTAAGAGAGAAGAATTATTTAGAAATTACTTGTTAATAGTTATTTTTAGAAAAATTTATAATAGAGAAGTTATTGCACACTCTTAAGTTAGTTTTTTATATCTGCTTTTTGTTAATTATTTATGGGTTTACAAATAGGAGATATTGTGTTGAGAAGAGCGATTGAATTTTCAGAGTTGAAGGGAAAGAGTGTTGCAATAGATGCTTATAACACAATTTATCAATTTCTCTCTACAATTAGACAGCCTGATGGCACTCCTTTAATGGACAGCAAAAAAAGAATTACAAGCCACTTATCTGGATTGTTTTATAGGAATATAAACTTGCTTCAAGAAGGTTTGAAATTAGTTTATGTTTTTGATGGAGAATATCCGGAGTTGAAAGGTAAGACAAATGAAAAAAGAAAAGGAATAAGGGAAGAGGCAAGACAGAAATATAAAGAGGCAATTGAGAAAGAAGATGTTGAGGAAATGGGAAAATATGCGAGGCAGATGGTGAAAATTAGTGACGATATTGTAGAGGAGAGTAAAGAATTGCTTGGAGCTTTGGGAATTGTTGTTGTTCAAGCTCCTGGCGAAGGAGAAGCAGAGGCTGCTTATTTAACTAAAAAAGGCAAGGCTTATGCAGTTGGAAGTCAGGATTATGATTCGTTGTTGTTTCAAGCCCCAAGGTTGATACAGAATCTGACTCTTGCGCGAAAACGAAAAACTGTTTCTAGTTGGGTTTATATAAGTCCTGAAATTATAGAGCTTGAAAAAGTTTTGAATAGTTTGCAGATTAACATTGATCAGCTGATTTGTATTGGAATTTTGTCTGGAACAGATTATAATCCTGGAGGAATCAGAGGAATAGGACAGAAAAAAGCTCTTGATATTGTGAGAAGGTATAAAGAACCTTACTTGATTTTCAAATCAGTTGAGGGTCAAATTAGAAGACAGGCAGAAGAGGGAAAAGGATTTGACTGGCAGGAAATTTTTGAACTTTTTCATAAACCAGATGTGAAAGATAAAGAAATAGAGTTTCCTAAAATAAATGAAAGAAAAATTAAAGAGATTTTAATAGAAGAGCATGATTTTTCTGAAGAGAGGATAAA
>CAYIIQ010000041.1:3679-5712 GCA_964363545.1 Candidatus Woesearchaeota archaeon | reverse complement strand
GTTACAATATTTGTTAAAAAACTTGGAGCTCTAGAAGCTGTGTGTAAATATATGAAAGAAAATCTCAATTTAAGCTACACTGAAATAGCTAAACTGCTAAACAGGAACGAGAGAACTATTTGGACAGCTTATAAAAAAGCTCAAGAAAAACAGTCCGAACAATTAGAAATCAAAGAAACTCAAATTTTCTTGCCAATATCTACATTTAAAGATAGAAAATTAACAGTCCTAGAATCAGTTATAACCTACTTAAAAGAAAAAGGAATGAAACATAAAGATATAGCAAAGCTTCTTGAAAGAGACCAAAGAAACATAGGGACAATTTATTCAAGAGCAGTGAAGAAAATTAAAAGAAAGATTTAAATATCTTATTCAACATAATTATAAAATAAAAGAAAGATTTAAATATCTTATTCAACATAATTATGTAAAAAATGGAAACAAAAAAAGGGGCGTATAAGCTGCTAGTTTTATCTTCATTAATTGTAATAATTTTAACAATTTCTCTAGCTTCTGCAGGATTTTTCAGTTGGTTTAAAAACATAACTGGACAAGCAACAACTCAAACTGTAATAGTAAACATTACTATTGGAGCAGGAACTGCTCCAACAATAATTTATATCTTTAACGCATCTCTTGCAGGAGGAATTACTTTAAACGAAGGTCCTTCTAACACAAACATAACAATTAATTTCACTGCAAATGATTCAGATGGAGCAGCTAATTTAAATGATACTTCTGCAAGAATAAATATTACAAAAAGTGGAGAATCTGTAGCAAGATTTAATTCTACATGTTCTAAAATAGCTACAGCAGGAGCTGCTGTTAACTATTCTTGTATAGTTCCATTAGCTTGGTTTGACATAGACGGAATATGGGTAATTAACGCAACGATAAGTGATTTAAGTGGAAATAATGCATCTAACTCGTCCGCATCACTTACTATAAATACACTCTCAGCATTTGTTTCAGGTCCTGCAAGTATGACATTCGCAACAATATCTGCAGGAGCAACAAATCAAACATCAGACAATGACCCAATTAGACTAAACAACACAGGAAATCAATATATATACAGAGGTAAAATAGATATTAACGCAACAAGTCTAAGAGGAGAAACTGACAATTCGAAATATTTATACGTTGGAAATTTTAGCGTAAGTAATGATACTGGTTCAAGTCGGGAGTGTGATATACTCAGCGGAACTGCCGGTGGATCTGCTGTAAATCTAACTAACACATCAGGAAGTAGTTTTACTCCAATAAATGGAACAATAATAAATGCAACTTTACAAAGAGGAAACTTTACAGTTAATGATGGAACAGCTCAAGAAAATTTATATGCTTGTTTAAGAATAGCAGGTTCTGAATTAAGTCAACAATCATATTCAACTTCGAGTCTTGGAGCTTGGACTGTAAGAGTAACAACAGGACAATAAGATAAAGTTTATATAAATAAAACAACTAAAAATGAAAATGAAAAAACAAGATAACAAAAAAAGAGTATTAATAAGTTTGTTAATTGCGTTTTTAATTTTAGTATCTATTAATCATGTATACGCGTTCGGAATTTCCTCTCCATACATGGAGAACAAACAATTAAACCTTTATCCCGGAGCAATAAAAGATTTAGAATTTGTGTTGCAAAATGGTGGGGGAGCGACAGAAGATGTTAAAATAAAAATTGAAATAATAAATGGTTCTGAAATAGCATCTATAACTGATTCAGAAGACATCTATCTTGTTCCAGCAGGGGGAAGAGCTATTTCAAATATTAGAATAAGCATTCCTGAAACTGCAACAGACAAATACACAGTAAAGATTGGTTTTAGTACTGTAACAGAAAGAACATCTAGTACATTTAGTTTTGGAAGTAGAATAGATCAAAGCTTTGATGTTATTGTCGGAGAAAAGCCAGTTCCATCTCCTCAACCTTCACCAGAACAACTAGAAGAAACTAAAAAGTCTTCTAACAAAGGGTTAGTTTATTTATTAATAGGAATAATTATCTTACTTTTAATAATTTCTCTTAC
>CAYIIQ010000041.1:0-3579 GCA_964363545.1 Candidatus Woesearchaeota archaeon | reverse complement strand
AAAACGCAGCAAGAAACTATTAATCATATAATAAAATACCTTAACCAATACAGAATCTTTTTACAAGAAAAACTAATGGAAAATTAAGCAACTCTTCTAATTCGTCCTTCTTTTACGTCTTCTAAACTTTTTTCGAATTGTCTAACTAATTCAAAATCTATTTTATCTAATTTTTTTAATCTTTCATATTCTTCTTTAGGGATAGTTACTGTTTTCATAATATTATTTATTAATTAAGGTTTATATAGTTTATGTTTTGTGTGCTGAAACAATCTAATCAACAAAACCGCTTTCAACAAATTTTAAATACCACCTTGCTTATTTATTTAAAATGAGGTGGTTAGTTTTTTTTATTATCTCAGTATTTTTATTAATCATGATTACAAATAACTTAGTTAGCGCAGCAACAAATCAAACAAACACAATAACAGGAGAAGCTGTAACTGGAAAAGCTACAACACAAGGTCTAAACATAAATATAACTGTTGTTACTACAGGACCGCCTACACTAACTATAAAAGCCCCAAAAAATAAAACATATCTCTCTATGCAAGACTTCAGAATAGAAATTGAAACTAATGCAAATAATGCATGGTACAATTTTAATAATGGAAATAATCAAACTTTTGGTGAATATTATTATACACATGAAAACATGTCTTTCCAAGGAAGCCATACACTCTATATTTTTGCAAATAACAGCCATGGAACAACAAAAAAGAGCGTTACTTTTAATATAAATATAAGTTTGTTTAATATTTCTTATTCTGATTACAGTAATTATTACAAAGGCAACTCAACAAACCTTTACGAAATTCCATTTGAGGAATTACAAAATTATAGCAACTTAATTTTAGAGCACACAAATTTCGGAAAAATCCTATTTAATGACTTAATTAATTTAACAAATGACTATAATCCAAATGACAACTTTATCGACATTGACAGATACATAAATATAACATCGAATAAAGTATATGTTGATTCTCAAATGCTGCCAAACTTTAACAAATCTGCAACACTTATTTTTTACAACTTAACACTCAACACTCCAAGAATATCAAAAGATGGAGTTGTATGTCCGGAAAGTATATGCAAGATAAATTATTACACTTCTGGAACTCTATCTTTCAATGTCTCGCATTTCACAAGTTATGAGGCTGAAGAAGCTCCTTCAACTGGAACATCATTAGTCGCGTCTCCTACTTCTACAACTAGCGAAAGCGGAGGTAGACGCAGAGTCTATAAAAACATAACAACAAATGAAACCAATGAAACTGGCGAGTTGTTGAGCCCTGAAACTAAAGAAGTTGATGAAGCTGAAATTAAAGAAAATAGAGTAAAACTTATTACAAAAGAAGAAATTGAGACAAGAAAAAGCTATACTTTCTTTATTTTAATAGGATTGTTGGTTTCTGTTGTGATTGTTATTGTTATTTCTCTAATAAAGAATTTAAGAGAGTTGAAGAAAATAAAATAATAACATCACAAAATCCTTGTGTGTTACCATGCACTAAAGTGCATGGTTTGTCTGGGATTCCGCAAAAATCTTTTATGGATTTTTGGGGCTTCAAAAATCTTATGATTTTTGATGTTGGGAGACAGAACAAAAGACAATTCTGAAGGAATTCCAAGTTAAAAGCAGTGGTTTATTTTTGTTCTGTATAACAAAAATCTATCTTTCTTTTGCACAATAAACTATCCAACATTCTTACCAACTTCTATAACTTCTTTTATCTCTTCCATTAATTATTTAAACTTATTTATGTTAAAGTTTAGATGATTAAAGATTTTATAATTCTACCTTTAACAGGATTCTTGATTGGCTATTTTACAAACTGGCTTGCAATAAAACTTTTATTCTGGCCAAGAGAAAAAACTCTCGGAATTCAAGGGGTCATACCAAAAAGAAAAGAAGAAATTACTGAAAATTTATCTTCAGCTTACTTGCAACTAAGCCCAAAAAAACTTGACATGATAACTAAAATCCCATTTATAGGAAAGAAAATTGAAAACTATATTAAAAAAGAAGTTGCATTAAAAATAAATGCCATGTCTGACAAAGAATTAGAAAAAATGATAAGAAAAGCTGTAAAAAAAGAGTTGTTTTTTATAGAAATCTCAGGAGGCATAATTGGATTTATTGTTGGTTTAGTTGAAGTTGTTATTTTAATTTTAATTTAATCAATCCAAAACCTCTATAGAACTCTCTTAGGATTTTCACAAGATAAATAGTACTTTATATGATTAATTCCGCTTTCGTCACGAAATTCTCCACTTTTTGTTATAACACTACAACCAAATAGTTGCTCTTCATCTCTCACAACCGCTGAAGCTATTCCCTTTTCTTTAAGTCCATCAACCAATCTTTCAATAACTTCAGTATTATACCCTACTCCAACACGAAATGTAACTACCTCTCTATAGATTCCCATTGACATTCAAAACTTAAACAACATCTTAGAATTTAAATATTTCTATATAGAAATATAACAATGGAATAAAAAATATAATCTTTTATATTTTGAAATTTAACAAACGCTCCTGACAGGATTCGAACCTGCGACCTACTGCTTAGAAGGCAGTCGCTCTATCCAAACTGAGCTACAGGAGCTCGTAAGTTAAATATTAAGAGAATATTTAAAAGTTTAGATTAAAATAGTTTCATCAATCTTACTATAGATTTTAAAAATCTGTTATAAGAGTTTAAAGAACATGCAGAGAAGAAAAAACATTAAGTCAAAAACAATTTAAACTCTCTTTTCTTTAAATCTGAATGAAAGCTAAACTACACTTTCTAGGCACAGGACAGGCAGTTCCAACAGCAAAGCGAAATCACACTTCTATACTGTTACAATACAAAGACGAAAATATTTTAATTGATTGTGGAGAAGGCACTCAAAGACAATTCAGAAAAGCTAAGTTAAATCCATGCAAAATAACAAGAATATTAATAAGTCACTGGCATGGAGATCATATTCTAGGTATTCCAGGATTGCTCCAAACTCTTGTGTTAAACAACTACAACAAAACTCTCTTAGTTTACGGTCCTCCAGGAACGAAAAAATTTCTGTCGTTAATCTTAAGAATGTTTATTTTTACAGGCAAACTTAAAATCGAAATAAAGGAAATCAGGATTGGAAGATTCATAGAAACAAAAGATTTTTACATAGAAGCTCTTCCACTTACACACACAACTTCTTGTCTTGCTTATAGTTTTTCAGAAAAAGACAAATTAAAAATTGACAAAGAAAAAATGAAAAAACTTGATATTCCACCTTCGCCTTTAGTTCAAAAGTTAAAAGAAGGAAAAACAATAAAATTTGAAGGCAGAGAAATTAAATCAAATGATGTAACCTATAAAGAAAAGGGTAAGAAAATATCTTTCATCTTTGACACTGGTTTAACAAGCAATTGCTTCAGAATATCAAAAAATTCTGACTTGCTAATCTGCGAATCCACTTACACTCAATCTGAAAAACAACTTGCAAAAAAATACAAACACTTAACATCACAAGATGCAGCTTTAATTGCAAAAAAATCAGGAGTAAAAAAATTGATTCTAACTCACATAAGCCA
>CAYIIQ010000040.1:3383-5821 GCA_964363545.1 Candidatus Woesearchaeota archaeon | reverse complement strand
GTACGTTGTTAAAACTAACCTTAAAAACCTTAAAACCTATAAATTCAGAAAAATAAACTGTACCATTTATGGTGTGGTAAAACAAGAGGGTTTTTTATGATCTTGAAATATTGTGATTTTTAACGTTAACTCTGATAAATTAGTATATTTACTATATTGATAAAAGCTATATTTATAAATCACATTGTTTTTCTTTTTTAATGCAATTTAAAAACCTTGAACTAGAATGGCTTGGACATGCTGGAGTTTTAATTAAATCGAATAAACTAGTTTTAGTTATTGATCCTTATCAGACTTCTGCAGACGAAAAAGCAGATTTTGTTTTAATTACACATAGCCACTATGATCACTGTTCTATTGGCGATATTGGAAAAATTGTTAAAAATGGAACAACAATTGTTATGACAGCTGATTGTCAGAGTAAAATAAATAAACTGAAAAATAATGTTGATATGCGGATTATTGAGCCTGGAAAAGAAATTAATTTGCAAGAAGTTAAGATTAAAGCTGTTCATGCTTACAATTTGAATAAGCAATTTCATCCAAAAAGTGAAGGTTGGAATGGTTATGTTATTGAAGTTGGAGGAATTAAAATTTATCATGCTGGTGATAGCGATTTGATTCCTGAAATGTTGTCTCTTGGAAAAATTGATGTTGCTTTTTTGCCTGTTGGTGGAACTTACACAATGAATTTTAGAGAAGCTGCTAATGCTGCTGTAAAAATTAAACCTCAACTTGCTGTTCCGATTCACTGGGGAAATATTGTTGGTACAAAAGAAGATGCTTTGAAATTTGTTGAGCTGTGTGAGCATGAAGGTATTAGTGCGAGAGTTTTGGAGTGATGTTGATAGTCTAGTTTAACAAAACTTATAATAATTTCTTTACCAAAAGATTTAAAAGATTTCCAAAAACTTATTAACACATTAACCCAAAAGCTTAAAAACTCTGTTTAACATTAATGTATTAATGGAAGAGCTGTTAAGAAATATAACCGAGTTTCTAGAATCTGGGGAAGAAAATTTAAGAAAAAAAAGATTTAATGCTGCAGTTTCAGACTTTTTTAAGGCAATTGTTATTTCATGTGATTATCTGATATACAAAGAAATAAAAATAATGCCTAAAAATCATAATGAGAGATTTTCTTTATTAAAAATTCATTTTTCTAGTATTTATAACAAAGTTTCAAGTCTTTTTGAAACTTACGTAAAATCCTACAACCTAAGATTAAAAGAAAAAGATTCTCTAATTTTAAAAAATTATGCTTATGAACTCAAAAATTATATCTCTAGCAAAAAATAAGTTTAAAAGTTATTTAAAGGAAAAAGAAATTTTGGACATAATTATATTTGGCTCTGCAATTAAAGGAAAGGCTCTTCCTGAAGATATCGATATCGCAATAATTTCAGATACGGATATAAAAGTAAATATCTATGGCTTTCATATTTCAGTTATAAAGCCAAAAAACTTTTTTGTTAATCCCCCTTCTATCACAACCACAATTTTAAAAGAAGGCTATAGCTTAAAACATAACAAATTCTTGTCAGAAACATACGGCTTTTCAAACAGAGTTATGTTTATATACGATCTATCTGGTTTAAACAGCTCAAATAAAGTAAAAGCAGTTAATGTTTTAAGGGGAAAAAAAAGAGAATTGGGGCTTGTAAAAGAAAATAAAGGGGAATGGCTGGCTAATCGAGTTTTTATTATTCCTGTTGATTGTGAAAAGCTCTTTGAAAAATTCTTTATCAACTTTAAAATTAAATTTAGAAAATTTTTTATATTAATACATTAAATTAAAATGAAAAAAAATAAAGAAAATATTAACACATTAATAAAGCGAAAAAATATTATTGAAAAAATAAAAAAAGAAGGAATAAAAAGAGTAGAGCCGAAAGCTATCCTTGTTTTAGAGAGACATCTTCAAAATAATTTGTTTAATCTTGTATACCTGTTAAAAGAAGAAATTATGGCATCTGGAAGAAAAACTTTAAAAGAGGGGGATGTTAAAAGAGTTTTATTAAAACTAAGAGAAAAAAATTACTGGGAAATTTGAATTCCTTATCTCAGCATGAAAAAAGTAGCAAATTAAATAAGTAGCCTAGATCAAAATGTCTCGATTTAAAAAACTCTTAATTAAGTCTTTAGAATACCAGCTAAAACTCGAAGAATTGGCCCTTCTTCCTTCAAGTTATCAAATACTCGGAGAAGTTCTTATAATAAAGTTAAATAAAGAATTATGGGGTCATAGAAAATCTATTTGCGAAAAAATATTAGAATTAAATAAAGTTGCTAAAGCTGTTTTCATTTTAGGAGAAATTGAAGGAGAGTATAGAAATCCTAAAATATTATATAATTTTGGTATTAATATTGTAGAAACAATTCATAAAGAAAATGGGATAATTCATTATGAATGTTTGTTAAATGATGATGAAAAAATA
>CAYIIQ010000040.1:0-3283 GCA_964363545.1 Candidatus Woesearchaeota archaeon | reverse complement strand
TAAAGAAAATGGGATAATTCATTATGAATGTTTGTTAAATGATGATGAAAAAATAAGACAGAAAGAAATTTATGAGATATTAGAAGAAATAAATGAAAAAGCTGGAAAGCAAAGAAAAAAAATTAAGTTGTTATCTGTGAATTATGTTAAAGATTATGCTCCTCATATCGAGCATTGTGTGTTGGACTTGGAAGTTAACTAGATTTTCTTTTTTTCATCTTACCTCTCAAACTCCACGAAACTTGAGCCAAACGACCATGGTCCACTACCACAAGAGCTTACATCCTGTTTTTCAATTATAATATTCGTATCACTTGTCATTTCCAAAATTATTCTGAAAGGCGAGGCCTGATTATCAAATTTCTTCGTCAAAGAATCGTAGCAATATATATTTCCGGGCATAACATCTTTGAAATCTCTATTGACATAACCAGAAGATTGTGGGTCAAATAAGTAAGTACTACTACTAATTCCAGTTATAGATGTTCCAACAGAAAAAACTCCCTTCAAAGGATTAAAATTATCATGCGCTAGCGCCAAGTTAAGGTCTTCGAAATCACCTGACTGAGTTCCAGTAAGAAACCATGTTCCTTGCGCTCTCCCAATAATGTCCTGCTCAACAGTGCCGCAAACTGGTTCTATCGTTCTTCTATTCTTGACTATGGCAAATAAATCATCCTTAACCTCTGCAGTAAAATAGTCAAGAGGGCAAGCAATATAAAAAGAAATACCTCCCCAACGAGAAGGGTTTGCATAACTGATCTTTTCTTTTCTGTAATCAGCAAGCCAGAAATCAAGTCCTATAGATGCTCCTCTAAATCCTCCAATTGTTCCAATCTCTTCTCCTGCTTGTAATTTTATATTGACTTTTTTGCTGCAACTCCTAAAATCAGTTCCGCCTGTACTGTAAGACGTACATTCTCCAAAAGCCTGGTCGAATTGCTCTTGTAATTTTTCGGAAATTGATGTTACGTGTCCGAATTTTGCATAGATCTCTTTACAAGGATAGAATCCTAAGTCATAATCTTTAAAGGGCGGATTAGCAGAAATATGTTCGACTAAAGCTATATGTGTAATGTAAATCTCTCCAGGAGAAACTACAACAGCTCTCTTAGACATGTCTAAGATTTCGTCTCTTTCGACATTCATGTAAATATGGTCTGTTGGAAAGACGTGGCCAGAAGGGTTTAGACTGCCTAAAGGAGTAATAATATCCAAATCTTCAAAGGAGATAGGTGATACAGTAAATAACTCTTTCCTGTCAGCACATGAAGGAAGACTCAGAGTAGGAAAAATTATTCTACAAAGCTCATTATTATTTTCTTTGCAATAACTCTCACATCTGCCTAGATTGTTATGGCAAAAAGAAATGCATTCTTCTTCACTAGAACAAAGATTGCCCAGCCCCAAACTTGAACCGATTCCAGTTAATTGCTCACCCTCGCTATCACTAGTATCAGTAATTATCTCTTTAAAAAAAATTCCAGCTAACAAAATTACTCCAAAGATTACAATTACTATTCCAATACCACCCTTTTTCATCCTTTAGATAGTGAAAATGAATTTAAAAAGTTATTTCCCATTACAAAATAATATTCCAATAAAACTTTTTTTCATCATAATTATAAGTTTTAGTTTAAAGTCTTTTCTCTATGAGAATTAATTACCATTATAGTTGTTAATATCTGTTCTGATTGATTATTTTTATACTAATTATACTACTGCAATGAGTCCCCAAGCAATTGCTAAAACCGCCCAAATAAAATGTATCCAGCGTGGCCATTTTAAAAGCTCAGTTAATGCAATTAACACGCCAAGTAAAATCGGCCCTCCAGATGTCATGTATGTTTCTAAAGCCATTTTCACCTCTTTAATTTATTTTAATTTATTATATTAACGTGATATTTAAAGGTTTCTGTTAACCTTTCTCAAAAATCTTAACGAAGAAAAATGCAAAAAAAGTGCTAAGGGCACGGCGAAAAGAGGGACAAGGACTAAAGGAAACAGTGAAAGAATTTCAGTTGATGGAGATGTGTGAAGAAATTGCACTGGCCTAGAAAATCCTAAGATTCCTACGCTAAGTGCTATTACTAAATCAACAATTCCAATAATGTTCCACGCTATTGCGAGTTTTCTTGAATAAGATTTTTTTAAATAATATAAAATTGCAACAAAAGGCGCAGTTACTCCGACAAGTATGTCGCCAATTCCTGCTGAAAATGCAAATTCTGCCGGCAACAAACCTCTTGTATAAAGAATTATGAAACCAATTCCTACTATTCTGTATGTCTGCACACCCACAATCCACGGAACTGGAATTGCATCTGTAACAGTTTGTACAGTTTTTGAGTGGTAAGCTATTCTCAAAAAATGAAAAAGTATTAGAAATGAAAAAATAATATTCGGAGCAAATAACGGATTTTTTGCGAAAAAACCAATCTGTCCAAGCAGGAAGACTGCACTAAACCATATCAATAACACTAATGCTGTCATCAGGAAAAATTTTAGAGCTTTGTTTCTTGGCATTTTTAGGGATTTCAAACTAAAGTACACAATTAACAAAAATAAAATCAAAAATGTAAGACTAGACAAAACAACTGAATTTGTTAACGAACTTGGAACATTTAACACAATATTTTACACTCTCTTTTGTTAATTAACTAAAATAAAACTTTATTTAAACTCTTGTAAATTCTTTTTTCAGTAATTTTTCTTTCATTTCAGGCTTGAATTTTCCTTTGAAAGTATATCCGCCAAGTTTTCCGTTGCTATTGATAACACGATGACAAGGAATTTTTATAGGAAAAGGATTTCTTTTTAATGCTTGTCCGACAGCTCTTGGACTTGTTTTCAGTTTTCTTGCTATTTCTCCATAAGTCATAGTTTTTCCTTTCGGAATTTTTTTTACAATTGCGTATAATTTTTTCTGAAAATAAGTTATTTTTTTCATTTTCTATTTAGGTCGAATTGTTTTATTTCGCGTTTCAAAAAATGCAGGAATTTTTTAAATTCTTCTTCTTTTCTTCTCCTGTTTCTATTTTCATAATCTATTCGCATTGTCACATGATTCAAGCTGCCTTCTATTTTAAACTCAAACTCTATTTCTGGAAACTGTTGCATTTTTCTCCCCATAATATAAGCTTGAAAACCGCAAATATCTCCTGCATACTCAAAAAAAATTCCAATACCATCATCATAGGAAAAGTAACTTGTTGAATTTATAGCAAATCCTTTGTTTACTAAATCTTTTCCTACTTCTTGTACAAGTGATTGGAGGTTCATA
>CAYIIQ010000039.1:0-6023 GCA_964363545.1 Candidatus Woesearchaeota archaeon | reverse complement strand
TTAGTTTTTTATTTCTGCCAGCCTGAATAAGGCTGGCTTTTTTTCTTATTTTTTTTGTTTATTATTCTAGAATATAGAAATTAATATTTAGAAAAAGAGTTGGAAATAGGCCGCATTCTGTAGTTCTTTGTCTCATCGACAAACAGAACTTGCCAACATTCTACTATGCCTTCGTTTGAAGTTGCACCAGTCAAGTCAGCCGTTTCATTATTTCTCTTGTTTCTTAGCTTCTCTCACGATTCATTGCTCAACAAGAGCTGTGTCGTTTCTGTTCTGGAGCTGTGCCTCGCGACACTCTCTCTTACGAGAGATAACTTTTTATCTTTTCATTTGAAAAGTGGTGTGCGGACCTTCCTCAGAATCGATTTTGATTTGTAAAATCTGTCAATTTAATGACTAATCCCGAAATTGGCTATCCAACTCTTATTTTAAGAAGAAGCACTATTTTTAAAAGTTTCGGTTTTACTTTGAAAAGAGGTTAGATTTTTCGAGAATTAAAGGAGAATCTTGGAGTTACTCCATCTCTGGCTCGCCTCCGTAACTTCCTCCATAATTCCTTGTATTCCCGCCTGACTTATTTCCTGAAGCAATAACATCATCTATTCTTAATAACATCATGCTAACTTCTGTTGCAGAGTTTATAGCTTGAGTTTTTATTCTTGAAGGCTCGATTATTCCAGCTTGGAGATTGTCCTCTATTTTTCCTGTAAATAAGTTAAGACCAGCATTTTTTTCTCCTCTATCATGTTTCGCTTTTAATTCTGTCAGAGTATCTATTGGATCTAACCCGGCATTTTCTGAAAGTGTGAGAGGAATGAATTCTAAAGCAGAGGAAAATTCTTCAACTGCAAGTTGCTCTCTTCCTCCGAGGCCTTGGCTGAACTTTCTTAATTCTTTTGCAAGCTCGACTTCTATTGCTCCCCCTCCTACTACAATTTTCCCGTCTTTTAGCGAAGCTGCAACATCACCTAAACCATCTTTTATTGCTCTTTCCATTTCATCAATAACATGTTCTGTCCCGCCTCTTATAAGAATTGTTAAAGCTTTTGGGTTTTTGCATCCTCGAACATAAGTCATTGCTTCTTCTCCATGCTTAATTTCTTCAACAACTTCGGCTTGTCCTAGCTGATCTTTTGAAAGTTCATTTAAATTTGCAACAATTTTTGCGCCTGTTGCTCGTGCTAATTTTTCCATATCGCTTTTTGAAATTCTTCTACATGCATAAATTTTGTTTTTTGCAAGATAGTATTGTGCGATATCATCAATTCCTTTTTGGCAGAATACAACATTTGCTCCAACTTCCTTAATTTTTGCCACCATCCCTTTAAGTATTTTATCTTCCTGATCGATAAAACTCTGAAGTTGGTCAGGAGTGTTTATTGAAATTTTTGTTTCAGTTTCCGGGCCTTTAATTTCTAGTGCAACGTCTAATAAAATAATTTTAGCGTCATTAACTGCCGAAGGCATGTCTATGCTTATTTTTTCTTTGTCAAGAACTATTCCTTCTATAAGCTCTGTGTCTTCTATTCCGTTTCCTTTTGATTTTTCAATTTTTATATTTCCTAAATCGATTTTCTTATTTTCTGAAATTTGTTTAACTGCTTTGACAATAATATCAGAAAATTTTTCTTTGACAGCTTCTGCTCCTTTTCCTGTCATTGCAGTTGTTGCAATCTGTCTCAGCAATTTGTCATCTTCTATTTTAATTTTAATCGCAAGTTCTTCAAGAAGTTTTTGAGCTTTTTCGTTTGCAAGACGATAGCCTCGGATTATTACAGTTGGATGAACTTTTTGGTCAAGAAGTTTTTCTGCATTTTCAAGTAATTTGCCAGCAAGCATGACAGCCGTTGTTGTCCCATCTCCGACTTCGTCTTCTTGAGTTTTTGCTATCTCCACCATCATTTTTGCTGCAGGATGTTCTACTTCCATTTCTTCTAAAATTGTTACACCGTCGTTAGTTACTATTATATCGCCTACAGAATTCACAAGCATCTTATCCATTCCTTTAGGACCTAGAGTTGTTTTTATTATGTCAGCTACAACTCTTGCTGCCATAATATTGTTTCTCTGCGCATCTTTTCCAATCATTCGCGTGGCGCTCTCAGGCAAAATGAAAATTGGTTGTCTTTCTGTCATTTTGTTAGAATTTTTTAGCTTTAATTTTAAAAATTTAACATAAATTAATTAAGATCTGGATTTTTAAATTTTATTATAGTGAAGTATAATTGATTTATGAGATTTTTCGATAATATTTCAATTAACTATTTTGATTTGAAGAAACGCAAACATCTTCTATTGAATTTTCTCTTTGGTTTTCATAAAAATCTCTAAATTTTTTTATTCTCTCAAGTTCCTCTTTGTTTAATAAAAATTCTCCTGGACTACTCTCCCAGGCTGCTAATATTTGGGAGATCGCTGTTCTTTGTGCTTCATAAGATTGAGAGTCTTCGTTTCTTCTTTTCCTTTTTGATATTATTCTGAGAGAGGCATGGAGCATATTAGCAGATAATTCAAAAGCACTTTCTCTTACTACTGACTCGTTTACTCCTTCTTTTAATTTATCCTTTTCTAATTGTACTCTTGCATCTATCATTCCTGTTAAATATGAAGTTGCGAGTTTACTGTAATCATCTTGCACACAACCTAAATATCCTAAGAGGCTTCCTATATCAAAAAATTTGTTTCTTAGTTTAAGTTCAGGATCTATATACCAATAACTTCCTCTACCTTCTCTTTTTATTATATTATCCGGACTTAAGTCTCCATGACAAACCGTATCTCCGTCTATTGCTTCATTTACTATCAGTAGATAAAGTCTTGTTATATCATCTAAATCTCCTCTTTGGCCTAATAAAACTTCCAAAAAATCCCTTGATTGTTCCATAGTACTTCTCGACCAGAATAATCTGCTTGCTTCTTCGTTTGTTAAAGTATCAACACTTCTTCCTGCTCTAATATGGAAGTAAGGTAGAGATTTTGTTAGGCTATGCAACTCGTTTATAACTCTGTCTTGATGTTTTTTTATTATTTGCCCTAGTGTTTCGCCGGGTATATTTTCTGTGAAAAGCCACTGAGGTATCTCAGGGTAAAAAGCAACATGTGGCACTGCAACTCCAGCTTCATGTAAAAACTTGTATGAAAGATATAATTTTTTACAAGGGCTTACCTCTCCTCTGTAAGTAGGAGGAGTTGTATTGTGATATCTGCCATTTATTATAAAGATTCTCTTCCCATCTTTCGAAGGAAATTCTGCTGAATAGTGATGTGTAGACGGATTTCCAACTCCAAAATCCAATTTTAAGCTTGTTCTCTTTTCATCTAATTCAATCTCTCCTATTCCTGGGAAGATATCTGCTAAAGCTTTTCTTCCACCCACATAAAGAATTTTCAAATCCCCATACATATCAAGCTGTTTTTCTTCCATTTTCATCTTTCATATAAGAAATTATTTTAATTATTTGATATATTGCTCTATCAATTCTTATTACACTTTCGTTAATATGGCGGTAAAGTTTCCAAGAAGTTTTATACAAACTTTCAGATATTTGGATTATCTTTTTATCACCCATCAACTTATATGCTTCCTCACTTTTGTTATCGTAGAAAATTTTTAAGGAAGATTGATATTTTTTTTGTAAACTATCTAAAATTTGGACAAGTATCTCTCTTAATTTGTTGTTAAATCTTTCCACCCCTATTTTTTTTGTAATACTTTTTAAATCATCTCCTATTTGCTCTAGATAAAATGTCAGCCACCAACTATTGAATAATTCTAATGGAGTAAGTTTTATTTTTGCTATAAATGAAGGATTGCTAAATCCCATCATCATTATTCTTGAATTGAGAAAATAAAATTTATTAACATCAAAATCTATCTTTTTTATTTCTTCTACATAATTTTTTGTTATCTTTCCTTCTTTAATACCCTTAATAATTATATCAAATAATTCCCTTATGTTATTATCCATTCTTTTTATAGAATTAATAACATTTAGCTCTACTATATTAAAGAGGTCCTTTACAATAATCTCTTCATTCTTTTTTTCAATTATTTCACAACTTAGATATTCTTTAACCATCTCTTTGATATATTTACTAATTTCATCGTTAACTTTTCCTTTAAAAATAAATACGCTTCCACCCTTTATGTAATTGCTTGTAAATTCTCTTTTTATTTCTTCTTTAGTTTTACTTTCGATATTTAACACAATCTCTTTTTCACTACCCGGTTTTTTAAATTCGGAAGAAACAATAATCTCCCCATTTACATTCTGCTCGAGAAAAATTCTATCACCTTTTATCAACCCAGATTTTTCAACCCAGTTTTTTGGCAGAGCAATTGCAAAACTTGAGTTCCCAAGTTTTATCAACTTTCTTTGTTCCATTTTTAATCAATTTTATTAAGGAATCTTTCTTTAAAAGAAATTTGATTATCTAATATATATTCTAGATAGTATATATATTAATATATATTTTGAGTATATACTTTTATTTTGTTAGGTTTAGTACTAATTTGTTGTAAAAATCTAAAATTTTACCAGAAGGGTTCTGGGTGAGAAGCCATGCCGTGAGCTTTTTTATAAATGTCGAATAGATTAAAACAGATTTTTTTGGCTTCTTCTTCTGCAATTTTTCTTACAATTTTTTCTACGTAATTATCAGACTTAACATTTCCTATCTCCTCAACTTTTTTCTCGGCTTCTTGTTTTCTGAAAATGCTGAATAATGCTGAGAAAGGATCTGTCGATTTTGGTTTTTCTTCTTTTTTTTCTTCCTTTAAAAAATATTCTACATCTTCTTTTATTTTATCAAGACTTTCTTCAGTTGCTCCTGACACAAGTTTTAGTGCTTCACTGATATCAGATTCATCGAGTTTTTTATAAAGCATTTTTAATTCGTCTTCGTTTAATGCATAGCCTCTGAAAATAACTTCAGCTCTTCCACCAAATGCATAGTGTTGGCCAACTCTTTGAGGAATTCCCCTGAAATAGAAATCTACTAAAATACAAGAATAGTATCTCTTTTTCAACTTTATTCTTTCAAAAGATCTTGGAAGCTTTTTATCGATAACTGCCTGCTGGAAATTTACCTCTCTTTTGCCTAGGAGAGCGAGTTCGAGTAGGATTGTATTGAATGCTCTGACTAAAGCTGGTTCTCTTCCAAAATCTTTCTGCTCAAGCTCAACAGCTGCCTTTAAATAAGGTTTTGCCCATCTTGAATATAACTTTAAAGCATTGACTTGACTTTTCAAATAAGTCTTTTCAATTTCATATCTTTTTTGTAACTCTTTTTCGCTTCTGTCTACCCATTCAAAAAATTCTGCAATTCTCGGCTTTAAAATTCTTTTGACTCTATCATTTAAGTCAATTTTGTCAACATCTTCTGCTGATTTAGCAACCATAAAAGCATCTCTTAAAGTTACAAATTGCAAGTCTTGAACTAATAAGTTTATGCCTCCTCTTCCTCTTTTAATGTCAACACTGTCCATCCAGATTTGCTTTAAAGCAAGCAAGCCAGCTTCTGCCCTTTGAGGATCTTTGTCTTTTGAAGCTTTATAATGGCTTAGTCTTATTTCAAATTCTTTTAAGTCGTAAATTATATTTATTATGCTTCTTATTACCGTATTGACAGTTGCCATGATTTTCATTGCTTCTTCTTGCATTCTTGTTGCTTTTCCCATTAGCTCTGAAAAGTGACCAGAGCCAGGTGAAGAAGTAAAATTGTCGATAAGCTTTTCTACATTGCCTCCTGTCATGTTATTGAATAAATCAAGAATCCAGAAATAAACTGGCTCGAGACTTTCAGAAGGAGATTGATAGATGAGTTTATGTTCTTCTGTAGGACCTTCTTTTTTCGTTATTTCTTCTATGATTTTACTTATCTCTTCAATAGACGACATGTTATTAAAAAGAGTTGGAGATATTTAAATGTTTTTCTAAGTGGTTCTGTTAAATTAAAAGGTATAAATAATAAGTTTAACAGAACAATTTGACGAAAGATTTAAATAGATGGAAACATACAAG
>CAYIIQ010000038.1:2547-6097 GCA_964363545.1 Candidatus Woesearchaeota archaeon | reverse complement strand
GGACAATTTTTCTCTCTTACGATTTTATTTCCTTCTATTTTATATTTTTTCCACTTCTGACTTGTTGGTTTATTCTTATGTGGTTTCTTTCCTTTTTTTACATTTTTCTCTGGCATTTTTATTTCTCCTTTTGGATTTTTATTTTTGTTCTTTTATTTCAGCTTTTTGTTCTGTTTTCTCTTCTTTTTGTTTAACTTGCTCGGGAAAAATTTCTTCTAATTTTTTCTGGCCTTCTTTTTTTACTTTTGTATTTATCTGAACTATATCACGAGAAATTGTGTTGCCGGATACAGTTTTTCTTAATCTTAAACCTTTCGGTCTTCTCACAGGTTTTTTTGATAAACCTTTCGGCTTTCTTCTAAGACCTTTTCCATAAGTTAAAAGAACTCTCCTATGACCTTGTCCTTCAACATTTTTCAATGCAGGCAGGCCAGACTTGTCGCTTAAGCCAGTTATTTCAAGTTCATAGCCAGAAAGTTCTGGTGTTAACTCGCTCCCATCTATAGTCTCGCCTATCTTTTTTCCAACAAGAAACTCTCTGTCTGTTTCAAGTTTGAAAGTTTTTCCATCTTTCTTGCTTATGTTTATTTTGAAGCTCATTTTAGACTCATTAAAAATAATACTAACAATGCCAGAATTATTTCAATCAAGCCAATTTTTACTATCTTTTTTCTGCTTTTAAACATTTCTCTTATAGTTCTTTTTATCTGCTCGGGAAATAAAGTTAGAAGCAATCCATCGATTAATATAACAATAGCGAGTGTTGCTATAATGATCTGTGTTGTTGTCATTCTGTTAGAATTGTCATAGGATTTTTAAAGCTTTGTGAGTTGATTTTTTTTGTTGTGTAAGTTAAGAATATATTAGATTTATTAATGAAGGAAAGGTATTAATAGAAGTTCAAGTTGATATTGATTAAATTAAGATAATATATAATCTAAAGCAAAAATATTTTTAAACTTAGTTTATCTTTCAGAAAGATGGTAGCTAAGGTTCATAAGTCTCAAACTTCTCAAAACGAGATTTTAGAAGATTTTGTTAATTACTTTAGTGAAATTTTAGAAGTTGATGCTAAAGAAATTGATGAGAGCATGACTCTTCTTGAATTACAAAAACGTTTTGATATTGATACATCCTATTTTACTTGTGTCCGTGATTATCTATCTAAAAAATATAGTTTAGATAGAGAAAAACTAGAAGAAAGATTTTGGGAAATTTTTAGAGAAGGTAGGCATACCTTAAATGATGTAGTTAGAGAGATTTATGATTCTATTCTCTAAATGCCCCAGGTAATTTTTCCCTTTCGTTTTATCTGTGCAATTTCTTGCAAAACTTTCAGTTCTTCGCTTGACAATAAATCTTTATTTTTCTTAAAATCTCTGAATTGGTTTTCGCTTAATTCAGAATAAAGAAATCTTGAATTTTTTAACTGCCTGTCAAAAGTTATGTTTGGAAGCGAGATTGCAATTTCCATTCCAGTTTTAGCTTCTTTCAATGAAGAGTTTTGAGACTGAATTGACTTCACTTTATCAACTTTTTTTCCATTCTCATCTATCAAGATAGTTCCGGTTGTAAGCTTGCCCGCAATAATTCTTACACCGAAAACTGCAGGTTTTGAATTTCTGAATACATGTTCAGACAAAATTTCAATTTTGCTGATGTTTGCCAGTCCAAGCAGTTTTTCTCTTTCTATTTCTTTTCTTTTTTCGTCCTGCCATTTTTCCAAGTTCTCTATTAGTTTGTAAACGACTTCATCTATTATAATTTTCACATCGTTCTCAAAGCTTTTTGCTTCTTCATCAACTTCTACATTAAAACCAAGAATTATAGCATTAAGCGGATCTTTTTCTAGACTTGCCTTTGCTGTTACAATGTCTGATTTGTTTATATTTCCTATACCAACTTTTAGAATTTTTATGTTTGATTGTTTTAATAATGTTAACAGAGCTTCGAGAGCGCCGAGATTGTCTGCTTTGACAACCATTCCTTCTTTATCTGTTTTTATCTGCGTTAAATCTTTTTTAAATTCCTTTTCTACTTCTGCAAGATTTTCTTCGTAAATCTGGAAAGGCATTCCAGGAAGAATGTCTTGTTTTGTTGTTAAGTGCATTCTTATTCCAGTTGCTGCCTTAACTTCTTTAGTTGTTTCGAATTTGTCGGAAAGGGAACAGAGTTCTTCTAAAGCCCGGATTTTTGTTATTATCGTTTTGTCAAACGAGGCAATGGCAATTTCATCTCCAGCTTTCAGCTTACCATCATATATTACCGCCTCTACATAAAACATTGATTTTTCTTTTTTTATTTCAAAAATAACTCCTTTTGCTTTTTCTCCTAAACTTAATTGATTTGACAGAAATTTTTGGCTTAAACCACACATCACCATAAGAAGTTCTGGGATTCCTTCTCCTGTTTTCGCAGAGAGAGGAACTAAAACAAGTTTTTTTGTATAGTCAGTTACATTGTAGAATAACTCAGACTTGAAACCGTGACTTTCTAAAGCTGCTACTATTTGATAAAATTTTTCTTGGAAAATTTCTTTTGTTCTTGAAGATTGTAATTCAAGGCTTTTTTTTAAGTCTTCATCTTGTTTTCTCCAGCCTGAAATAGCATCTATTTTGTTTAATGCTATAATAAAAGGGGTTTTATTTGCTCTTAAAATTTGTAAGACTTCGGCCGTTTGAGGCATTATTCCTTCGTTAATATCAATCACAAGAATTGCCAAATCCGCAAGACTTCCGCCTCTTTTCCTTAAATTTGTGAATGCTTGGTGTCCTGGCGTATCGATAAAAAGAAAGCCAGGAATTTTTAGAGGAATTCCATACTTGTCTATTAAGTAACAACCTTTTTTGATGTTTTCAGCAGGAAAAAATGTGAAAGAAATTTTTTGTGTTATTCTGCCAGCTTCTTTTTCTGCAACAGAGCTGCCTCTAAGTTTGTCGAGTAAGCTCGTCTTTCCGTGGTCTACATGCCCACACACAGTTATTATTGGCTGGCGTATCATTTTTACCTCTGTAGCATAATCTTAACATATGAAATTTCAGTTAGAGGAGATTTTTAAAGGTTGTTATTAATAAAATATGATTTACCAAGATAATCTGAAATACCTACACCACAAATAGCTATAAAATCTTTATTGTAATATTTTTTTTATTTACTAAGAAAAAGCTGACGAAAGTATATAAATTTATACAATCTAAGTAGTAAATTATTAACTATACTTGAGAACCTAAAAGCTTATAAGTTAAACCTAATAAGATTTTATATGGGTATTTTAACTCGAATATTCGGCAGGAGAAATCAGGCAACAACTCAAGAACCTGAAGTAAGTAATAATGGAAGAGGAACAAATAATTTTGGAAGAATGACAAATGGACAACTATATGGATTATTAACAAGTAAAAGGGATAGAAGAGGCGGAAACACTAGAGACTTTATTGGGGGAGAAGATGGTTTTGTGCCACTTAGTACTATTGAACGTGGATTGGGATATGAAACAACTCGAATATTCGGCAGGAGAAATCAGGCAACAACTCAAGAACCTGAAGTAAGT
>CAYIIQ010000038.1:0-2447 GCA_964363545.1 Candidatus Woesearchaeota archaeon | reverse complement strand
AACTCGAATATTCGGCAGGAGAAATCAGGCAACAACTCAAGAACCTGAAGTAAGTAATAATGGAAGAATAGAAGAACCATATGAAGAAATGTCTGAAAATCGAAGAATTCTAAGAAGAAGAATAAGACTTGAAGATAAAGATGGAAATGAAATTCCTGTTGAAGAAAGAATCAAAGATTATTATCACGCTTATCTTACACCTCCTGTTCCTGTACGAGATGTTAAAAGAGGGTTGTATGTTGAAAAAGATTTAAGTGAAAGAGAAAATGTTGGAAGAATGACTAACAGGCAACTTTATGAGCTTTTAAGTGGAGAAAAAGTTGAAGTTAGAAATGAAATTTCTAGGTCGATAATAATAAATTCTATTCCCACACGCGTCAGAGATGAATTAGAAGAGAGGCGAGCTTATGAGAGTGAGAGCATGTCAGCAAATAGAAAAAACTTGTTAAGAAGAATAGGAATTCTTGACGAAGAAGGTAATTTACTACCTGTTGAAAAAAGAGAGTATCATATTCAGGGTAAATCTTATGCACCAGCTGTTCCTTTTAAGGAATATGTATCTACGAGAATGGATAACGAAGAAAATGGAAGTAATCTAAACTATCAAAACGGTTACGGCAATGCACCATCTAAATTTAAGGACTTTTTTTCTAAAGTTTTTCATCTTGGGCGAAAAGCTGCTTAGAGTATGAAATAGTAACTTTAGACTTAAGTTTTAATATTCTATTTTATTATTTAGATGATGGTAAAGTTTAAATTTATGAGTTTTATTTTTTTGTTATGTTAAATCTTAAAATTATTTTTACGATTATATTTTTAGTAATTCTTTTATTAACCGTTTTTTTCACTTATATTTTTTTCATAGATTTTAATAAATCTTCCAATCAAGATGAAGTGTTGCAAAATTCAAAAGTAAATTCTGAAATTGTGGAATATGAGATTGAAGGCCAGAATTTTAGCGTTTATGTTGCAGATTCTGAAGAAGAAAGATTAAAGGGACTGTCTGGAATTTATAATCTAGATGCTGATGGCATGCTTTTTGTTTTCGAAACTCCACGAGAAGAAATTTTCTGGAATAAAGACACACATTTAGATTTAGAAATCTTGTGGATTAGAGGCGACAGAGTTATTAAGCGAGATCTTTTGCCTTCGGTTGATAAAGTTGGAATAGTTAGGATTTATTCTCCTACAAAAGTTGATAGAGTTTTGGAGTTGGTTGTTAGGTAGAATGTTAGGAAATACCCATATCCTTTAAGATTCTATTAACCTCTTCTTCTATCATATTTAGATTGATATTTTGATAACCTTTTAAAATTCTTATTTGCAATTCTGCCTTTACTTTTTTAATTATTTTGTCTTTCATATAAAGGCCATTCTTCTCTGGGAAACTAGAATGTATGGGATTAATTTTTTCTCTATACTTATTTGCTATATCAAAACTTGTTATTGATTCTTTTCTGTATTTATCAGCCATTTCTTCCTTTTCAATTGCATTTTCTAAAATTCTATGAACAACATAGTTTGAGATATTTCCTATAAATAATTCAATTAATTTCTTCCTATTTTGGACCATTTTTTATTCCTTCCATAATTCTATTGAATGTTTTGTTATAGATAATTTTGTATTTTCTTACAAAATGTTTCTTATCTATAATATTTTGTTTTATCTTTTTAATATCTATATTAAGTTGTTTCTCTATTTCTGAATCTACTTTATCTTTAGTAATTTTTCTATCTCTCAAATATAAGGATATTGCAACCATGTTCCTTATCAAATTGTATTTTTCACTTCCATTAAGATTGTCAAAGTTGTCAACTAATATTTTGCTTTTTAGAAGATGTAAGTCCAGTATTTTATAATTAGGTTTAGGTTTTATTTTGTAAACAAACCTTTTTTTAGTTACACACTTACTTAACATCACTTGATATAAGGGATCTATTGCTAACCCTTTCATTAGTTCTTTATTATTTATTAGAATTATATGTGTTTTAATTTCTGTTTTGTTCTCTATGAATTTTTCAATATCTTTCTTGGATTTAATCTCAGTTATTACTATTACATCAATGTCATTAAAGTTAAACCCCTTATCTAAAAATGATCCCGTAATAATTATATTTTCATTTTTTATTACTTTATTTATAATTTGTATTATTTCGTTTATTATTTCTAATTTTAGCGGTTCTAATAATCTAGTGTTGTAGAAGTAAAGTTTCTCTTTTAACTTTTTTTCTATGTATAGTGGCTTTATAATAACGTAGCTACCAATTTTAAAATCAGATCTTTTTTTAGATATATATATCTGATCCATTGCGCTTCCTTTACTAATTTTCCCTATAATTTCCATATTACGTGAAATTACGTAATATTTATAAATCTTTTGGTTTTTGTAGAAGTGAGTTTGGAGTTGGTTGTTAAGGGTTAAAAATAAATAACTAACTTAAATCAT
>CAYIIQ010000037.1:0-6282 GCA_964363545.1 Candidatus Woesearchaeota archaeon | reverse complement strand
CTCTTTTTTTGTAATGCCCTCTCAAAATTTTCAGACAAGATTTTTTTCAAAAATTCAAAAAAAAGCTTGGTTTTTAGTTCAAGAACTTTACTTTCTATTATTAATGGCAAACTCAAATCTTTTATTTCAGAATACCTTTTTTTTAAATATTTAATAGAAGAAGTTGCAGCAAGTGCAGATTCAAATGCAATTTTTCTTTCTTTTTTGTTTATTTTTTTCTCTTTTAGAAAATGCTCGATTTTTGGTGGATGCGCTCTTCTTCCTCCTACAACATTTGCAACTGTAGCAGCCTGCCAATTAAATTGTGTGCCACGTCTCCAAAATATTTTTCTCGGCACCCTGCTTATTCCATGTCCATATGCAGTTTTCCAAGCTCTTCTTGAATGTTTTATTTTTCCGCTTGCAGAATACTGATTTCCTGCCAAGAAAAATGGTGCATATGGTTGAATTCTTTTCACAGATTCAAAATACTTCTGGCATATGTCTTCTCGTATTTGAGCCGAAAAGTATTCAGGTAATTCTACTTCTTTAATAACTTTCGCTTCCTGTGACAAAATTTTTCCTTTCATCTTATAAGATTTACAAACTCATAATCTTTATTTACTTGTTTTTTAGTTTTTCTTAATGGAAAAGTTAAAAGAAGTTGTCTTTTTTTTGCTCCAATAACACTTCCGCTTAAAATAATATAATTTGTTTTAATGTTACCATAATTATGAAATCCTTCCGACGGATTGATGTTTTTTTCATCTATTTTTCCGATATTAAGAATTTTTGCATTAAAGTTTATTCTTGAGAACATTCCAAGTTGGCCTGCCATTGGTACTTTAAAAATAACATAATGGGGATGCCACGGACCAAGACTTCCAGGTCTTCTCCTTCCTTTCTCGCTTTTATGCTGTTTTAATCCTATGCCAAATCTTTTTACAGGTCCAGATAAGCCCTTTCCTTTTGTCAAACCTCTCACATCAACCAGCTGTCCTGATTTAAAAATTCCAGCTAAATTTATTTCTTTATTTAAATGCGTCTTAACAAAATTGACCTTGTCTTCCAAAGTTCCTTCTAAACCAATTTCAACAATATCAGGAGTCTTCTTTATTCCAGTTTGTTTGACAACGCTGTAAATAATAACTCTTACATTATCATAATCTTTTAAATCCTCAATTCTTTTTTCTTGTTTTTTCTTTATAACTTTTATTTTTCTCCTTAACTCTTTATCAACATTCTCAGAAAAAATTTCAGAAATAACCTGGCCATTTTTGTAAAATCTTACAGACAAGATTTTGATAGGAGGAGCTTCAAGAATTGTTACTGGAACAGAAATTCTTTTGTCTTTTGTCATAGAATTCGGCGTGTTATCTTTAACAAGAGCAGATACCATCCCAACTTTATAGGCAATAAAACCAAGAAGTTTTGCATTTTGATTCTTTTCCTGTAGAATACTCCAGTTCACACTAGGCAAAAACTTTCTTGCTCTCTTTCTAGGCCAAAATTGTAGGCTGCCACTTCGTGGTTTACTTCGTTTTCCCATTGTAATCTATACTTAAGTTTGTAAAATTTCCACATTTTACCCTGCCCTATTCCGTGAACAAATTTCCAAGAAAAATTAGCTTTATAAAAGTTGTGTTTTGATCTTTGTCTATGCCACAAAATTTCTTTCCACACTTTTCTTCTGTCCATCAACTTCAATATTTCTTATTAGTTTGCCCTTTCTCTTTGCCAAAACTCTTGTTTTCTTAAAATCTTTCTCGTTTTCCGGTACAATTAACTCGTCAATTATATAATCGTGACTCACAACAGCTTTTTTAAAATCAGGTAAATCCCATAAAAATGCATCTTTTATCATCGACCAAAATTTTAACTCTGCTTCTAAAACACAAAACTTATCGTCAATCTTCGACTTTTTAGATTTTCCAGGTTTTGGCAGCTTCTTTTTAATTTTTAAAGAAATTCCCTCGCCTTCTGCGTCCAACAACATAAAATAAGCTTTCTCGCTTATTTTTTTAACAACCTCGCTTGAAATTCCCTCGACTTCGTAAGAGTAAATTTCAGATTTTTTCAACTCGCCAACATTTAAAAATTCTTTTATACTCTCTTTAGACAGAATTATCCCAGAAAATATAACATTTACATTTTCAGAAACAAGATCAACAAAATCATTAGCATATTCAGAACCTGAGTTTAGTCTTATAGAGCTTCCTTTTCTGCAATTTAAAACCGCTCTATTCTTGTATTCTCCTTTTCCAAATTTAACAAATTGTGAGTGTGTCTTGTCATCTATTTCACCTTCAACAACATTTTTTATAAAACATACCATCTACTAAAATTTATAAACATAAGAGTTTATTCTAATTCATGATAGAAGAAAATAAATTTAAAAACTTATCTATTCTTGCATTTTCGCTGTTTCTAATAGTATTAGCTGTCATAATTCTAAAACCAATAATAATTCCAGTAATCCTTGGCTTACTTTTAGCATATATTTTCTACCCAATATACAATTTTGTTTTAAAAATAGTAAGAGAAAAAAATACTTCAGCTCTAATTATAATAATTCTGATTTTATTTGCTTTTTTTATACCTGCCTGGTTTTTGTTGCCCATACTAGTAAAACAGATTTTCAGTACCTACTTTTTCCTATCTAAAATTGATATTGGAGAATTTATCTCAGAAAACCTTCCACAATTTGCTCAAACCGATATTGCAAAAGAATTTGTAGCCTCAACTAGCAATGCATTATCTAATTTGTCTAACAAAGTTCTTGGCTTTGTTTCAAAAGCTTTTCTTGATTTGCCTGTTCTTTTATTGAAGGGAGTTGTATTTTTTTTTGTTTTCTTTTTTGGAATGAGAGATGGAAAAGCTTTAAAGGAATATATTCTAAGTTTGTCACCATTTCCGCCTAAAGTAGAGAATAAACTAACAAAAAAGTTTAAAGATATGACAAATTCTATTATTTTCGGTTTTATTATTGTAGGAATTTTACAAGGAGTATTAACTGGAATAGGCCTTTTTATTTTTCAAGTACCTCGAGCTTTATTACTTACAGTTGTCGCAATTTTTACAGCAATAATTCCAGTTTTAGGAGCATGGGTTATCTGGATTCCTGCTGTAATTTATCTTTTTTTAGCAGGAAAATCTGTTTCAGCAATAATTCTTTTAATATACTGCGCAACCATTGTGTCTTGGGTTGATAATATTTTAAGGCCTTATATAGTTTCAAGAAAAACCAAAGTGCCGACTGGAATAGTTGTTGTAGGAATGATTGGAGGTTTAATTGCTTTTGGAATAACAGGGATAATTATAGGCCCGCTTGTTCTGGCTTATATACTTGTAATTATTGATGCTTACAGAAGTAAAGAGTTGATATTCTATGCAAAAAATAAAAATTTATCAAAATAAGACTTATCAAATAATTAAAAAAATTGAAACTATTAATAAACTTAAAGTTAAAATTATTCAGATGATGAAAGTTAGTGAATTCTTGTTTACAATAGTTTTTTAAGAGATGCAAATTAATAAAAAATAAGAAATCAATAAATACAAAAGTTACTAATTATAATCTATCTAATATTTCAACTATAAACAATTTAAGTTAAATTTAAAACCAGAAGAATATTTGTTTTTAAAAGAGGAAAAAATGGCTACAGAAATATTTATACAAATTAGTTTAGTCATCTTACTGGCAACTTTAATCTCTTTTTTAATGAGAATTTTAAGACAGCCCCTTATTATTGGCTACATATTAACAGGAATTGTTGTTGGACCAGCTTTTCTAAATTTCTTTAATCAAAGTGATACTATCACAACATTTGCAAAAATTGGAATAGCTTTACTTCTTTTTATGGTTGGTTTAAGTTTAAATCCAAAAATAATAAAAGATTTAGGTAAAGTTTCTTTAATTACAGGAGTTGGTCAATTTGTATTCACAGCTCTGATTGGTTTTTTTATTGGTAGAGCTCTTGGCCTGTCGACAATTAATTCAACATACATTTCAGTTGCTCTTACATTTAGTAGTACAATAATAATTGCAAAGCTTTTGTCTGACAAAAGAGACTTAGAAACTTTATATGGGAAAATCTCTATAGGTTTTCTTATAGTTCAAGATTTAATTGCAATTTTAATTTTAATGGTAATCTCTTCTATTTCAAATGGTGTTAATTTAGAAAGCTTAATTTTTTCAACCCTTGTTAAAGGCATTATTTCATTAGGAGTTTTATTTTTAATAAGTATTTATATTCTTCCGCCTTTAACAAAAGTTATTGCGAAGTCTCAAGAATTTTTGCTTTTGTTTTCAGTTGCTTGGTGTCTTTTAATTGCAACAATTTTTTACTATCTAAATTCTTCATTTGAAATTGGTGCATTATTGGCAGGCATTTCACTTGCAATATCTCCTTACAGATATGAGATCAGCTCTAAAATGACTCCTATAAGAGACTTTTTCATTGTCTTGTTTTTTATTTTTCTTGGCTCTCAAATGACTTTCTCTAATATAAGTCAATATTCAATTCCTATTATAGTTTTTTCTTTATTTGTTTTAATAGGTAATCCTCTTATCTTGATTATATTAATGGGAATGCTTGGTTACACTAAAAGAAATAGTTTTTTAGTGGGCTTAACTGTAGCTCAAATAAGTGAATTTTCTTTAATTTTAATTTCTGTAGGAGTTACTATAGGTCATTTAACAAATGAAATACTCTCTCTTGTTACTTTTATAGGCTTAATTACAATTGCAGCTTCAGCTTATTTTATAATGTACTCTGAAAAAATTTATACATATTTTTCTGGCTATCTGACAATTTTTGAGAGAAAAGGCAGAAAAGTTGATGAATATAAGACTGGTAAGAAGGAAAATTTTGAGGTTATACTTTTCGGTTGTAATAGGGCAGGTTATTCTTTGCTTAAATCAATTCTTAAACTAAAAAAGAATTATATTATTGTAGATTTTAATCCAGAGATAATTAAGAAACTTTCTGCTAGAAGGATTAAATGTATTTACGGAGATGCAGATGATACAGAATTTTTAAAAAATTTGCAGATAAATAAATCAGAAATTGTAATTTCAACTGTTCCAGATTATGAAACAAACTCTTTAATATTAAACTATTTGAAGGAAATAAAAAGTAACACAGTCGTTATTCTGACAGCAGAGCATGTTTCTGATGCTCTTCGACTTTATAAAGAAGGCGCAGATTATGTTATTCTTCCGCATTTTATCGGTGGAAGTTATGCTTCAACAATAATTGAAAAATTTAATGATAACAAAGAACTTTATAAGAAAGAAAGAGAAAATCAGATGAAAGAGTTAAGAGAAGAGTTGGAAGAGAGGAATTAGCTTTATATAATTTACTTCTTCCGATTTTATTTTAAATAGCAAGGAAAAAAATATTTAAAAACAATTTTTCTATTATTTAAAATGGGATTGAATAAACTAAAAGAAAAACTGAGAGTATATAGAAAAGAAGATATTATTATAACAAAGCATGCAGAATTACAGGCATTTACTAGGAATATTGATTTAGATGAAATTAAAGAAAATATAATTAATCCGATAAGACTTGTTTATGCTAAGAAACAGGAAGCACAAAAGAAGGACGAAGAAAAATATGACTGTTATTTTGCCTATTCAAAACACATTTATCATAGATATATTTTAGTGTTAAATCGAAAGCTTATTATAGTAACAATTATTAAAATAAATAGAGATTGGCAAAGAACAATAGGTTAAAATGGAAAAATTTAATTTTGATTATGATTCTGAAAACGACGATTTATTCATTTATTCAGAAGGGAAAAAATCGTCTGGAGCAGTGGAATTGGGAGATTTTATCTTGGATTTTGATGAGAAAGGTGATTTGGTTGCTATCCAGATTACGAATGTTTCAGAAGTTCTTTCAAAAATTTTCTCAAAAATGATAGAAATTTCTAAAATAAAAGAAATAAAAGTGCAGATTATTAATTTTAGAAATATGGATGCTATTAGATTTAACATTTCCGATAACAAAATAGAAGAAAAAGTGAATATTTTAATTCCACATATCAGAGAAAAAAGTCCAGTCTTAACTCACTAACTAAAGAAAATAATCTTACTTCATCCTTTTCACACTCTTCAAAATCTCCTCTCGCTTTTTTCCTCTATAACTCCTTCCAAATCTTACTAAGATAGGATTAATTTCTCGCCAATATTTTCTCAGAAAAATTTTTTTTAAATCTTCTTCAATTTTTTCTGGCTTTTTATGCTTTGTCCATCCAAGTTTTCTTGATAGCTGAAAAACATGTGTGTCAACA
>CAYIIQ010000036.1:0-6489 GCA_964363545.1 Candidatus Woesearchaeota archaeon | reverse complement strand
GCAACTTTTCTTGTTCTTTGTTTTTTGATTTAATTGCATCTGTTTTTTGTTTTTCGTTATGATAGAAAATTACTGATCTGTATTGTGTGCCAACGTCAGGGCCTTGTTGATTTAATTGAGTCGGGTCATGAATTTTCCAGAAGACTTCAATAAGTTTCTTGTAGTCTATTTTTCTTGTATCAAATATTACTTGAACGACTTCTGCATGTCCTGTCTTGTCTGTGCATACTTCTTTGTATGTTGGAGATTTAGTTTTGCCTCCCATATATCCTACAGTTGTTGATATAACTCCTGGAGCTTTTGAAAATGCATATTCGACATGCCAAAAACATCCTGCTCCAAATGTGGCTTTTTGGTATTTCATTAACTTGACAAAGAAAATAAGAATATAAATTTTATGTTTTGTTTTTTAATAATCATTTATTATCCTTTCTAAACGCAATATTTTAGCTGCTAAACAAACAATTATTCCTTTTCTTTCTTCCACGCTTAACCCTCTATTACTTTCTTGATAAAATTTAATACATTTCTCGTAATGTTCAATTCTTTCCGGTATTTTATAATCAAATGGTATGCCTTTATCAATTTCAGTGAGAGAATATTCAATAATATCATCCATATCAAAAAAAGTTAAGAGAAATTAATAAAGGTTTTGCTAAAATTAATTTGTTTATTCTTCTTCATGTAACAAGAACGCCCACGCCAGGATTCGAACCTGGGAATCCTTGCGGAAACAGGTTATTTACAACTATAGTTTTTTGATGCAATTTAGCAAACCTGCGCCGTACCACTGGGCCACGTGGGCTTGAAATTAATAAATAATTACGACTTATAAAGCTAATTGTCTATTCTATATTTTTAAGATACATTCTCTGAAAGTTATCGACAAAAATAATTATAATTGTATAAACAGAAGTTTTTAAAACTAAAGCAAATAAATCATCTTATTTCTCTTGGCTCATAAGACGCTTGTTCTGGATATTTTTCAAAAAAATAAGATTATATAAAAATTTATGTTGAGGAATATTATATATCACAATATCTTTCTGTGTTACTACACACTTTAGTATGTGGTTTTTTCTGTAATAGTGAAGGCAAAAGTACTTATTTAATCTTTCCATTAATCTGAAATTCTCTGACACTATCAAGAACTCTTGAATCAGGAGATAGGATATAAACATGATCATCAGGAGTGCGAACAGCTCTATATATTCTCTGCAAGAATTCTCTTTTTGACCTGTCTTTATAAAAACTCCAGTAATGAGATGGATGAGTTTTTTTAAGAATTTTCCAGAATACATTATTTACATTTGGATTTGGATATTTGGTAAATATTACTGAATTACAAGTTTCTCCTGGAAAGTCTATTCCTCTATTACACTTGGTAGTAAACAAGAACTCTATTTTACCCTCTTTAAACATCTGCACTCTTTTTCCAATCTTGTCTTCGTTTTGAATTTCCTTTAATTTATCGCTAGAAATAATGTTTGTAATGTTATATTCTTCTATTTCTATTTTATTAGGAAGGTCTTCAAAGGCGTTAACATGAATTAAGACTGGCTTCTTTGCTTTTTCCAAACATAGTGAAAGAGCGTTAAAATACTCTCTTCTAGAAAATATTTTTGAGGAGAAATTTGAATATTTGCAATCAAATTCCTTGCCTGTCTTTTGTATTTCTACGCTTCCCTGATTTATTGTTTCAGCTTCAACTATTTTAAAATCAGAAATTCCAAAAATATTTTTTAAAACATCTTCTGAATGTAATGTGCCTGACATGAAAACAATTGCCTTATTTCTTAAAACAATATCCTCAACTTTCTTGGCAAGATTTGTTGTAATAAGAGTTGCATGAAGAGCATCGTCTTTTTTTCTGAAAGTAACATAAACCTCTTCATTATTTTTAAAAATTTTTGCTGCTTCAATAATTCTGTTTGCATAATTAGTTTCATCAAGTAAAATCTCTGATTCTAATTCAGAATTTTTTGAAATGGCATCAAGAATTTCAGATATTTTTGTCTCTTCTATTCTGAATATTTTATCCTTATCAACTCCCAGAGCTTTTTTATTCTTCTCCTCAAGATCTATTAGATTTAATATTTCCATTATCGTATTTTCTGTTTTTTTTGATTCGGATTTAATCAGTTTTAAAGAAGAAGAGAGCCTCATCAAATTAATATCTGACTGATTTGATAAACTATCAAGAAAATCATCTGCTTCATCTATAATTTCTACATCTGTATAGGGTTTTCTTCCCATCTCACACTCCAGCTTATATTTAGCTGAATTAAATATAATTGTATCAGCCAGAATATATGCGAGATATTGGTCATAATAAGAACATCCTGGTTTTCTGTGATAAAAAATAAAGTCTCTTCCTTCCATTCCTTTATATCTTATTTTTTTCGCGTCTCTTAGTTGATAAAGCTCAAAATCTGCAGGAATAATCGGGCTCCAGTGTGGATTTGCAGGAGCAATCGAAATTCTCTTTATTTCTTTTAATTCCGGCATTTCTCTGCTGTTTATAAAAGAGTTCTCATCGTAATACTCCTTTATCCTTCCAAAATTTTTCTCTGTTATGTTTATAGTATCTGGCAAAAAAGGATCGGCGCAAGAAACTCCGGGCTCTATTATTGAGTCGTGATTTTCTCTTCCAGTAATAATTGCAATTTTCATTTTATCTCCGTTGTGTTTTAAAACATATTTATCAACCATATAATCTTCTTCATATTGTTTTTGCAAACTTTTTCCAGGAACAACTATAGAAGCCCGTCCTAAAACTCTGGCTATATTAAGAGCTATTGCAGATTTGCCTGTTCCGCAAACCCCATGAATAAAAATTACTTTAGTCCCTTTTGTTATTAATTCAACTACTTCTCTTACAATATCTTCCTGTGATTTTCCATTTGAAAATTTTAAAGGTTCAAGCTTCTTACCATCTGAATAAAGACTCCAGAAACGGCTGTCATAAAATCCTGAAAGCTTTTCATCTTTAAGAAAAGAAAGTGAATCAGACGTCTTAAGATGGGTTTTCTCAAATCTTGCAAGATTTGAATTCATTTCTTCAATTTTTTCAATATCTTTTCCATCAATTGACGTAATTTTTCCGCTAGAATCAAAAATCATCCTCTTCATTAGGATTTTTCGTTGACTTGATTTAAAAGCTTTTCTCTGTATTTTGTCTCTTAAACACCTAATGCTCTTCTTTCTTCTTTGAATTCTCTTTTGGCTTTTTTCAATTTCTTGTAGGTTTCTTCGCTATATGCTAAAATAATTATATCCCTAACATGTTTTCTATAAAAGTAAAGTGGCAAAAGTGTTGTTAAAATTAAAATTAGAATTGAGGAAAAAATGTAGTAATAATTTAGATAAACAATTCCTTGAACTAAGATGACTACTGCCAAAAAATTTGCAAAATTTCCAGCTGATGTGGCAAAAAGAAATTTATGGAAAGGTGTTTTGGTTAAGCCTGCAACCATGTGAGCAAGATTGGATGGAAAAAAATAAACAAAATTCAACAAAATAATCATCTTGAAAGATCTTTCCTCTACAATTTCGTTTAATTTTTTTAATCTTCCACCTTTTAACTCAACATATTCTTTAATAAAACTTTTTCCGAAATATCTTGATATGAAAAAGACAAACATTGCTCCTAGTAGAATTCCGACAAAAGCATACAAAACTGCAGACCAAAATGAAAAGACGAGAATTCCTGGAATAGCTATTATGCTAATAGGCAAAGTAGTTGCAGAGGCAATTGAAATTAAAATTATATAAATCAGTATAGAAGTGTAATAATATTCCAATAAAAGTTCCTGGATATTTTCTATATTATAGCCGAGTTTTCCTGCAAAAAAAACTGATGTTAAAGCAAAAGTTATGAAAATAAGAAATATAACGAATTTTATTTTTTTAAAATTTCTTATTCTCTCATTAATACCTCTTTTTCCCTCTTTTGTCCTCTTCATCTCAGTTAATCTGAGAAATTATGCCTTAAATATCTTGCTAAATTAATCAATTAAATCAAACTTCTGCCTTAGAAAAAAAATAGCTTCCAATAGCTACTACAATAACAGAAATTATAGCTAATACGCTAAAATCAAAAAACAAACCTAAATTACTAACTCCAACTAAAATTCCTCTCAAGCCATCTACTCCGTATGAGAGAGGATTAAATCTTGCTATAATTTCAATTATTCTTGGCAAGTTGTTTAAGGGAAATAAAGCTCCTGACAAAAAGAATAAAGGCATTATTATGAAATTCATTATTATAGGAAATGCCTGCATATCTTCAAGTTTAGAAGCAATAGCAGTTGCTAATGCTGTGAATAGAAAGGATATTAAAAAAAGATAAACTAAAGCTACGGGCAACATTAACAAATTTACTGGACGAAAGCCAAATAATAAACAAATTAAAAAAACAATAAGGCTTTGAGCTATGGCGACAGTTGCTCCACCTAATGTCTTTCCAAGCATTATGTTGACTCTTGAAACAGGGGCAACTAAAGTTTCTTTTAAAAATCCGAATTGCTTATCCCAAACAACTTCCATTCCTGAGAACATTCCTGAAAACAAAGCAGTCATTGCAATTATTCCAGGAGCAAGAAACTGTATATAATCTCCACCTCCAGCTGCTTTGTATATAGGTCCAAAACCAAATCCTAAAGCCAATAAAAATAATATCGGCTGTCCAAGAAAACCTATCATTCTTCCTCTCGATCTCCAATACCGTTTCAATTGCCTTAGCCACATTATATATATTACTTTCATCTTAATTTATAGCATCAAATATTTTCATTTTTACTTTCATCGTACACCCCACATTTTTCCAGTTATTCTCATCCTTTCTTTAACAGATGTACTTTCTTCTTCTCTTATTCCATGTCCTGTCAGTTTCAAAAAAGCTTTTTCAATTGTCCTAGTTTTTGTTTCTTTTTTTAGTTTTTTTGGTGTTCCAATCTTTATAATTTTTCCATTGTCAATTATTGCAACTGTATTTGCCATTTTTTCAGCCTCTTCCATATAATGAGTTGTGAAAAATACAGTCATTTTTTCTTTTTTATTCAGATTTTTAATATAATTCCAGATATGATTTCTTGTTTGTGGATCCAAACCAAGAGTAGGTTCATCTAAAAATAAAATCTTAGGATGATGTATCAATCCACGAGCAATTTCTAATCTTCTTTTCATTCCTCCTGAAAAAGTTTTAATATAGTTGTCTTTCCTCTCCCACAAACCGACAAATTTTATCATTTCATTGATTCTCTCTTCTCTTATTTCTTTTGGAACATTATATAAAACAGCATGGAAAACCATATTTTCATATGCTGTCAATTCATTGTCTAAGCTGGGATCTTGAAAAACAATTCCAAATGATCTTCTTGCATTTGCTTTTTCTTTTAGAGGATCAAAACCATTTATTTTTATAACTCCAGAATTTGGATGCAACAAAGTGGTTAACATTTTTATTGTTGTTGTTTTGCCAGCACCATTTGGCCCTAAAAAAGCAAAAATCTCGCCTCTTTTCACATTAAACGAAACAGAATCAACTGCTTTGAAACCACTAAATTCTCTTATAAGATTTTCTACAACTATTATGTTTTCCATTTTTATAACCCTTTTTTAGAATTATGGATAAATAAAGAAAATGGGTTTTATAAATTTAACAATAGTTTACTTGTTTTTATCCTTTATCATAATCAAATCCTAGTTGTGTTAAATATTTTCTTACATACTCTTCTTACATAATTGAACTGCTAAACTTGTAAGTTTTTCTTGATAACATATTCTTTACCTTTATTTTATTAATTTTCTAATTATATTTATTATTTCCAATAAATAATTCCTATTATATTTATTATAAGAAAGAATGTAAAGGTCAATGCAAGTCCATAATGTTTATTTTTTATTCCAAAATAAATCCATATACTATTCGCAATTCCCTAGACATAAAATCCTTCTTTAATCATAAAAGCATTTAAAATTGCTCCAAAAATGCTCAAAGTTGTTGCAATCCACTCATGCACTTTCTTCATCTTCCAACAAACTTTCCGCTCTTTCAATCATCTCTTTTTTCAAGCCAATAAAAATACCTCCTTCTTTTCCTTGAACATAACTTGACTCGCCTGGTTTGACAATTTTGTTTAGCTCGTCAAGTTCTATATCAACATGTGTAATTTTAGCATTACTTTTTCCTTTAACATGAATGTAAACATCAGCTTTTCCTAGTTTGATTTTGCCTTCACCTGGACCTGACATGATTTAAGAAAGATTTATACATATTTAAGCTATTTGTCAGAGATTACCTTAATTCTACCATAAGCTAAAGGCTCGTGTCTTTGACTAAGAATAGTATCAAAAAAATAAATGAAAACTTCTTTACCAGTTTCATTATTTTTTGCTTTTCTTGGCTCTCTTCTTAAAAATATATCAACAGCAAATTCTCCTAGCTCAGGCTTTCTGTAAAGCTCAAATTCCATTCTTCTGTTTATC
>CAYIIQ010000035.1:0-6640 GCA_964363545.1 Candidatus Woesearchaeota archaeon | reverse complement strand
CTAAAACTCTCGCCTTTTGTGTCTGTCAAAGTATAAATTTTAGTTCCATCCTGCAGCTTTAATTTTTCAAACCTAATATCAGGATTGTTTAAATCGAAAGTTAAAATATCAGAATCTCCAAGACAAGCTTCCCAATTAGTTATATCAAAAGAATTTATCAACAAGTCATACAAACTACTTTTGTAATTTAAATCAACTTTGTCAATTGACTGCTCATTTGCTCTCTGAAGTATCATTCCAAGCTCAACTAAAACTAAAACATTATTTGGAACAATTTCAACTGAAAGTTCTGGCTCTTTAGTTTTTGTAACTTCATAACCCCTTGCCCTGAAATCACTTTCAACGTTGTTTATACACTCAAAAACCTTATCGTCAATTTCATCACGAATTTCTTTTTCAACATGACTGACTAACAAAGGCTGTTGATTTCCACACACTCTACAATCTACACCAGCAGCATAATACTGATTTGTATAACAAAGATAAGCTATTTCCTCGCCTTGATACATTACAGATAGCTCAGGCTCGATACTTCCTCCACGTTTTTCAACTTTGCTTAAAGCTTCTCGCAAATTATCTTTAATGCAATCATCTAAAAAAACTCCAGGCTCTGAAGGCGTAAAAACAAATCTTATTCTTGGATAAAGAAAAACTAATAACACAACTCCTATAACAATTGCAACTATGATAAGTATAGTTAACTGCGAGCGATTCGATGAGAAAAAAATTGATTTATTTTTACTTTTATCAAATACTGTATTGCGAACCAACTCGTTAGGTGATTTTTTACTCCTATCTAGAAAAACCACTCTTTTTTTCTTACAACTCATGTTTTTAAAAAGACTTAAGATATTTATAAATCTTGTTATGATTGATGGTTCTTTATACACTTTAAGTTAATAACTTCTATTTAGAAATCTATTTGCATAAGTTTTATTAATACATATTAATTTTCTATATTAAATCTAAATAAAGGAAGTTGTTAGCAAGGTGCCTCGGCTCCTTACATCTTACAATGGAAACACAAGAAATAGAGAAATGGAAAGAGAAAATTTATGCTTATGCTTTGAAAAATGCGTTTTCCCATGAAGGAAAAGCTCTTGCAAATTCTGTTCTTAATCATCTTTTTGTTGAAGGCTTGCAAAAAGAAAATATCAGAGAGATTTTACCTTTAATTAAAGAAACGGTAAATAAAGTTAATTCTTTTTCTATTGAACAACAAAATAAAGAATTTGAAAAAGTCGAAAAAATTTTAAAAAAACCAGAAGAGAAATCTAAAGGATTGCCAGAACTTCCAAATGTAAAAAGAAAACCAGTTTTAAGACTCGCACCTTTTCCATCTGGCGCCTTGCACATAGGAAATGCAAAAACTTATTTGTTAAATGCTTTATATGCTGAAAGATATAAAGGCAAGTTGTTGTTGATTATTGATGATACAATAGGAAGCAAAGAAAAAGTCATTGTCAAAGAAGCTTACAAAATAATCCCAGAAGAAGTTGAATGGCTGAAAATAAAATACAAAAGACCAATTATCTATAAATCTAATAGACTAAAAATTTATTATCGCTATGCAGAAAAATTAATTAAACTTAACAAAGCTTATGTCTGCTCATGCCCGCAAAAAAAATTAAAAGAAAACAGAGAGAAAGGAATTGAGTGCTCATGCAGGCAGTTTCCAGTAAAAGAACAATTAAAAAGATGGAAGGAAATATTTAAGTCAAAACCAGGAGATCTTACTCTTAGAATAAAAACAGACATGCAAAATCCAAACCCTGCTTTTCGTGATAGAGTTTTATTTAGAATTTCTGATACAGAACATCCTCGTGTTGGGAAAAAATACAAAGTCTGGCCCCTTCTAGAATTTTCTTGGGCAATCGATGATATATTACTTAAAATGACTCACATAATCAGAGGAAAAGATTTAATGATGGAAAGTGAAATGGAAAAATATATCTGGGATATTTTTGGTTGGAAAGGTCCTGAAATAATTTATACAGGACTTATAAGAATAATAGGAGATAAGATTTCAAAAAGCAAATCACAGCAAGAAGTAAAATCTGGAAAATTTATCGGATGGCAAGACCCGAGAACATGGAGTGTTTCTTCGCTAAGAAAAAGAGGTTTCTTACCAGAAGCAATAAAAGAATTTGTTAAAGAGCTAGGATTAAATCAAAATGACATTGTCGTTCCAATTGACATTCTTTATTCTATAAACAGAAAAATAATCGACAAAAAAACAGACAGATACTCTTTTGTCCAAGATCCAGTCAAACTTAATATAAAGAAAATGCCTGAAATAAAGTCAGTTGAACTAAAAATTCATCCTGATAAAAAAATAAAAAGAAAAGTTATTTTAGGAAAAAATATCTTCATCCCATCTCAAGATTATGAAAAACATAAAAACAGCGAGGTAAGATTAATGCATCTTTTTAACATTAAAATAAAAGACAACTATGAATCAGATTTTACAAGCTCTGAAAATAAAGACATTCAAAAGCTTCAATGGGTCTCTGATTTTGTTAATACGAGAATTTTAATGCCAAATGGAGAGTGGGTTAATGGAATCGCAGAAAGTGCAATTAAAAAATTAAAGCCAGAAGAAGTTATTCAGTTTGAAAGATTTGGTTTCTGCAAATTCGACAAAATTAATGAAGCAGGAGAGTTTGAGTTCTGGTATACTCATGGTTAGAATAATCATGAAACATTTTTAAATCCGAAACCACTCTGTCTAGTAACAAAAAAGAGGAAAAATGGTTTTAAACGAAACTTTAGAAAAAATTAGCTTTGGGAATCTTAATTTATCAGGAATTTCAGATGTAATAAACATAGAACCAATTAGAAATTTTTTCCTGACTTTATTTAAAATTTTAACAGCCTTCTTAGTAATTTACATTATATTCAAAATAATAGAATTAATCAGAGTTTACCTAAGAGAAAGAAGAATAAAACTGACATACAAAAACACAGAGGAAATTAAAACAAAATTAACCCAAATTGAAAACAGAATAAACGAGATTCATCAGAAAATATTTATAAAAAAGGTCAAGGAAGAAAAGAAAGTCGAAAAAAAGAAAAAACCTAGCTAATAATTTCCTCTTTTATCTTTTTAATATCATCTTCTTTTTTCAATCCAGTTGAGCCAAAACTTTTCTCGCCTCTTTTTGTCTCGTTAATTTTCTTTACATTATTTAATTTTACAGATTCAACTTTTTGAATTAACATTTGAGCAACTTTCATCCCTTTTTCTATTTTTAGATTTTTACTGCTTAAATTTACAATTACAACTTTAACCTCTCCTCTATAACTAGAATCAACAACCCCTCCAATAACTTTTACACCATATTTTAAAGCCAAGCCACTTTTATCCCATATTAATCCAACACATCTTTTTGGAATCTCTAGGTAAATCCCTGTTTTTATTGCAGTTCTATGCATTGGTTTCAGAACTAGACTCTCATTAGAGTATAAATCAAGTCCGGCATCTCCATCATGAGCATAACCCGGTTCAATAGCTTCTTTCTCTTTTTTGAATTTTATGATTACTTTATCTTCTTTACGCATAACTTAATTTATCGTATAACATTTTTAAGAATTATTATTTGTTAAAATATGTTTCGTGTTATAATGTTTTGAAACATTTTGAACTTGTTCAAGCTTTTAGGATAATTTTAAAACATACACATTATTATAAAAAATGTGACAATCCACGGGCTCTTGGTCTAGTGGTTTTACGACGCTTCCTTCACATGGAAGAGATCAGCAGTTCGATTCTGCTAGGGCCCATTTGAATTAGAGTTGAGACTTAACCACAAGTACTTATAATATCCGCAGAAATAATAATTTTGTTTATTTATCCAAATCCCAAACTCGCAAGAACTCTCTCAAAAAAACTTTCTTCTTTCAATTTTTTGCCAAGAATTTTTGCAGCAATTTCTTTATATGCCCTTGATGACTTGCTTCTAGGATAAGTATGAATTACAGAATTTTTTCTTGCAAGTGACTCGTTTATGGCATCATCTTCAGGAACAATTCCCAATACTGGAACTTCCAACATTTCTTTAATATTTTGAATTGACATTTCAGATCTTTCTCCCTTAACCCTTGTAATAATAACCCCCTTGACATCTTTGTTTAACTCCTCGGCTAACTTTATTGTTTTTAAAGCATCTGTAACAGATAAAATATTAGGATTTGTAACAACGATAATATCGTCTCCAACTTCAATTGCAGACTTTGCCTCTTCTCCTAGTCCGGCAGCAGAATCCATTATAACATAATCAAATTTTTTTTTCAAATCTATAGCAATTTCAGAAAGAGAGTCGTATTTTATTTTTTTTGCCTCCTTTAATGAAAGAGAAGAAGGAATTATCTTTACTCCAGATTCATGCTCGTAAATTGCATCTTCAACATTTGCTTTTCCCTGCATAACATGATTCAAGTTTAAAGGTACTATAGGAGCCCCGAAATACAATCCAATGTTAGGAGTAGTTAAATTTGCATCAACGATTACAACTTCTTCTCCAAATTTATTAAAAGCAGAGCCAAGATTTACAGTACTCGTAGTTTTTCCTGTACCACCTTTTCCTGATGTTATCACATAAACTTTTGCCATTTTAGATTATTAAAACTGGATTAAACAATCTGTCTGAGTTTACTTATAAATCTTTCTAAAATTCCATTATACTCTTTTAATTTTTCTACATCTATATTAACCCACTCTCCATTGTCATTAACTCTTAGAGTCACATTTTTTCTAAACTCATTTTCTCTTATTTTTTCCTCTTTTGAAATTCTTTTAAAAAACTCGTAAATTTCTATTCCATCGATAATCTCTTTTTCTTTCTTGTAAATCTTTTTAACTTTTTCAATTTTTAATTTAGGAACTCCTGGAATTGAGCCGAGTTTTTTCTTTTTCCTGGCCTTTTCTAGAAGTTTGTCTATTGATAGCGCAATCATACTTTTCCATCTTTCTATTAAATTAAGCATTATATCTGTTGTTTTTGTATATTTAAGACTGACATAAAGCAAATGATCGGCGCTAATTTTTTCCTGAATTATTGTTTCCATGCTTCTTTATATCACTACCAGAAAAATTATATTTTTTGGCTGGCTAAAACTTCAACTTTCATACACCAATTTTTAAATTTTTTCCCGGAATTGGACGAAAGATATTAAGCTAACACTTCTTTTTATACTTTTCTAAATTATCTCCTCTCTCTAATTAAAAGATCAACATTTATATTTACATACTTAACTATAGCCAAAAAGTCTTTAATTTTCTCTAGAGTTAATGTTTCAATCTCAAATCCATTAGACATAATAACAACTTTATCTTCTTTAACAAACTCAAATGGACTTTTTTTATGTTTTTCTGCTAAATTTAAAACATTAACGATCTTGTTAAGCTGTTCTTGATTTACGCTGTATCTTGAAGAAATTCTTTTAAACGTGTTAAAATTGTCTCTTGCATCACTATAAATTTCTATTCTTTTGTAAGTGTACTCGTACTGCAAAATTGCATTTATTATATTTACTAAAGAACTAGCTAATTCGTCCAGAATTTTTAAAAGTAAACGCTTTTCTTTTAAAAGAGGAAAAGTTACATTAGCAAAATGATCAGCATTTTGTAAAAAAATTTTTGCTCTTTCAAGTGACTCGATAAATTTTTCTGTCATTCTCCCTTAGTCTAAAAAATAAATGAAAACAAGTTAATATATTTTACTACATAAATTATTATATATTTTATTTTATCACAAAATCCTGTGCATGGTCTGGGATTTTGGGAGACAGAACAAAAGACAATTCTGAAGGAATTGTCCACTGCCTTTAGACAGTGGTTTACTTTTGTTCTGTATTATTAAAATAGATGGCAATAGAAATAAGAATTTTTTCTGGATCGAATTTGTTAGAAGATTTTTCAAAGTATTCATGAGAACTTTCAAAAAGAGTGAAGGCATTAAGCTATTCTGAATATAAAATATTTGCATTAAATTTATGTATCGAAGAGATCTTTGATAATGCTTTTAGACATGGAAATAAAAAAGATACGCATAAAGATATAATTGTTAGTTACGAAATAACTCAAGAGTATGTTGATGTTAGTGTACAAGATAAAGGAAAAGGATTTTATCCTGACAAAATACCTGACCCAACCTTAGAAAAGAGATTGGAAATTCCAGAAGGTAGAGGATTTTTTTAGTTAGAAGTTATGCTGATGAAGTCTTTTTTGAAGGAAATTTAGTAAGATTTAAAGTTTACAGATAAGAATCTAATTTATCAACTCAAACTTAAAATAGCCTCTGCCAAATCTCCACCAGTTTTTTCCAAAGCTTCTTTCGCCTCTTTTTCGGTTGCTCTAGTTTTTTCCATAACAGCTTTTATATCATCTTTAGTTATCTTTCCTTCCTCTTTAACACTACCAGAAATCTGAAAGCTTTCCTGTCCTTGCATGTTAATTTTTACAACAGCTGGATTTTCTATAACTATATTCTTATCTTCTTGTTCAATTACAACTCTAATTGCATCAATCTCTTCCTGCTTTATGCCCATTTTGGACATCATACCCTGGATTTTTTTAGGATCTATTCCGCCGAACATTTTTTAATATCTCAAAATATCTTTAGTCTTTATAATTTAAAAA
>CAYIIQ010000034.1:0-6650 GCA_964363545.1 Candidatus Woesearchaeota archaeon | reverse complement strand
ATTTCAAAATCATATAAAACAGCATTCTCAAAAACTTTGATTTTTTGGCTTCGCCGAACGTTGCACTAAAAACCAAGTCCTGTCGAGGGAAACTAACAGCAATTAAGTCTAATTAAAATCACTTTTTTTACCCACCCAATTCTGGGGCACTCTTTGTGAAAACAAAATGTTATTTTATACTACAAACTACCTGCATTTCGTATTTCTTCAGAATTTTGTAAATCAATAACAGGCTTCTGACCTACTCTCAATGTAAGTTCTAAATTAGTTTTATAATATCTAGTATTATCTCCGGGAATACCATAAGCCCTTCTACCAGAATAATTTTCAGTTATATCTACATTGGTAAGTGTAGCACGACCAGCTCTTACTAATCCAGAAAGGACTCCATTAATTATTTGTCTAGGTAATACACAGTACCATTCTGCATCAAACCATTCAGAAGCCATATCTTCTTCTCCATCATATCCATGTCTTCTAAATATTTTAACTTGATCTTTATCAAAAACAAACTGGACTGCTTCATAATGATAATAACCAAGCTCTTCATTATCAATATGCTTATAACTACTACCTATTTCCAATTCTGCCACTAGCTCTTCAATTTGAATTTGCCCTGCCATAATTAAAATAATAATTCTATACTTTAAAAATACATAGCATATTCAAAAATCTTATTCTCCCTGCAACTCGGAGATAATGATTTTAGTTTTTCTCTCAGAAAACTCACATTAACAATATTTATATAACCGATAATATTTATTAGATCCATGACTTTTCCATTCTATAAACAAGAAACTGTATGGACTTGCGGACCAGCTGTAATGAGAATGTCCTTAGAAAAACTAGGAATAAAAAAATCAGAAAAACAATTAATTAAAATTCTTAAAACCAATAAAATAAAAGGTACAAGCAACAAAGATTTTTCAAGAGTTGCTGAACAATATAAACTAAATTACATTGTTAAAAGAAACTCAACAATTGAAGATTTAAAACATTTCAGTAAAAAAAGATATATATTAATAATCTGTTATTATTATCCTAAAGAAAAGATAGGACATTACTCAATATTAAAAAAAATAGATTCTAAATTTATTTATTTTTATGATCCATATTTTGGAAAAAACCATAAATACAATCTAAAGTATTTTAATAAAATTTGGAAATGTAATCCCAAATATGATAATGAGAAACATTGGTTCTTTGGAGTGAAAAATGTTATCTCAATTAAAAAATTAGAAGGCTAAAAGAAAGTTGAGCGTTTGTTGTTTATGTTGTTTTATACCCCTTAGACTTTACATTAGATAGATTAGTTAATTTTTTAAATACGCTAAAAATGAAAAAGTCATGATTTCAAAAAGAAAACTAAATGAAGTAATGAATTCATTTAACTTCTATCATAGAGAATTACTCAAGAAAAATATAACAGTAGAAGGATATGTTAGTGAATATAATAGATGTCGAGTTGAACTTCTTGAATTTGGAGAAAGGTATCTTTCAATGAGGTCATTAGAAAGAAGGCTTGACCAATCAACAATATTCTATATTATAGAAACTCTAGAATTTATTAAAAAGAGACTGCTTGATTCTTCTAGAAAACAGCTGAGAAGAGCAGATGAACACGGATTTAGTCTCGAATATGTTTTTATTCAAAAATCTACTGGTCCCAGGGTTGTTACAAATATAACCAATTTAGAGGAAGTTTCAAAATATTGGGATACAGACAAACTAATAGAAGTTTTATCTGATCTATAAATAAGGCATTGTTTGCTGTAAAAAATGAACAACACTCGGGCTAAAGCTCGAGGTATTTAATAATAAAAATGCAATTCAAATCACATCAAGGTTGCAAGTTAGCTCAGGGCTATAATGGTTGCTACCTCACAGTTTAGTGTGAAGTGATGTTTTTAAATATCCAAAACAAATCTTGCTTTCCAATTTCCCTCTTTTTTAACATAGAATTCATGAAATGTTATTGCTTTAACATCTACTTTTAAGTTTTGTTTTTTGGGATTTATTTTTTCTCCTTTTATTTCTGCTTGTAAATTATAAGTATCTTTTACTTGTTTTATTTTAATATTGAATTTTGAAAAAAGCATGTATTTTGAATCTTTTAAGAAAATTAATTCATCTAAGAAATCGAAAAGTAATTTGTCAACTTCTTTATTTTTTAGTTTTATTATTCTTTTAGTCTTAGGTTTTATTTGTTTTAGATTAACCATTGAATCGAAAGTTGCTATTGCTGATGCTTTGAATAATTCATTTAGAGAAGAAGCTTTTATATTGAAGCCTATGTCTGCTGTGTGATCGAATTGGGTTATTTTGAACATACTAAATACTTGTAATTAAGAGTTTAAAATTTCTTCTGTATCTCATTTTGTGATATTTTTAAATCTTTTTAAGGCTATCTTTAACCAAATGGTGTAGTTATTTGGATTTTTAATAATATCTAATTTTAATCTTTTTAGAGGTATCCAATCATAGTCCATTACCTCTTTAGGATTTGGCTTTGGTCTTCCGTCAAATTTTCCAATAAAAACACAATCATATTCATTTTCTATTAAACCATTATCTAAATTAGTTTTATAGATAAAGCAAAATAGTTTTTTTAATTTACAATCAAAGCCCATTTCTTCTTTTAATCTTCTATGGGTAGCTTGCAGATATGTTTCATTTGGTCTAGGGTGACTGCAAACAGTATTTGACCATAATCCTCCAGAATGATATTTTGTTTTAGCTCTTTGCTGCATCAATAATTCTTCTCTAGAGTTAAAAATGAAAATAGAAAAGGCTCTATGAAGTTTGCCTTCTTTATGAGCTTTTATCTTTTCTTCAACACCAATTCTTTTATTATTTTTATCTACAATAATTACCTTTTCCATATTAAAGTATTTTATAAAAAATCTATCCCTTTATATTTCCGATGGGGGCTAATTTTACAATTTTCTTTGAAATTCCAATTTTATCTAAAGAATCTACAACTTCATCAATTTGTTTGTAAGCAATGCCAGACTCTTCTGCCAACCCAGCCATTGATACAGCTCTAACATAAATTCCTCTTTTTTCCATTTCTTTCTGCAATTTGTCTCCTCTTACTTGTCTTTTTGCCTGATTTCTTGACATTGTTCTTCCGCTTCCATGTGCTGTACTTCCAAAAGTTTCTTCTTCTGCTTTTTTTGTTCCAACTAATAAATAAGAGCCAGTTTCCATACTCCCACCTATAATAACGGGCTGGCCAGTTTTCTGATATTCTGGAATCAGTTCAGGATTTCCAAGACCAAAAGAACGGGTTGCGCCTTTTCTATGCACTACAACTTCTTTTAGTTTGCCATCAATTTTATATTTTTCAATCTTAGCTATGTTGTGAGCAACATCGTAAACCAAGTTCAACTCTAACTCTTCTGCTGACTTTTTAAACACATGAGAAAAACCTTCTCTAATTCTATGTAAAATTACTTGTCTATTAGTAAAAGCCATGTTAGCTGCACATGCCATTGCTTGAAAATAATCTTGTCCTTCTTCTGAATTAAATGGTGCGCATCCTAATTCACGATCTTTTACAATAATGTTATATTTTTTCATAGCTTGATCAAAAACTTTTAAATAATCTGTTGCAACTTGATGGCCAAAACCGCGACTACCACAATGTACCATTATCACTATCTGGTCTGGAGTATGAATTTTGAAGACCTTAGCTATTTCAGGCTCAAAAATTGCAGAAGCGTGAGCAACTTGAACTTCTAAATAGTGATTTCCAGATCCAAGAGTTCCAAGTTGACTTATTCCACGAGAAATTGCTCTTTCAGAAACTTTTTCAGGATTTGCTTGTTTAATGCAGCCATAAGCTTCTGTTTTCTTCAAATCTTCTTCCCAGCCAAAACCATTTTCAATACACCATTTAACTCCGCTCGTCATAATTTCTTTAAACTGTTGTGTATTTAGTTTAACAAACCCCTTACTTCCAACTCCTGCTGGAACAGTTTTAAACAAATAGTCAATTAATTCTTTTAATTTTGGTTGTACTTCTTTAATTGTTAAATTGGTTGTGACAAGACGCATCCCACAATTAATATCAAAACCCACCCCTCCCGGACTTATAACTCCTTCTTTTAAATCGCATGCAGCAACACCTCCAATTGGAAAACCATAACCCCAGTGAGCATCAGGCATTGCAAAAGAATATTTTTGTATTCCAGGAAGACAAGCTACATTTGAAGTTTGCTCATAAACTTTTTCGTCCATTTCTTCTACAAGCTTTTTAGACGCTATAATCCTTCCTGGCACCAACATTTCTCCATGCCTTGGAATTTCCCATTCATAGTCAGAAATTTTTTTTAATTTAGAGATTTCCATTTTTATAGCTAATGCTCTTTACTTTTAAATTAACTTAGTTTAATAATATTGTTTAGAATATATAAAGATTTGCTTGAAATACTAGTCTTTTCATATAAAATTTGTAATTTTCTAGTAATTTTATTTTCTATTTATAAATAAATAGTATTAAGTAAATTATTTAAATGTTATCATTATAAGTTTATTATGATAAAACGATATATTTTCTTGTTCTGCATTTTTTTGATAGTTTTAAGTTTATATGTTGAGGCAGCTTGCTTAAATTCTGCTGATGATTATGCTGTTGAAGTTTTATTGAACAAACCAGGAATTGATGTTGATTTTGATGCATTTAAAGATGCTGAAAACATATTTCAGATTGGCGATAGTTATGTTATTAAGTCGAATTATGGTGGAAATTATGGTGTGATTATATCAAAAGTTTCTGATGGTCTATGCGAAGAGTGTATGTCTGTCAGACTGCAAATTCCAACAGAATCTGAAGAAAAAAATGTAAATTATTTAATAATTTTTTTAAATTCTTTAAGCGGGGAGTTGAAGAATACAGGTTCTTATAAAGATTGGATAACTTATTGTAGTAGTAGCCAGTGTGTGTTTCAGAATGAGAATGTTGAAATTGTAATAACGAAAGATTCTGGTAAATCTAATGCTGTAATTGAAATAGTTGGAAATGTTTTTTCTTGCGATGCTTGTGAGGCAGGTACTTGTTTGAAAGGAGCATCTGGAAATTTTTGCGTTCCTGAAACTGTTGAAAATGAAATTAAAGATATTTTGGAATTTTCTGGACTTGTTAATGAGGACGACAAAATTTTCTTTTCCTATCAAATACTATCAAGCGGGACAAGAAAAGTTACAAATTTAGTTCCTAGTGGTATAGAAGCTAATTGGAAAAATGCTTTAAGAGAAGAACTTGCATTTTTAAAAGAAAGAGGGATTAGTGGTGTAAGCAGCTTAGCAATTAGCAAGATTTCTAATTTGGCAAAACTTGGAAAAGCGGGACATGATTCTAGAATAGTTTATGGCGAAAATTTGAAAGGAGATAATTGGATGTATTATTACGAAACAAAATCTCCCACGATTCTAAATGAAGAAAATTGCAATAGTTTTTCTGCTTCATCAATTCCCTCTAAGAGAGTTGAGTTTTCTAAATTTTATTTTCCGATTTATTACACAATCCCGCTTTTTGTTACAAGCTCTATTTTAGTTATTCTCTTATTGCTGATAGTAATAGGAAGATTTACATCAATGAGAAAAGATAAAGTTAGGAAGAAACTGAAAGAGTGATAAAATTGTTTTTGTTGTTGAGCTCTTTTCCTGCATTTAAGACAAATTCGACAGTTTCGGTATTTCTTCCTATTTTGATATTTTTTACTGTAAGAAGCTTTCCTTCGCCATAACTTAAATCGCCAATTTCAAAATCTTTTAGCTTTGTTATTGTGCTGTCTTCTTTTTTGAAAAGAGAGAGTGTTATTTCATTTGCGCTTGATAGTCCTTGATTTCTTATATCAGCTTCGAAATCAAGATAAGATCCATGTTTAAAGGCTGTAATGTTGTGAAAGTATAAGTCTGGCAATTCTTGTATTGAGTATATTCGTATTATTTCCTGTGTTATGTCTGTTGTCAGAAATTGAGTGCAATCTGAAACAGGGTACATTATACTTCTTGGATTTTCTGAATGTTTAAAACCAAGAACATGCAGGATTTCGTGAACTTCTATGTTTGAGTTGATGCATTTTGGTTTTTCATAAAAAAGTAGGAGCTTACCCTCTTCAATTATGTTGAATAGACTTGCATTGATGATTAATGTTGGACCACCCTCTCCTACTATGAAATATTCTCCTGGTTGTATATCTTCTTCTGGAGATTTTTCACAAACAATTTTTATTTGCGCATCTGAGTTTGTTTCGTAGAATTTTATTATTCCAGTTACATTTTCTATCTCTTTAAAAGCTCGCACTATTCTGATTGTTTTTTCTGTGTTACACCTTGGCTTGATAGTGTAACTTATTTCTTTTGTTGGAAATCTCATGTTTGGATAGAATTGTAATTCTGAGATGTAACTAAGTTGATTTGATGTTAGAGTATAGTTTTGTTCTATAAAAAGAATATGTTCTGCTTTAATTTCGCTGACAGTATAATAGAAAAGAACTAGAGAAGTTGCTAAAAGTGCGAGAAGAATTATTGTTAAAATTATTTTTCCTATCATGTTTTTATCACAAAATCCTTGTGTGTTACCATGCACTAAAGTGCATGGTTTGTTCGGGATTTTGGGAGACAGAACAAAAGACAATTCTGAA
>CAYIIQ010000033.1:0-6993 GCA_964363545.1 Candidatus Woesearchaeota archaeon | reverse complement strand
AGTGCTCAAAAACTTTCAGTTTTTGACATGTGGTAAACAAGAGGGTTTTTTTGATTACGATAAACTCTCATAGATATTGAGAAATAATCCTCCAATAACTACAAATAAACAATTCCCTCTTTTGTCAAAGCAACAAATCTTATACCAACAGGCAGACTCAATAAAGCAGAAATTAAAGCCATGTGTTCTTTCCCATCTCCACTTGCAATAGATAAAGCAACTTCTGTATCATTTATCTTGCCTTTTAACTTCTTCATCAAATCATCTTTTAAATCTATCATTCTCTCATTACTATTAATCTTTATAAATTCATGATTCTTGTCAAGCTCAAACTTTTCAGCAAACTCTGTTCCAATCAAAATTATATTATCCCACTCCCCCCTTTTTACTAATCCAGCAACTTGTCCCCATGTTCCTTTTCCACTTGACAATAATGCTACAAGTTCCATGTTTTTTAAGTTGTTGAAGGAGTTTATAAGTTTTGTTATGCTAAGATTAAAACTCAACAATTTTATATCCAGCTACACCAAGATTATATACTTCTGTCTTGCCAACTTTTTTCATTCCTTCTCCTTCATGAATATGCCCACAAAAGACATATCTTGGTTGATATCTCTTTATATAATCTAAAATAACTCTACTTCCAGCATGTTTTCCTCGCCAATGTTTAAGTGCAAATTTTGAAGTTACTTTATCTAAAATTCCATATGGAGGTTGATGACAAACTAAAATATCTAAATCATTAAACCACCTTAAAACTCTCTTTGCTTTTTCTGTTTCTTTTATTGCACTTTTCAATCTTCTCTTATACTCTGGTGGTTTAAAAGCTCTAATCCAATTAGTATCAATAAAATACACTAATCCTCCAATTCTTACATTATTAAAATTAGCTAATCTATTATTAATTACTCTAATATTTTGAATAGCATTTAGATCATTAGTTAAAAAAGGTAAAGGTAAACCAATTTCTCTTGCATACTCTCTTGTTTCAGAATTAGAACTCTCCACATTACCATAAATTGTATAAACAGGAGCGAATCTAACTAAATACTTAACAATTTTTATGGAAGAATTATAAGCTTCCATAAATGCTCTTTTTCTTTGTCTAGACGAAAATTCTTTTTTAGGCAAACCTTTCTTTTGTCTTTCTATATTTTCAAACGCCATTTTTCGCATGAGATTTGCACTTCCTAAGTCTCCAGTTAATAGAATTAAATCAATTCCTATAATTGGAATTTTTTTTATTTTATCAAGATCTCCGTGCGGGTCACCAATCGCTAGAACTCTCATCTCACAAAAAACTAAAGTTTCTTTATAAACCTAATCTTTTTATACCTCTTTTCCTTATTATTTTTATGCCACAAGATCTTCCCTTAGCTGAAATAACTTTAAGAAGATACGAGAAGCCCTACAACGCAGATAAAAGAGAAATTGTAAGGAAAATCTGTTTGAGTCTCGGCCTCTTGCAACCAGGAGATAGCAGAGATGTTGTCGTTGATATTTTAATGATTTTAGAGAAGGCAAGAAAAAATAAAGAAAAATTAAATAGTGATGAAATTAAAAAACGTGTTGAAGATAATAGAAAGAGCCACAATTTAGAACTAAAAGGAGTTGCTGAAAGCAATATAAGACGACAACTGAAGAAGCTTAGAGATTTAATGATTGTTGACAAAAAAGAAAATCTTTACAACTTGTCTGAATTCTCAAACTTGTCAGAAATTTTCGAAAACAAAATTGAGAAATTTCTATTGCCTCAATGTACAGAAAGGATAAAAGAATATTTGAGAGAAATTGATAAAAGCAGTTAAATTTATAAATCCATAACTCGACACACTTCTGCCAGACTACATCGCCGAAGCCAATTTTCTGGCAAAGGCGCGTTGGTAGTAGGCATAAAAATTTTAATAGAAAAAATGTTACAAAAACAGAAAATAGTGCAAGCTTTAACAGATCTAGGGAAGAAAAAGAAAAGAAAATTCGCTCAGAGTGTAGATTTAATTATAAATTTAAGAATCTTTGATGTGAAAAAAGATAGTGTAAATTTGTTTCTCGAATTGCCATATAAAATAAAGGAAGCTAAAATTTGCGCTTTCTTAAATAAAAAAAGCAATCTCATTGATACAATAACAAAAGATGAGTTTTCAGAGTATGAAAGCAATAAAAAAAAGTTAAAATTACTTGTTAAAAGCTACGATTTTTTTATTTCATCTGCTAACTTAATGCCGACTGTTGCTAGAATTTTTGGGAGATATCTTGGACAGGCAGGAAAAATGCCATCTCCACAAATTGGCATATTAAAAGAAGAAACTGAATCCGAAATAAAAAGAACCCTGAATTCTTTTGAAAAAGTTGTCAAAATAAAAAGTAAAGAGCCAAGCCTTAAATTTTCAATAGGAAATGAGAATATGAAAGATGAAGAAATTGCTGAAAATATTATGTATGCTTATGAGAAGATTTTACAGGCTTTGCCTTTAAAGAAAGAAAATATAAAATCTGTATTAATTAAACTTACAATGACTAAACCAATTAAACTTATGTAGTTTTAAAAATGGTAAGAAAATCAGTAAATAAAACTAGGGAAAAAGAAATTCCAGAGAAAAAACTGAAGGCTGTAGAAGAGCTTACAAATCTCATTAAGACAAGCAAGTCTCTAATTATGGCCTCAATAAAAAATCTTCCAGCAAGACAATTTCAGTTAATAAAAAAGGGTCTTATAGGGAAAGCAGTAATAAAAGTTCCGAAGAAAAATATTATTATGAAAGCAATTGACAACATAAAAAAAGAAAAAATAAAAAATCTAAAAGAATATCTAATATCTGACATCTCCTTTATTTTCTCAGAACTTGACACATTTAAACTATCCGCGTTACTTTCTGAAAGCAAAACAAAAACAAGAGCAAAAATAGGGCAGTTTGTCGACGAGGATATTCCAATTGAACCAGGTCCCACAGATCTTGTTCCAGGACCCATAATCTCACAGTTAAGTAACTTGGGAATAAAATTTACAATTGAAGATGGAAAAATAAACATAACAGAAAGAAAAATTATAGTAAAGTTGGGAGAAAAAGTTAGTGAAAATGCAGTAGATATAATGGCAAAACTTGACATCAAACCAATATCTGTTGGCCTAGATCCACTACTTGCTTATGAATATGAAGAAGATAAAATATATGAAAATATTAAAATAGACAAGAAAAAAACACGCGAAGAAATTACACAAGCTTACTCAAAAAGTCTTGCTTTTGCAGTTAAAATCACATATTATTGCAAAGAAACAATCTCCCATATAATAAGAAAAGCACTCTCTCAGGAAAAGACTTTAGAAAAATTTATTAAGGCTGAAAATCCTATTCAAGAAAATACTCAATCTGGAGGTTGAAATGGAGTACATTTATGGCGCTTTGCTTTTGCACAAACTCGGAAAACCAATAAACGAAGAAAATTTGAAAAAAGTTATTGCCTCAACAGGTAAAGAAGTTAATGAAGTTCAACTAAAAAGTTTAGTTGTAAGCTTAGAAGGGGTTGACATTGACAAAGAGCTGGAGAACGCAAGTTTGATGGCAGCTGTTCCAGTTGTTGCAGAAAAGAAAGAAGAGAAAAAAGCTGAGAAAGCAGAAGAAAAAGCAAGTGAAGCTGCAGAAGGTTTGTCCGCTTTGTTTGGTTAGAGAAAGATATTTAAGCTTCTAGCTCTAAATAGAAATATGACAGTAAGCAAAAAACTAATTATTTCGATTGTTGTATTTTTTATTATAATTTTAACAATCTACTTTCTCGTTTTATATTCAAAAATTGTCGAAGCTCAGCTACATGTCGAAAGCGGAACAGTTAAAGTAAATGGCCAGCTTGTTGCAGAAGACAAAATACTGAACGAAAATGACATAATTGAAACTTCAGATGGACTAGCAAGTGTAGTTTTGTATGAAAGTATTATTATCAGTCTTGATTCAAATACAAAAATAACGCTAAAAGAATTAAAAAAGCAACATCCAAAAATCACTCAACAAAAAGGCACAACTTGGAATAAATTCACAAAACTTTCCGGAGTTGAAGAATATACTGCAGAATATGGTAATAGTATAGCTTCTGTAAGAGGAACTTTTTTTGAATTGAGCGAAAATAAAATAGTTGTAGGAGATGGCAGAGTAGGTTATTCTCTTGATGAAAAATCTTTTGATGTTAATTCTAAAAAAGCAGTTGAAAAAAATGGCAGTGAAATTAAAGAAAGAGAAGCAAGTGAAGACGAGCTAAAAAAACTTGAGGAAAACAGAAAAAGAACAATTGAAGAATTAAAGCATTTAAGAAAACTTGAAATAGAGAAAAATAAATTCTTGCTGGGAATAATTAAAAAAGCTTATTCTTTAAATGATGAGGACATAGAAAAAGGATTAGAAGACTTAGACAATGGTGTAATAAGTTTAGAATCTTTAGAAGAAAAAATACCAATAAAAACAAAGTCTATTGAGAAGATAGTTGAAATAACTAAAATAATACGAGAAGAAAATTTAGTAAATAGTGGATAAAATTATAAAAATTAAAAAATTCTAGGCAATGTAATAAATCAATAAATGTAAAATAAATTAATAATGATTGAAAAATTTGATTATTATTTAAAATGAACAAAAAATTTTCTCTATTGTATTTGGTTGTCTTTCTTATGTTAATTTTTATTTTTTTCTTGCTTATTTATTTTAATACATTCTCTAGTCTTAGTTTAAAGATAACAGACAATTTTTATGGTGGTAAGGAAGCTCTAGACAATATTGTTATTGTAAAAATTGATGACGAAAGTATAAACAAGATTGGCAGATGGCCATGGAACCGAACGACTCTTGCAGACATTCTTTTAAAAGCCAAAGATGCAAGAGTGATAGGACTTGATATTTCTTTTTTAGAAGCCACTAATGATGATGAAAAATTAAGAAATACACTTAATTCAATGGACAATGTTGTGTTAGCAGCAGAAATAATTAACAGTACTCTACAAAAACCAGTTTTTGATGCGGATTTTGGATATGTAAATCTTGTAACAGATAGAGATGGAATTACGAGAAGTGTTGATGTAAATTATAGTCTTAAAGTCTTGCCCCTTGCTTTTGAAATTTACAAAAAAAGCTGGGATAAAGATGCTATATTTCCAAATACAAGATTTTACATTAACTTTATTTCAGAGCCAGAAAGTTTTAACTCAATTTCCGCTTATGAAGTTTTGACAAACAATTTTGATTTTAAAGACAAATTCGTTTTAATTGGTTCTACTACACCACATCTTCATGATTTGTATTTTGTTCCAACTTCCAACGGAAAACCAATGAGTGGCGTAGAAATACACACAAACATCTTGCAAAATCTTATTTTTAATAACTTTGCCAAAAAGCAAGGAAAATTTAGTATATTGTTTATTGTTTTAATTTCAGCATTTTTAGGAAATTTTTTATTATCAAGACTAAAAATTTATTATTCTCTTGCTATTGTTTTAGGATTAATTATAATTTATTCTGTTTTTTGCATATTAATCTTTAACAAATTTAACTATATTCTTGATTTATTTTTTGTCCCACTTTCTTTAATAATTTTTACAGGTGCAGGAGCTGGACTCAATTATTTAGAAGAAAAAAACCACAATATTTATTTAACTAATGCTTTTGGAAAATATATTAATAATGACTTGCTCAAAGAAATTGTTGCTTATAAAAACGAGCTTAAACTTGGTGGAACTAAACGAGAAATTACAATTTTTTTTAGTGATATAAGAAATTTCACTTCTATAAGCGAGAAACTTCCCCCAGAAAAACTAGTGAAGATATTGAACGAGTATTTTAGTGAAATGACAAAAATCATCTTAAAATATCGAGGAACTGTCGATAAATTTATTGGAGATGCGATTATGGCCTTTTGGAATGCCCCTTTAGCAGAAGAAAATCATGCTAAACTAGCATGTCAGGCTGCAATCGAACAAGTTAAAGCATTAAAAAATCTGCAGAAAAAATGGGCAAATGAAGGCATAGTTTTAGAAATTGGTTGTGGAATTCATACAGGAGAAGCTATAATTGGAAACATGGGAAGTGAGGAAAGATTTAATTATACTGCAATCGGAGATTCTGTTAATTTAGCTTCGCGTTTAGAAAGTTTGGCAAAAGAATACAAATCCTGTATAATTATCTCTGAGTCAACTTATAATAAAGTAAAAGATGAATTTAAATTTAGAAAGCTTGGAGCAGTTAAAGTTAAGGGAAAAGCAAAGTCTGTTATAGTGCATGAGTTAGTTGTTGACTAGATAAAAATGTAAAGTTTAAAAGTGGAAACTTCTTTCTTAAATTGTGCCGATGTGGGACAATGGTACTCCGCCTGCCTTGAGAGCAGGTTTCCGCAAGGATCTCCAGGTTCGATTCCTGGCATCGGCGTTTTTGTTATCAAAAACCCTTGCGTGTTTCTCTAAATATACTTGTTAAGAGATTATTCGCTGATAAAGGGGTAATTGCTTTGTTTTATGTATTGGAATTATTTGTCTGTTTTAATTAGTTTATAAAGAATGTCTGATATAATTTTGATATTATATTAAATCTATGGATTATCGATGATAAATTGATAATGTTCGTTTAATAAGATGGCTAAAGATATCTATCACCTTTCTAACTTTACAGAACCTAAATCTAATATCCTCTATGATAATATTTCTTTGTCATATAATACTTGTAAAATATAACAACAATTATTGCCACTATAGCAAGTACTATTAAAATCCATACCAACATGAAACTTCTTTCTGCAACTTCTGATGGAGGAGCTTGTGCAATTTCAGTGCTTGGCTCTTCTTCAGATGGCTGTGTAGTTTCTTGAGTTACTTCTCCAGTTGTAGGAGGCGAGGGAAGAGGAATTACTTCACGTATGTTTTTTATTGTTAAGTTAGCTTCGTTATTTTTAATTCCATTAAGCTTAACATAAATATCATAGAAACTATCATTTGTAACTTCAAACTTCTTTTCTTCTCCTATA
>CAYIIQ010000032.1:0-7041 GCA_964363545.1 Candidatus Woesearchaeota archaeon | reverse complement strand
ATTTTTGATGGCAGTCAGAATTCTATGAATTCTGATGTGCTCAGAAATTGAAAACAAGATTGGTTACTACCCACATACTGAAGTATGTGGTTTTCAATTTCTGACATAATAATTGTGTGAGATTTTTTTATGAATGAAAATATGGACCTGCCGGGAATTGAACCCGGATCTCTTCCCTGCGAAGGAAGCATTCTACCGTTAGACTACAAGCCCTAAGAAGAAATTACAGTTCTTCTTTAAACTATCTCTCTTAGTTATTCTACAGTTTTTCTTCACATCACTCCCTTCAAATACAAAAATCGAATAATTTAAATATCTTGATTAGCTTTTAAATTTATGAAAGAAAAAAGAGGAGATTTGCAGATTTCATTTGGTTTTATCTTTTCTGTAATTTTAATTATAATCTTTGTTGCGTTTGCATTTTATGTTATCGATAAGTTTTTGGAAACTTCTGATTGTGGAAAAGAAGGAGTTTTCAAAGATGATTTGCAGAAAGCTGTAGATAGAGCTTGGAATAGTCAGGAAACAAAAGAAAAATTTGTTGGAGAGTTGCCGAGGAGTATTGAGGAGGTGTGTTTTGTTGACTTTAATAAAGATGCTTTACCACCGACGCAAGAAAAAAAGTTAGACGAAATTAAGTTTTATGCTGACACTAACGATAATCTTGCATTTTTATCAGAAGATGATGGCGAATATACTTTAGATAAGTCGTGTATGAAGAGTATAAAGATTGAGCATTTAGATATTGACACTACGACAAATTCTGAGAACCCATTTTGTATTAAAAAATATGATGATAAAAGATTTCATATGATAATAAAAAAGGACTTTGAAGATACATTAGTAAAAGTTGAAAAAATATAATGTTTATCTTTTTAAGTTAGTGCCTTTAGGCGTAACTTCTAAAAGAAGATAGGGTTTTGTAGAATTTCTTGAGAATGTTCTATATTCTCCATTGCCTTGTGGTAAGAGTATTGCAAATCCATAAACTTTATCGGGATTATTTACCCAGTATTCCATCAAGTTAGTTATTCTTCTATTATCATCAATTTGTAAATTCATAAGATCCCATGTTAATTCTTGTCCAGGGCGATTTTCTGAATGTGTATATAAACTATTAGGAGTAAGATCTGAAACAAACACGGAGTGATTCCAACTAAACTCTAAGTCATCAAATGGTTCATCAGTAGCAAATAGTTCTGTTGTAATCGGACCACTACTTTGCCTTGAAGCTTCAGGATTCAGAGTCATCACAAGCTTCGCATTTAATATCTCAGATCCTTGTAATCCTGAAAGAAGAAATTGGATGTAAACATCATTATAATCATAAGGAGAATAGCTCTCTGATAAAATAAGTCTTTGAGGATCTTCTATAGCATAAATTGTGTCTTGATTTTCCCAAGATCTATAAGCACTTTCAGAAGCCTCTATTTTTCTAGTTGTAATAACAACATCCTCAATTTGATCTTCAGAAACAACACTTCCAGGAGTTTCAACTTCTTCTATAACGTCTACAAGAGTTTGTACAGCTTCAGAAGCACCTTGTATATCTCCTGCATCAGGCCAACCAACGTGAGGTGGTAGTGGAAGACAGGGTAACCCAAGAGAAAAAGGTAGTGTTGAAGCTAAACCTAGTTTAATTAATCCTCGATTAATAAACGGTATTTTTCTAATTCTTCTTTTAACTTTATTTTCTAGCGAATTCTGCATTTTCTTTTTAAGATTTTTAAGTTAATATACTTTTGTTACTATTTAGAAATAAGTATTTATAAAGTTTTAGGTTTATGTAAAATTATAAGATAAAAAGACTAAAACATTCTAAAAAGCCAAATAACAAGAAGCAGAAGAAAAGACAATAAAATAATGTATGTTGCAATTTTATAGGATTTTTTAGCGACTTTCTCTGATTTTGTTAAGGCAAGAACTGTTAAAAAGAAAAATCTTCCTCCGTCGAAAATTCCTGCTGGAAGCATGTTAAATAATGCTACTAAAGCATTGATAATTGTAATCCACCAGAAAAGATAATAGATAAAATCTGCCAGATTCTGATTTGAGTTAGCAACATAACGAAGGTTAGGATCTTTAAAAACTGAAATAATTTTTAGCATCAAACTACGAAATCCTCTTATATCTTCTATGCTGAATATAACTATTCCTAAATAACCTGCACTTGCATTTTTTGGATTTTGTGATAAAATAACTTGAAACTCACTTTCTTCTCCATCAACAAAAGTTGTTATCTTTATCGATTCATTTGGAGAATATTTCGCAAGCTCAAATGATAGTTCAGAAAGATTTCTTATTGGAATATCATTAATTTTTATTATTGCTCCTTTCAATCCTGCATTTAAAGCTGGTGTATCTTCGTAAGCTTTGTAAGCAATAAGTTTTTCTTCTTTCAAATGCTCTGGATTAATAAAATAAGTTTTATCATGGGCAGTTGCTTTTGTGAGATTTATACCATTTACTGGCAGAACAACACTGGAATTTATTTCTTCAATTTCGCTGGAGTTAAGTATTGTGTAGGAATAATCATTGAATTTTACACCTGCTGGCGAATAAGCATAGCTGAAAAATGATGCCATAATTATGAAAAATATAATTGCTGTAATTGTGTTGGCAAAAACTCCTCCAGAGAGAATTGCCAACTGGTCAACTTTGGGTTTTTTATTCATTTTTTGTTCATCTGGCTCTACAAAAGCTCCGATTATAGGACCAATAAAAGCAAAACCTGTTGATTTTATTTTAAGATTTTTGGCTCGTGCAAAAAAACCATGAGTAAATTCATGAACAACTGCGACAATTAAAATTGAAACTAGAAAATAAGTAAAATAAAACTCTGGAAAGAAACTTTGAAGTCCGAATATTCTTGGAAAGTAGGGTATTACTGGTGCAATTGGCGGAGCTTTAATAAGTTTAGTAATTTCAGGAAATGTTATATAAACATAAACGCTCTGCACAATAATAAAAATAATTCCTATCATTAATACGTAACCTATAATTATAGAAAAATATTGCAAAATATTAAGGGTTCTTTTATATTTCTTACCAATATAATTAATAAACTTAATTCCTAATTTTGTCCTGTACAAAAAAAGAATTCCTTCCCGATCTATTTTATTTCTTCTTCTGTAAAGAAAAATAATTACGAAAAGAGTAAATAAAAAAAGAAAAGCCAAGTCATAAATTATAAAGCTCATTTTTTTCTTATCGGCCGAAAAGCTCTTCTTTTACAACTTCTACATTTTACTTTTCCTTCTATAATTTTTTGTGGCTCTGCTCTTATTTTTGTTCCACAGTCCTTGCAAACAAAGACATTTTTGAAAAGTCTTTGTTGTGCTGCTAATATTTTAGTTGCCATTTTTTATTTAAATACACAAGGAAATATTCCTTTCAATCTTCTTTAAAAATTACAAATTTCTAGTAATCTTCAAATTAACATCACAAATTTTGATAGTATTTTATTATTAATTTATTGAAAGCAATTTTAAAAATTTAATTTTAAACTTTTCTTTTTATAATTCTTCTTCCGTTAATTTCCCAATATTCTACATTATCACTTTCTTTGATTTCTTGTTTTAAGTTTTCATCACTTTGAGCATCAAGTGTCTCGAAGCTCTCAAGGTCCATTATACTTACTCTGTCTTCCTGAGCTGAAAGCACTTGTCCTCTTAATTTATTTATTAAAGGAACTTCAAATCTCTCATGTCCTGGAACTGCTATTACTCTTTTTTTATTATCAAAAATTCCTATTGCCTCTATCCTTGCTTTACTAGCTCCATGCTTTCCTGTTTTGCTTATGTCTAGACTTTTAACAGTGCAAGGTTCACCTTCGATAATTATAGAAGTTCCTGGTTTTGCATCTGTAGCATTAATTAACTTAAAAGTCATAAATTAAAGAGAGAAAATAACTTTATAAAGGTTGTGAGAAAAATTTTATTCTGTAATTTCGAACTCACACATACCTACAAAATTCTTTTCTAAATACCACACTGCTTTATATGCCCCTAAACCTCCATTTTGTAACAGGAAATTTGTAAGGTCAGTACCAGATTTTTCAAGTAATGGAATTACATTGCTAGGTGTGGATTCTTTTAAATCCAAAATCTTTTCTCCTCCAGGATTATATATTTGCATATTCATTTTTGTTAACGTTGCAACATCTACGTTAACATACGAAATTAGTCTTATACCCTCATACTTTTTAAATTTACTTTTAATTCCAACATATTCTTCTGGATAATCTCCTGTTCCACTATTATTAAAATCCTTAAAGTAGTTACAAGCAAAAAATCTTGAATTCTGAGATTCTTCTTCTATAACTTTTTCATAATATCTATCTTGTTGCTGGCTCTGTTGACTATAAATCATATTCTCTCTTGCAATCTCTCGAGCTCTTTCTTTTTGTCTTCTTCTTTCTTCTGCTGCTGGTTCTAGCCATGGCCAAAATAATCCTTTTAAAAGAGTATCTTCTTCAAGACTTATTTCTTCTTTTCTTGCTGGCTGAAATTCTGATCCTTTATTACCACTTACACACCCATTTATTAGAGTTCCTGCTAAAACTAACCCAGCTAATCCTAATTTTCTTTTCATAAAAGAACTAATTTAATAAGATATTTAAATTTTGTTTTACTACATTATTTTAGCCTTTTTTATTCTACAATTTCAAATTCTGTCATTCCAGCAAGTTTTCCGTCTAAGTACCAGGCTGCTTTGTATGAGCCTAGACCTCCTCTTTCTACAAGTAAGTTTGCATAACTAGGACCAGAGATATCGCCAAACCAACGTCCTATAAGATCAGAAAGAAGTGTATGTTTATCTTCTGAAACCACTTCTCCTCTAGGACTATATACTTTCAAATTACACTCTCTTCCTTTTATACCAATCGCCTTAAGATACGAGACTAATATTATTCTTTCATCTTTTCTAAATCTATTTTTAATTCCTACAAATTCATCTGGATATTCTGATACTCCATCATTATCAAAATCCTTCGCATAGTTACAAGCGAAAAATTTTACAAAGTCTTGAGGGGTTTCTCTAACTTGTTTGGGTACTGTTCTTAAATCTCTTGGGTCATTAAGATTGGCCCATGTATATCCGGGAGCAGGATGATATCTTCCATTTGAAAAGATAACATTTTCTGGTATTGTTGATTGGTTTTGTCCTTGAACAATATAAATCTGATCTCTCCCTTCTATTGCCACATTAAGATCATGTCTTCTCTGGCCTGCCATTGTAAATGCCTCCCCAGCAGCTTTAGCAGCTAATCTTTGTGCAGGAGTCTCTCCATAAGGTGCAAGATGTCTAAAAGCTAAACCAGCAGCATCATATTCATTAAACTCAGCACAACCAGTTAAAGCTGAAGCTCCAATTAAAAGTCCTACAAGTCCTTCTTTAATTTTCTTTTTCATATTTCGATTAAGCTAAACATATATTTAAATTTATTCATACATTATACCAACTTTTTTAAATACATTATCTTTTCTTAAGCAATGGAAAAATTGCAGAAAAAAGATTTTGTTGAGATAGAATTTATAGGGAAAGTGAAAAATGGAGGAATTTTTGACACAAATATTGAAGAAGAAGCGAAAAAAATTAATATTAATATAAAATCTAGGCCATTGATAATTTGTTTGGGCGAGGGAATGATTTTGCCTGCAATTGATAATTTTTTAATTGGAAAGAAGCTTGGCGACTACACCCTTGAACTCTCTACTAAAGAAGGATTTGGTGAAAGAAAGAGAGAATTGGTTAAGACAATGTCTATTTCTGTTTTCAAAAAACAAGATGTAGAACCTAGGCCAGGAATGGTTTTTGTTTTTGATAGTGTGATGGGTAGGATAAGTGCAGTTTCAGGAGGAAGAGTTATAGTGGATTTCAACAATCCTCTTGCTGGAAAAGAACTTGTTTACGAGATTAAAGTTAAAAATATTGTAAAAGATGAAAGAGAAAGGGTCAAAGCACTTATGAGATTCTTTTTTGGAAAAGAGCTTGAATTTGAAATTAAAGAAAAAAAGATAATTGTAGAAGCTGAAAAAGAGTATGTGAGTTTAATTGAAGTTTTTAAAGGAAAATTTAAAGATATTTTGGGTTTGGAATTTGATGTTAAGGAAGTTGAGAAGAAAGAAGAGACAAACTTCAAAGATTGAAAATGAAAATTGAATTTGAAAAGTTTTACCGAGAAGAGTAGAAACATATAAAGAGATGGGAAAAGCACTACACTAATAAAGAATTTTATATTATTAATAGAAAGTTAAGAAAAAATATTAAAAAACAAAAGTTTATTAAAATTTTAAACAAATTGATTGAAAAAGAATATTATATAACACCAGATTTATATTCTAAAATTATGATGTTAATAAATACTCCTAATTTTTAAGTCAATAAACCTATATAAGCTTCTATATAAAAATTTATAAACTTCGTAACTGATGTTCATTTATGGGCGTATTAAAAGAGTATGCAATAGGAAAAGAGGTTCTTGATATAGACAGAGAGCTTGAGGAGTTTGTTAAAAAGCAAACTGCTAAAATTAAAGTTATTGGTGTTGGTGGCGGTGGTGGAAATACTATAAGCAGAATGCGAGAAATAGGAATTAAAGGAGGCGAGATGATAGCTCTTAACACTGATGCTCAAGACTTGCTTTACACAAATGCTGATTATAAGATTTTAATTGGAAAAGAGTTGACACGAGGTTTAGGAGCTGGAAGCAATCCTAAAGTTGGAGAAGAAGCTGCAAAAGAATCAGAACATGAAATTAAGAAAAAACTTTCAGAAAGTGACATGGTTTTTATAACTTGCGGACTTGGTGGTGGCACAGGAACTGGAGCTGCTCCTGTTGTTGCAGAGTTAGCAAAAAAACAAGGCTCACTTGTAATTGGAGTTGTTACAATGCCTTTCACAATTGAAGGAAAGAAAAGAATTGAAAATGCAAACAATGGATTAGAACGAATGGAAAGTTTTGTTGATACTTTAATTGTGATTCCTAACGATAAACTTCTTGAACTTGCTCCAGAACTTCCATTGCAAACAGCGTTT
>CAYIIQ010000031.1:0-7091 GCA_964363545.1 Candidatus Woesearchaeota archaeon | reverse complement strand
ATGGAGAAGCACCATGAATTGTTCCTGCAACAACATTTGCTAGAGCACCAACTCTCATTGCTTCGTAGAGTGCACGAGCTTCTGAACTTCTAACCTCTCCTATAATTAAACAAGAATCTCCAAATCTTAAACTTGTTCTTATTCCTTCTTCAGCTGCAACTTCTGTTGTTGTTTGAAGTAAAGCTGAGCGAACTTTCATCCTTAATATATCATAGCTTAACTTCCTTAATGAATCGACAGGAAGTTCTAATGTGTCTTCTAGCACTATAACTCTAAACTTTGGCATAATTTCAAGCATTAAAGCTCCCAGTAAACTTGTTTTTCCGCTTGATCTTGTACCAGCAACTAAAAGTGTTCTTGCACCGTCAATTAAAAAACTCATTAATCCTGCTGCAAAGGGATTAATCATTTTGTTTTTTATAAACAAAGGGAGAGTCCATGGTTCTTCTCTATGTCTTCGCAAAGCATATGCAAGCCCTCTTGGAGAAAGGGGTTGTTGAATTACAGCAACTCTTGCTCTTATATTTCCTATTGCAAGATCTGTATCAAGTATTGGATTTGCTTCATCTAAAGGTCTGCCTGATGTCATTCTGAATTTTGCTGCCCAAGAATCTGCGTCTTCCTGGCTTGGGATAATATTTGTTATACACTCCTCATATTTTTGATGTCTAACAAAAACGTGATTCAATGGTATAGGAGCATTTAAAACAATGTCTTGTAAGTTCTCATCCTGCATAAGTACTTCAACTAAACCAAATCCTATAGTGTGTCGAACAAGAATTGTTGCAAGCTTGTTAAGTTCGTGGTAGTTGAGAGAGATTTTTTTGCTTTCTGACAGCTCTTGAAGCAAGTCTCTAGAAACGTTGAAAAAAACTTGTCGCGTTCTATCGATGTCTATAAACTCTTCTGCTCGAGGTCTGTGCTCTATTAAAACATTTCTTGCAAGATTTAATAACATGTGAAAATCTTCGTTAAGAGTGTATTCTGGCGGAGATATGTGATAGATAAATTTTGATTCATTTTTCTTTTTTAGTATTGTCACGATTGATTTATCATACCCTTCACCTATTTCGTACTCTTCCATCATTTCAGCATCTTCTGGTAGAGTTGCAACAAGTCTTGTAAAGGTAAAGTTAGGAATTATATCTGGTCTGAAAAACTGTTTGTAAATTTCTCTTAAACCTGTCTTGTAATTTTCAAGATACGGCGTGGCTTCTTTTATTAGTTTTGTATTCCCCATTAACACATAAATCTTTTCTAAAATTCTGATAAAGTTGACCTCGCAGATTTTGCATTCTGGTTTTGATTTTTCAAGCATTTCTCTTTCATCTTTTAAAAGTTTTTTAATTTCAAAATAGGCGTAAATTGGGTCTTGTTTTAAAAGAGTTACAAAAAAAGTTAGACTGGTGTATCGGTTTTCAAGACAGTTTTGACATTGCAATAAGAGGAGTTTTTCGGGAGAAAGAATTTTTTCCTGTTTCATTAAGTAAGTGTAAAGCTGTGCAATTTCTAGTAAAAAAGAAATTTGTGAAAAGTCGTAGTTATAGTTTCTTTGTTGAACAAAAACAACTCTTGACACGTTTGACGACTCAATCAGAAAATCAATAACTCTTGACATTACTTCTGCTGAATCTGCTATGCTCGGAACATAAGGAGCGCCGAGATAGTTAAGATACATGACTTCCTGTCCTGCTTCTCTAACTACTTCGTATGCATATAATTTTGTCTCTTTTTTAAACATCATTTTCTTATTTTATTTTAACTGATAGAAGTTAAATAGTTTTCTGTTGTTGTAAAAGTATGGACAAAAAGATATAAAAAGCGAGATAACTTTGAATATTAAAGAAAGAGGTAAAATGCCAGAAGAAAGCCAAGATTTTGTATCTTCATTATTAGTTGACTTTAATACAAGGTTAAGGGACATGGAGGAAAGAGAGAGACTTTTAAAAGAGAGAGTCTTGCTAGTTGGAAAGAATCTTGTTGAATTAAGGAGAGATTTTGACGAAATAAGTGTAGAATTAAAAAGTGACTTAGAGATTATAAAAAAAGATGTTGAAAAAATAAAAAGTGTATTAAAAAGAGTGTTAGAAGAGCTTGATGAGAGAGTAAGAAAATCTGAGTTTGAGCTTTTGGAAAAACAGATGAAAATTTTCGAGCCATTAGGGCTTTTAAAAGAAAATGCCGGCGCTAAATGAAATAAATCAGATGAGAAAGCAAGGAATTTCAGATAATGGTATAGTTCAGAAATTAAGAGAGATTGGTTATTCACCTTATGAAATTAAGCAAGGATTAGAGCAAGCAAGAATCAAGTCTGCTGTAGAGCAGCAAGAATCTATGATTGAACAGAGTCAAGCAACTACAGAAGAAATTCCATATCCTCCAACTGAATATGATGGTATGGAGCCAGGCGCATTAGAAGTTCCTCAACCTGAACAACTGCCAATTCAACAGATTCCACAAGCAACTCAACAAATTCAGGAGCAACAATATGCGCCAAACGAAGACTACATTTATCAGACTCCTCAACCGTATTCTGAACAGACTTATCAAGAATATCAACAAGTTCAACCTAAAATGAATATAGAAATGATTGGAGAGATTTCAGAGCAGGTTGTGGAAGAAAAAATTGATGAATTAAGAAAAGAAGTTGGTAAAGCTTCTAAACTCGGGGTAAAAGCTGAAAAGATGTTAGAAGATCTTGACAAAAGAGTAGAAAAAATAGAAAAAACTCTCGAAAATATACAGTTTGCAGTTCTTGGAAAAGTTGGGAGTTATGTGAAAAATGTTGATGAGATAAAAAAAGAAATGGAGATGATGCAGGATTCTATAAGCAAGATGGTTGTTCCTTTAGCTGAAAAGACAATTAAAGTGAGAAAGAAAAAATCTATGGCAAAAGAAAAGAAAAAAGGGGAAGGAAAGCATAAAAAAGGGTATGTTGGTTAGATAAGAGTACAAAGAGTCGTCTCATATAGATTGTCTTTTTATATAGAGTAATCAGAAAAAAATAATTTAAAAATAAAGTATCAATTTAGAAAGAATGTAAATTGGATTATTTTCCAGCTTTTCTTGTAAGAACAACTGCAACGATTATCGCAATTATTAAGAGCAGAACAGAACCGAGAACCCTGTCTTCAATTCCGAAGTAGTATTTTAAGTCATAAATCCAGCTATCAACAGTTCCTGGAAAAACCTTTATTGCTGCAATAAGAAAAATTAAGATTACAGCAACAACAAACACCCATAAAACCCAGTTTTTCATAATTTCTCCAATTTTATCTTTATGAACCATTCCTACTAAGATAAGAATAAAAAGCAAGACTATAAAAAGAACCATTACCCAGGGAGTTGCAACTTCAACATATCTTCTTGCAGCTGTCATTGTAACGAAAATTATAGCAACAACAAAACCTACCATTACATTAGCAAACTCGCTTTCTCCGAGAATTTGAGTTTTTTTAAGTAAGGCATAAACAACTACAAACACTAACAAGAAACCGAATACCGGCAGGAAATATGATATTCCTGAAACGTCAATCTCACGATCATAAGGTTGAGCAGAAACAAGTGTCAAGAAAATCAAAGATAATACAAATAATCCTAATAACCTTGTTTTTGTAATATTATGATATGACATTTTTGTTTTAATTTTTTAAATTGATTATTTTTTACTTTTCACTATCAACCTTATTCTAACTCTTTTTTTAGATGAATTGTTAAATTTTATCTTCTTGGGGTGGCTTTATCTTTTCCTGCTACTGTAATAGCAACTATCACTCCAGCAATTATAAACAAAAATATAATTAGTCCTCCGAATCTCTGCCACCAGTCAACACCTAAAAACTGAAAGCTTGAAACTGATGAAAGTGTAATAATAATAAATATAAATGCTCCTATACCAAAAAATATCCACTTAAATGCATTTTCTGTTTCACCTCCAACAATAAAAGCCCCTGCCAAAATTAGTGCAACAAGTAGAACGCTAATTCCAACTCCAAGTCTTGGAAAAATTGTCTGGAAAAATGCAGGAACGAAATCTAGTTGTAAAGAAAGCAAGCCTGACATAAGTGCTACAATTACAGCAGCACCTTTATTATCCTCGAAAATTTTTATCTGTGTTAAAACTGCATATATCAAAGCAAAAATTAACAAAAATGGAAAAACATAGGCAAAAAATCCTAAATTCTCTAATTGATTTAATAAATCAGTAAAACTATATCCTGGAAACCACTGTAACATTAAACCAATCATTTCATTTCACCTTTTTAATAATTTAAAAGGTTTGCCTTTAAATAGCTTTCGGTGTTAAGGGCTAGTTCTCCTTCCTTCTCTTCCGCCAGCTCCTACTAAAACCACAACTACTGCAACAACAATGATAATAACAAAAATTATATTCATTAAAAAAGGACTTTCTATTCCGCCGCTAAAAATATCTAGGATAACTTGCCAATAGCCAGTTAATACAAGTATCGAAACTATTATAACAAGTGAGATTAAAATTGCAAAAATTACTTTCAAGGATTTTGGAACTTCAAGACCTTCCTTCCCTGATGCAACAAATCCGTACAAGACTAGAAATACAAGTAAAACTACAGCAACAACAGCCATTATACCAAGCATTCTGTTTGTTAAACCAACTGCAGAAGAAAAAGACACAAAAATCAATCCAATAACTAAACCAATAATAGCATTTGTTGACTTGTTTTCTCCAAGAATTTTTATTTTGTCTAGTATGGCAAAAACCAATACAAAAACAAGTAAGAATGGAAGTATAATTTCAGTAAAAAGTGGTGAAAATAAAAATAATGGTTCAGCCATATTAAATTAGGCTGCTTCTACATACTCGCCTTCAATGTTTTCTTCAAGTTCTTCTTTTACTGGAAGAGCTGTTTTGCTTATGATAAAAACATCTCCTATTGATTTGACAAATTGATGTGGAACTATAATTCCTCTTACACCTCCAAGAAGTCTGCTCATGTTGCCTGAAAGTCTGATTTTCCATCCGTCTACTTTATTCTCTGAGAGATTTGCTTCTTCTACTTGTCCTACATGATCTCCTGCATCTGTGTAAGAGTATTTTCCTAGCACATCTGAAACCTTTTTTATTCTTACCATAATGTTTTTAGTAAAATTTAGTACTTTATATACTTTTCGATTAATTTTTTTATTAAATTAAAGGAGTAAATTGTCAAAAAATTACTTTTTGCCAAAACGCAAGGTTTATAAAAATTATATTAGTTAAATTGTCATGGTAACTGGAAAAGAAATTTTATCTTTGTTAATTGCTTTGGTTGTAATGGCATTTTCAAATTCTTTTTTAGATGTTGATGTTTTTTTATATTCATTATTATTCTTTGCAATAATTCTTTTGGTTTATGTTGCTGCAAAAAAATTTATGTCTTATTATTTTGAGTCAGAAACAGAAGAAAGAATCTGGAGTTTTCAGATATATGGATTTGCGCCTTCGCAGTATTTTAAAAAGCCTGTTCCTATAGGAATAATTTTTCCTTTTATCTTGTCAATAATTTCTCTTGGATATATAAAGTGGTTTGCTCTGACTGAAACTGAAATAAAGCCGACTGTTGCAAGAGCTGCAAGAAGGCATGATTTTTATTCCTACAGTGAATTGACAGAGTGGCATGTTGGACTTATTCCTGCTTTTGGAATTATTTGTGTTTTGATAGTTTCTTTTATTGCTTATTTAGTTAATGTTCCTGAATTAGCAAGACTTGCAATTTATTTTTCATTTTTTAACATGCTTCCAATTGGAAAGCTTGACGGAGGAAAAATTTTCTTTGGCTCTTTAATTTTATATTTCACTTTGTTAGTTGTTGTGTTGATTGCTCTTGGATATGCGTTGTTGTTGGTTTAGATGTTATGATTCTGTAATGTTACCTGACTTTAACTTTACACTCAAGTTTCTGGGATTGGATTTTGTTTTGGAGAAAGCCAAAGTGTTGAATGTTAATTATTGTTAAATGCAAGACAATTAAAGGAATTGATTTTCTAGCATGTTAAATTGGCAATTGATAATATAAAAACCTTATTTCAAAACTTTTCCAGTCTCAAGATACCACAAATATAAATCAAGCTCTCCTAAACTCATATTAATTTTTTCTGATAAATTTTCAATAAGTTGTTCAATTTCAAGATATTTTGCTTTTGACAGTGTTTTTGGTTTTTCAATTAAATTATTTTTTTCAAGAATGTCAAGAATATGAAAGTCTATAATTGCCAAGTTGTTAAAGCCGATATTTCTTAAAAAATGGCTTGATTCTTTATAACCAAGTCCTTTTACATTTTCTACCAGCCACTCTCTGATTTGTTTTTGTTCAGTGTTTGATTTAATTAGTTTTATAACTTCATCTTTATGTTTTCTTGCTTCAACAATATAACTTGCACGCGAATTTGGAAATCTATGTCCTAGCTGTTTTAATTTTTCTGCAAGTTTTTCTTCTGTCAAATTTAAAAAATTATTTCCTAGCATGCTTTGAATTTTCATTCCTCCTTTTGCATTAAAATTTGCTGTCAAAATGCAAAAGCATAACTCTTGAAAAATTTCTTCATCTGATCTTTTATATTTGAACTCCGACATTCTCCAGTCTATAAGATTCTTGATTTTTGAGTTTCTTATGCTTTCGATTTGTTGGATTAGAGCTTGCATCTTAACAACAGATTTTTAAGTAAAATAGTATTAAAAACTTTGTATTAAAATGTTAAACAAGAAAAAAAGAGTAGTAAAACAACTAAAAGAACTAAAAAAATATGGCAGACCTTTAAGACTTGCTGCTGAAAAATGGAAAAAGCCATGGCAAATTTTAATTTCTACAACGTTGTCAGCAAGAACAAGAGATGAAAAGACTATAGAAGTTTGTAGGGTGTTGTTTAAAAAATATAGAAGTGTAAACGATTTGGCAAATGCGAATTTAGAAGAAATTCAGAAAATTATAAGGACGGTGAATTTTTACATAACAAAATCTAAAAATATTATAAAATGTGCAATGGTTTTGTATGAGAAGCATAATGGAAAAGTTCCATTAGATTTTAATAAGCTAATTAATTTGCCTGGAGTTGGAAGAAAGACAGCCAATGTA
>CAYIIQ010000030.1:3573-7354 GCA_964363545.1 Candidatus Woesearchaeota archaeon | reverse complement strand
GACTTTAAAATCTGAATGTATATGTTGCGAGTCTAATATACCAATTGTTGAGTGGGAATCCATATTACACTGTAATTGCCCCCCATCTATACATAACTCAACATCCATTCCACACACATCACACTTTCCATCACTATCTTTATCCATAAATTGTTTTGCAAGCTGAACATCAAAAGGGGTAAGCGACATTCTCGAAACTTTAACCGCCATTTCAGAAATTTTTTCATTTCCAGCTGGAAAAAATACTGACTTGATAGTATAAATCAATGAAATTAAAGCTATAAAAATTATGAGAATAATAAATACTGTAATTATTTTCTCACTAATATTATTTCCCTTACTTTTTGTTTCTTGTTTCATTCTCTCTAAAGAATCTTTTTCTTCTTCCATTTTTAACTTAGATTATACTCAATTACTATTTTATCCTCATCATGCATTAAATAATTTTCAAATTCAAAACTTTCCTGTCCATTGACATACATCTTTAATGTTCCCTCATCTGTACAATACTCGAAAATACAAGTACTGTTAAAAACTTTGCCCCAGATTTCAAAAACTTCCCCAACTTTAAAATTTCTTGTGCAAGGAGATTCTATATGCAACACACCGTCTTGGGTATGTGTATGAATCGGTCGCATAAAATTTTCTGAAATTCCAATGTTTGTCGGTATAAATTTCTCTTCCCCGTTTACTAAAATTTTCAACTCAGGATGAATATGCAAAGCAAGATTTTTATGCTCTCCTATGTTCATCTCATTAACAGGAATTGTCAAGCAATCTTCGTCTTTATTTCTAAACATAAATACAGTTAAAATAGCAATTAAAACAATAAACAATACAACTACTAACTTTATTGTCTTATTTCCTTTATCGTCTTTTTTCTGCTCTTTAAAAAATTCATGATGCTTGACTTTTGTATGAGTTTCTAATGCCTCGATAGTTTCAAATTCTCTACTGCATTTTTCACATTTGTAAGCCATTTAAACTTCAACCCCAAATTCTTTTGTTATAGTATTCCCATTTACAGAAAACTGCACCCAGAGCTTGTGAACCCCAGAATTTTTAAATTTATAGTCAAACAATAGTATATTATCTCTATCAAATTCCTCATCATGTGCATGTCCAAAATTGTCCAGTTTTTCATCTATGATTATTAAATGTGCATTTGCCGCAAGAAATTTTTCAATTATAGGTACAGCTTTATTATTTGAATCTGTAACTAAAAATTCTATTTTTGAAGTCTCTCCAACTCCTGCTTTTTGTAAATTCATTACAACATTCAATCCATGAAGTCTGTCAGGCTCATTAGTTTGTGTTGCTCCAACTATACTTGTATCAAAATCAACTATATGTTGCATGCCATCTTTTGTAAAATCTGCCCATATTCTGTAATTTCCAGGAACATAAAAGGTATATGGAACAACATAAACTCCTTTTTCCTTTTCTTCTGGATGTATATGATCAAAATATTCTAGATCATTTCTTACAACAATAACATGCATAATCTTATCATGTACAATTTCCAAATTAGAAACAGCTTCTCTAGTCATAGAATCCTTAATCTTAAAAATTAAATTATAAGAGTTTTCATTAATTTTTTCATTCTCGAAATCGACTCTATAAATCATAACATCTACAAAACTATTATCGCCGGCATGAGCTGTCATAGCATCACTCATCATGTGACCCATATCATTTTGTATCTCATCTTTCGAGTTGGACAAAATTTTAACATACTCAATATACTCCTCAACATTACAAAAATGATTTTCTCCTACCATACAACCAAAACATCTCTCATCTGAAATTTTCTTTCCATTTCTCCAAGGCTCCATTTCCATCCACATATCTCTATTTGTTTTACATAATTCTTCATAAGTTAAATCTCCTAATTCTACTATTTTCAGCTGTTTAAAAGAAGAGAATGAAGCCAGAACTAAAACTACCAAAATAATTATTACGATAACAATCCCTATTTTTAATTTCATTTTCTTTAAGATGTATCAACATTTTCTCCATATGGATGTATCATTTTCCATCCTTGGATAACATCACCTTGACGGAATTTAAGTGTAAAACTATCACTAAATTGTCTTTTTGTGTCGTCAGCTAAAATAAATTCAACGTTATAATCTACATTAGCAGTTTCTCCATCATTTGAAGTTTCTTTTATATTTATTATATTAACACCATTAATTCCTTGCGAGCTTGCAAATTCCCTGAAAGTTGTTAAATCTTTTGCATTAGAATCTATTTTTTTAAATCCATCAGAAAAAGTTGCATACATATTCACATAATCTTTATTGCTCCAGGCTGTGAAGTATTGTCTAACTACTTCTTCTGGCAAGGGAAACTTGTAACTTTCTGATTCAGCTTTTTTTGTTGTAAATTAACATAAAAAATTCCTAAAATTAACACAACTAACAAAACAACCAAACCAACATATAAAATTTTTTTATTAATAAATTTTTCTTCCATAATATTATTTTTCTTTAATTTTATTTTAAAATCCGTTTTATTCTCGCTCAACAACTTGGTTTGTTGTTAAGTCTTTATAAGTCCCAACAACATCAGGACTTCTCATTACGAACCATCCATCACTCTCTATGCTTCCAACACTTCTCCAGATTCTAACAAAATTAGTATAGTAAGAAGTGTCAGGTGACATAATAATTATCGGCACTTTTTGAACGCTATATTTTGAAATTAAATCTTTGCCTTCCTTGCTCGTTATATCATAATTTTTTTCACTGCTAATAAAAACGCCAGACCTCTGTACAATTAACTTGTTTATTGTAACATTATAACAAGTTGTGCATGAACTGTCAGTTAGCATTATTAACTCAACCAATCCTACTATTCTGTTTGTCGTCAGATTTCTATAAGGTGGTACAGTTGAATGAATTGCATAAAATCCTTGTTTTTCAACAGCATTAACTGCACTTAACGCTTGTTGCATACCATCATAATAATTTATCTCATCAGAAATTAAGATTGCAGGAACATGCTTTATATCAAATCTGTCTATAAGTTGTCTACCTTCTGTTAAATCATATTCAACATCTTTCATATCAGTTACAACAACTCCTGCTTCCCCTAAACTCTCTAAAATTGGAGACAAAGATACACACCCTTTGCAAGAAGAATCAATAACATTAATTACACTAACTTGTCCTCTTACTTTTCCTGTAGCCACTTCAACATATAAAGGATTAACTTGTGAATATACTAAAACATCATCTACAGTTTCAAATCCACTAATTCTTGTTTTGTTTGTCTCCCCAAATATTAACAAAGCCGGAATTTTAGTTATATTATACATACTCATTAGTTCTTTAGCTCTCTCAGAATCAGAAGTTAAAATTTCTTCTTTAGTAACATTAATATTTCCCTTTTTTACACTTTCAATAACAGGAGAAAGATCAAAACAATTTATACAGTTAGAAGCCTTGATACTAACAAGTTCAATTAATGCAGGTTTTGCTGCTTCAGCTGCAGTTTTTTCAGCTTCTTTCACTACCTTTAATCTTGATTGAAAAATAAAAACATTTATTACAAAAAAAATTAGTATAATTATTAAAGCTATATACATGTAACTCTCGATAATTCTCTTCTTCATTTTTCGTTCTCAATTTAATTTCTTAACTTATAGGGTTACTAAGACCTTGGTCTTAGGAGTTGTTAAGAACCTTGATATAGACCTTCCTTAAATTTACAGGAGGTGCGGAACCTTGGTTCTTAACATCCACCGACCATTGATGGCAAGTTCTGCAAGTTTGTT
>CAYIIQ010000030.1:0-3473 GCA_964363545.1 Candidatus Woesearchaeota archaeon | reverse complement strand
GAACCTTGGTTCTTAACATCCACCGACCATTGATGGCAAGTTCTGCAAGTTTGTTGGAACAGAGCTATGAGAACTTTTGGCTGGAGAGCTTGTTGACGAAACAGCTGCGCCACTTACAACTACATTTCCGCTACTTAAGCCTACTAGCTGTACTGTCTGTACCACTGCAGTCACTAGCAACAAACCAATCAAAACTATCATCAAAATTTCTTTCTTTTCCATTTTTCCTCCGATTTATTTATTATGATTGTGACTCCTGAATTATTCTTTCAATTGTTCCTTTAGGATACCATAAAGCATACCACCTTGCCATCTCGCCATAAATTTCTTCATCTGAATATTTATCTCCATGATACTTTACAAGCCATTTTGCCATTCCTCTTGCTGCTTGTGCATGCGCACATCCGCATCTTGTAATAATTGTTGGTCTTTGTGGACTTCCGCAACAATAATCACATGTAAACGAATTTACTATTCTGTTCCATCTTTCTTGCTCTGTAGAACTCAACTGTATAGACCTTTCATACTGCCCCCACACTTGTTGAGCATTTATCGGATCATCAAAACTTACTCCAGCTTCTTGTCCATACCACGGAGTTCCTGTTGGAACTATGTTATTTAATAAATCTTGAACTGCATCTCCTGTTGCTGGTTGTGTTTGTAATTCACTAATTGTAGGAAGAGGTTTTACTTTTGAATTATAGCCAGAAATTGCTGGCTCTTCTCCACTAGCAAGAGGCATTGGTTTCAGAGTTATTTTCGAACCATATTCAAATTTTCCGAGGTTGATAATAGCACCTCCACTAACAGAACCAAAAGCTCGTGGAATTAAAAGTTGATTAACGAAAAGCAAAAAAGTTAAAGCTACAACTGCTGCTAAAAGATAATTGTTTTTAAAGATAAAAGGCTCTTCTTTTTTAATTTCCATACTTACATTCTCTATTTCTTCACTAAGCTCATTTTCTTCTACATTCTCTTTCAAATCCCTACTATCTATATCTTTTTTCATTTTACTTTAGTATGTTACAAGCTCTGCAATATTTAGTATAAATACTTTCCGATTTTAACACAAGAGCAAGTCCTAATAATCCTAAAGATACTACTTTAAAAACATTTGTGTATGCAGTTAAAAAACTTGTTGGTATGCTTAAAAGTGTACTTCCTAACCCAACAATTACAATTCCTTGGCAAATAGGACAAACAGATGCGAAAAATCCTGTTAAAGCTCCACCAAACCCTCCTATTGATACAGTTGTAGCATGCTGTGTTTTTTCAACAAAAGCTTGTTTCTTCTCATAAATAAAAAGCGTTATAAGAACCGAAGATAAAAGAGTTACCCAAAAAATAAAAATATAATCAAAAGTTCCAACAACCGACATTCTGCTGATTCCAAGCTCCAAAACCGGAATTTTCCATAATCCATATAAGAAAGAATAAGCTATTAAAATAATTAAAAAACTTACAACTAGTTTTGCTTTATTTTCATTTAAAATTTCAAGAGTATTTCTCACAAATCCCGACTTAATTTTATCTTTTTCCATCTTATTTTAATATATTAATATTAGTTTAACTATATATATTTTAGGGTGGAAACCATAGCATCATAAACGCCTAAAATGCCAGAATTTGCAGGAATTACCGTTCATAGAGGCAATTTAACTCTATTTTTTGTTTTGATTGTTAAAATCAATTTTTTAAGTATAATAAATCTTTTCAGAATTAAAGTTTCTTTCTTAATTGTGTAAATTGTTCTATAATTCAAGTCTAACTGTTGCTTCAAAACCCCTCAGCAAAATAAAGCTTAAAAGTTTTTCCATCTTCTTTTCTTCTAACAATCTTTTTCTTTTCCAATCCAGAAACAACTTCGCTTACCTTTGCTTTTGACAAATTAAGCTTAAATCTAATTGTTGCCTGGGTAATTCCAGGCTGCTCTCTTACAATTTTCAAAGCTTGTTTTTCATATTCATCAAGTCCTTTTAATAAAATAATGAATTTTTCTTCGTTTAGTGACTTGTTTTTTTCATCTTCAAGTCTTTTTAAAATCCTTTCCTCTCCTTTTGAAAAAAGTATCAGATAAATTCCAAGAGAAAAAAAGAAAGCCATCACTCCTACAACAATATGCGAAAAAGACAAGAATCTCTCAACACTCATACAATCAGATGTCTGTGGATAACATCCGAGTTCTCTACCAATCGTGTTCAATCTTCCAATAATCAAGAAAATTATTATCGAAATAATAATACTTACTACAACAATAACAGCTCCAAGTCTTTTATTTAACATTTTTTATTTACGTTTTTCATTTAATTAATTTTTTATTTAAACACAACAACATTTTTATTCCTAGTTTACAGCATGTTTAATTATTTCAATGTTGCAAGACTTGTGTTTTTTGCACCATTTCTCACATTTTTTTGCCCATTCTTTTTCTTTATATTTCATTTTACACTCTTCACAAACATAAAACTCCTTTAGCTTTTCAACCATTTTCAAACAAAAAACTCAGGAAAACTAAAAGAATTCAGCTTAAAAAGTTTATGAATTTGTTGTTTGTAAAAATCTAAAAAATTTTCTCTAATCATTTTTTCATTTCAGGTTTGTATATTTTAAGTTTGTATCTTCTACTAAAATAAGAAGCCATAAACTCTTACTCATCATTCAACCCATTCTTATTCTTGCTCACAACTTTCAAAACATCCAAAACAACAACTATCGAAAGAGACACAACAACAGCAAAAATCCATCCAGAAATGCTTATGGGAGCAGTTTCAAATACCTTATTTAAAGGAGTGTAAACTATTGCAATCGTGGCAAGAATAGAAACAATTGAAGCATAAACTAAAAACTTGTTTGCAAAAAAAGGCAACTTGAAAACAGGATATCTAAAAGATCTGAAATTAAAAGCGTTTGCAATTTGAAAAAATATTAGAGTTATAAGCGCAATAGTTCTTGCTTCTGTCAAATTTTGATTTCCATGAAAACTAAAATAAAATATAACAACAGTTAAAATACCCATTACACTTCCTGCCAAAACTAAAAGTCTAAAAAGACTTTTGTTTAATATCTTTGATTTTTTTCTTACTTTTGTTTCCATCACATCACGAGAAGGTGGATTAAAGCCAAGTGTAATTGCTGGAATGTTGTCAGTAACAATATTCATAAACAAAATTTGTAAGGCAAGAAGAGGAAGCGGCAGTCCGACAAGTATTGCAAAAAATATTATAAAAAGTTCAGCATAATTACAAGAAAGTTGATAAGTAGTAAATTTCTGTATGTTGTTATAAATTGTCCTTCCTTCTTTTATTGCAGAAACAATTGTAATAAAATTATCATCTTTTAAAACTAAATCAGCAGCCTCTCGTGAAACATCAGTGCCATTTTTTCCCATCGCCACTCCAATATGTGCCTCTTTTAAAGCTGGAGCATCATTTACACCATCTCCAGTCATTGCAACTATTTCTCCATTTTTTTGC
>CAYIIQ010000029.1:0-9048 GCA_964363545.1 Candidatus Woesearchaeota archaeon | reverse complement strand
TCAGAAAAATCTGATAGTTGCAAAGCAACTATCTACAACCTAAAGGTTGTAGTTTATTTTTCTGACATTATGAATCTTTCTACAACTTTTAAAAAATAAAAGAAAAAATAAAAATAAAAAAAATAAGTTTATATGGCTTCTCCCCAGAAGAAAATACTTCCAGTTGAAAAGTCACCTACACATGGCTCTGGCAATGCTAACTTAAATGTCAATGCTATTTCTGATCCTGGGCTTAAGACATTACCTGCTGAATAACCTCCAGGTAAGAAAGCATTCAAAATTATTTCTGCATCAGCAAAAAAGTCTGTTGTAAATTCATCACTATAGACAATAGGTACATAACCTTCGTCATCAGCTCTTGGGTCACCTAATGCTGTACTATATGTTCCGCCTGTTGCAAAATAACACAAGTGGTCATTGTTATCAACACCAGTTAATCCTGTTGAACCTGCGACATCTGAAAATGCATGTGGTATATCTGCATTACATTCATTGTCATCTATACCTGTTCTAGAGGCTGTACCAGCTCCTAAACTTGCCTGACTTCTTGAATCTTGAGATAGTTTCAAGTGATTTGTTGTAGGACATTTAGCGCCGCTTGAATCAGGGTCGTAAAAGTCTGTACCAGATATAAACATATCTAACATAACTCCTGAACCTTCATCTGCGTCGTTTTGTACTAATAGTGTGTCTGAGTAAGCTACACTTCCAGGTCTGACATCTTCAAATTCTAGAGCTCCATCAATAGATAAAGCTACGACTGGATTCAAAAACCAAAATTCGTTCTCGTCCATTGTTGAGCTTAATCCGTCACTTCCAATAACTTCGACAGTTATCCAGAATTCTCCGTACATTGAGTCTGGAGTTTCTACTGTAAATGTACAGTCATAGTAAGCCTGAGTTGATGGGTCTAAATCAGTTCCAGTCAAATCTTCTTCTAGTATTCTTGCATTACATTCAGGTTCAATTATATCACTAAAATCAGTTCTTGCACATTCTACTTCGATATCATTTCCTTCGCCCTGAGAGTCACCAATTGTGCCAACAACTTCCATTATTTCTTCAATTTTATTCTTGTCCATTACTAATACTGTCCAATGGATTTGTTCTCCCTCAAAAGCATAATTGTGCAATCTTTCAAAAAGTGGATCGTCACAGTCAGATACTCTTCCTGCTTCGACACAATCTTCTATAACAATTCTATCATCACACATCCACACTAAAGGAACAAATTCCTCTGGCGTGATGTCGATTCCTATATCACTCCCAACACTTACTGCAAAAGCTGATGGTATAACTGAAATTACTAATAAAGCCATCATTAAAATCCCTAATGTTCTCTCCATCTTACGTTAAACCTCCTTTCAATCATTTGAGTAGGAATATCGTGTAAATTAAAACTAATCAAACAATGTTCATATCCACCCAACTTTTCATCAGAAGTTTTATAGTAAATTCTCTTTTTTCCTTTATACATTGTAAAGTGAGAACCTGAGAGAGATATTTAAACACTTTTACAATATAATATATTTTTTCCTTTGTGTGATTTTGAAATGGTTATAATAGCAACTATAAGTCTTTTTGCTACTTCTTTCGGATAAAAATTAACTATAATTCTTTTCCTTTTTCATCTCTTGGTTGCTGACAAAGAATTCAAAAATTCTTCAACTACCTCTTTTACCATTTTGTGATTTTAAAAACTGTAAATTATTTAAATTCTTCGAAGAAAACAAAACCTTTAAATATCTCTTTTCTTATAAATTTAATAATAAAAGGAGGGAAAATGGTAGAAAGTTTAGTTTTATCAGGAGTTCTCGGAGGAATTGGCGGGTTAACAAGAGGATTTGTTGGCCTTTTGAAAGCTCTCTCCTTACGGAGAAGAATTTTGTGGGGATATTATGCCATAACTGTGGTAATTGCGCTAATAATTGGAATTTTTGTAGGGATTATTTTTAGCTTTGATGTTCGTCTTTCTCTTTTGGCAGGATATGCAGGAACTGATATTTTAGAAGGAATCTACAAAAGCTTTGCTGTTCAAAAAGTTTATGTTACGAATCAAAGAATAAAAGGAAAATAGAAAAAGAAATTAAAGAAACAATTTTGATACATAAATAAAATGTCATCGACAAATCCAAAACTAGTAAAATTCATAAAAGAGGCAAGGAAAAGAGGTTTCGATGATTTTCAGATTAAAGAGCCCCTTCTAAAAAATGGATGGCCTCATGCGGAAGTTGAAAGAGCTTTTTCTTTTATAACGCCTAGATACAAATTTAAGAATAAAGTTTGTATTTTTCTTGATTCTAATGTTTTAAATATTTTAGAAAAAAGGGCAAAAAAGAACATGTTTAATCTTCACGAGCAAATTGAGGACATATTAAGAAGAAGCAGTATAAATGCAAGGGGAAGAAAAAAAGAAAAACTTGATGATTTGTTGGTTTCAATATTCTCAAGAATAAATCGCGTCAAGAAAAAGTAATCTTTTTTTTGAAGATGTGTTAAATTTTATGATATTTAATACAGAACAAATCATACACTAAAGCTGATAACACACAAAGATTTTGTTATATTAGAACTTGTCGTAAAATATTTGTTCTGTCATTTTATCTTGTTATTTACTGCCTTGTTTAATAGATAGGTGCGGGGAGAAGGATTCGAACCTTCGTAGGCACTAAGCCACAGGATTTCTCATCGAAGAACCGAAGTTCTTCAATTCCTTACCGGTTAACCTTAAGTTTAGCAATCTGAGTTTGGCAATGTTTAGCAAACCCAATATACCTGCCCGTTTGGCCACTCCGGCATCCCCGCTCGTTTTACAGAAGAATAATGTAATTTAAAAACTTAACTTCAAAGCCTCTGACAGGATTTGAACCTGCAACCACCTGCTTTTTCGAGAATTACGAAGCAGATGCTCTGCCGTTGAGCTACAGAGGCATTAAGAAGGAAAACAAAAATTTTTTATAAACTTATCTATAAATCCAGTTATTGTTCTTTTAACTTAAAGGATGTTTGGATTTTATCGTTGTGAACTAATTTTCAGATAACACCTGGAAAGACAGTTAGATTTATAAACTAATTAAAATTATTAAAATAAGATGTTAAAGAAAAGAGGTAATAAGAAAGGTATTTCAACAGTTATTGCAACAATTCTGATAATCTTAATTTCAATTATAGCTATAACTTTAATATGGCAGATTCTCAAGCCTTTTATACAGAAAACTGCAACGCAAATTGATACTGCGTGTGTAGATATTGATTTGAAAATAAATAATGCTAATTGTACAGTAGGTATTGGCACAGTAAGCGTAACTTTAAATTCTGGCAGAGTTGATAAACTAAAATTTGCTGTTGGCAATGGTGCTGAGACAAATGTTATTGAGCCAGACTCAAATCAAGGCGGTCTGACAACTTTGCAGACAAAAACTTACACACTTGACACAGCATTTTTTCCAGCAGGAGCAAATACGATTAATGTAGCAGGAGTTGTGATTGCAGAATCTGGAGATGAGATAATTTGCCCGACTGCATATAGGACGCCTGTTACGTGTTAGTTTTAATTCGAGTATTCATTTAAATTCTTTTTTATATTTCAGATAAATTTGCAGTTTTTGTTATGCATCAAAAAAGTGTTAAATTAAATGTAGGTCAAATCAACTTCACCATATACGCACCTTCTAACTTATATCCTAGCTTTCTATAATATTCTCTAACTCCTACACCACTTATAACTGCAATCTTTTTTATTCCAAATTTTTCTGCATTTTTTCTTACAATTTTTTCAGCTTCTTCCATAAGCTTTTTTCCAAGACCTTGATGTTGAATTGTTCCCATTTCAACATCTCCTTTAATATACTCAAGGTTCTTCTTATCAACATCTCCTTTAATATCCACAGACTTTCCATAAACATGCAGTTCTCTTATTAAAGCTGCATATTCAAGCTCTGGAATAAAAGTCTTGTGTGGAAATCTAAGACGCAAAAGTCCAAAAAGAATGTTGTCTTTATTTACGAACTGAAGGAAGTATTCTTTGCCATGACTTGAATCATAAACTGTTGTTTTTAAATTTAAATTTGTATCTATAATTTCAGATTTTTTCTTGTCACGCAATGCAAATCCTATTTCCCTGTATCTTATTTCATTTAACTTTACTTTATTTTTTTTCAAATAAGCTTCAATGTCTTTTCGCAAGTCGATTCTTATTATACCTTCAACTAAATAAGCAGGAGGAATTTCTCTCATCATCCTCATAACTCTGCAATATTCAGGCACTTCTTTCAACATTTTTATTAAGAATTTTTCAGTCTGCTCTTTTGTGTATGGTTTGTACTTGCCTTGTTTGAACCAAATTACAAGCTGAGAACCCTTTATAACTTGAGTTGGATAGATTTTTAGTTGGTCAGGACGATAATTTTCATTTGAAAAAACTTCTTTAAATAACTTTAAATCTTTTTTAGGATTCGAGCCAGGAAGTCCGGGCATAATATGATAGCCAATTTTAAATCCTGAGTCTTTTAATCTTTGAGTTGCATCTATAACATCTTGGACTGTGTGTCCTCTATTTACAAGCTTGTAAATTTCATCATCAAGAATTTGAACTCCTATCTCAACTCGTGTACAACCAAAATCTAGAAGTCTTGCAATTTCTTCTTCTCCGCAAACATCAGGTTTTGTTTCTATGCATAAAGCAACGCATCTATGTTCTGCAATTTCATTAAGTTTTTTTGCTTCTTCTAAATTTACACTCACAATTCCATTTAAAGCGTCATAACATGATTTTACAAAATTGTATTGATATTCAAGAGGATATTCGAGAAATGTACCTCCCATTATAATCAACTCGATTTTACTTATTGGATGATTCATTAATTTGTAGGCTTTTAATCTTGCCCTTACTTGTAAAAATGGGTCATATTTTAAAGGCATTCCTCTCATTACAACTGGAGATAAAGGAGTGTAAGATTGCGGGACATTTAAAGTCGGGCAAAAAACACATATTCCGTGATTGCAAGGCCTTGGAGCTGAAACTACGGCAATTGGTGTAACTCCGGCAAGAGTTTTGCTTGGCTTTCTGATTTCGTTTTGTGATGGTAATAGCACAAAGAAGAAGAGAAGAGCTAGTTTAAAAATATGTCTTTTAGAATTCTGTGAAAGAGACTCACTTGTTCATAATCTCTTTTTTTAGTACCCTTATTATCTCTTCTCCACATTTATTCCAGAAATCAAGAATCTCTTCTGTTTGATTAATTGTTGCTCTAAATCCTCTATAATTAATATCATTCCTTGTTTTTTTGAATCTTTCCAGATAGTTTAATTTCACTTTTTCTTTTATATCAAATTCTTTCAATGTTTCTAGGCTTATTTCATGGTTAAAAGGTTCAAAACCTAGAATCCACCATTTTGCATCGCCAAGCTGGCGAATAGACTCGTAAATTTCTCTGAAAATTAAAGTCGCGCTCTCTTCATTAAGTTTGATAGTTTTTGTAACTTTTGCATTAATTTCGGCAGAATTTATCATTGATTTAATTTTTTCTAAGTCTTTCTGCCTGTTTCTTATTACCTTTGTTTTTAGCCATAGCTCAATAAACTCTTTCCTCATTTTTTTACCTCTAAAAATCCCCATAAAATAATACCATTTGCTATGTTGTTAAATACACTTATATCAATTTTTTTGCGATTAAATAAATGAAGTTGTATTTTTCTGCCGAGGATTTTTTCAAATTCTAAAAGCTCTCTTAATCCAGTCACTTCATATTCTTTATCTTCATCAGTTTCAATGGCAATATCCATGTCCGAATTAGACAAATCTTCACCTTTTCTGAAACTTCCAAACAAAACTATTGCCTTTGGATTTTTAAAATAATCTATAAGAAACTCGACTAACCCGCTTCTATAAACAAAGTTCAAATTATAAACTATTTTGCTTCTAACATAACGCCAATTTGTTTGATTTGATTTAATTCTCCATATTTTGCTTAGTTTTTCAATAGTTATTAATCCTGCTTCTCGAAATTCAGATAAAATATCTCCTATGTTTGCTTTTGATACGCCTGCTTCTCTTGCTAAGTCGCTTAAACTAAATTCTTTTTCTGGATACATAAACAAGACTTCAATTATCTTATTTTTAGCAGTTCCTTCGTATAACTTAAGGTACTTTTTGTGAACAATTGGTTTTTTCATATAACATATGTTATAAATTAGAACTATATAAACCTTTCGTTTGTTTTGATAGAAGTTTCATGAAGATAATGAAAAAATTTAAAAATTCTTCTTATATCACAAAATCCTTGTGTGTTACCATTAAATTTCATGGTTTGGGACTCGTCAAAATCTTTTAGGATTTTGGGAGACAGAACAAAAAACAATTCTGCGTTTTTTGTTCTATATAATTTAATATACATCTTTTAAAATATATATTCTATTAGAATTATTTAAATAAGTAAAATTTTAATCCTAAATTGGAAATTAATGGAAATGCGCAAAAACTTGTTGGTTTATTAGATAGACTAAAAATTGCAAATGAGAAAAGTAGAATTGGTGATATGTCAGAATCTTTATTAGATGAAATGGAAATTATTTGTAGAGATGTTTTTCTTCTTTTTTGTAATTGTTATGGTCGTCTGAGGCAAACAATGGATTTTATGGAGGTTCTTTATCAAGTTTAAGAGAAGCAAGAGAGTTATACCCACATTATTATCTTGCTAGAAGTAATGTAATTAGAGAGAGGTATATAAAAAGATTGTTGGAAGAACATACAAAAAAACTAATTTGTTAATTTATATTCTGGAAAACAAGAATTTATTTAAAATCTATTTTTATCTATTAAAATATGAACACTCCTAAATTAAATCTTGCAGTAATTGTTATGAATGAAAAAAAGGTTTTGTTAAAAAAAATACGAGATAATGGTAAAGAATTTTGGGATTTTCCAACAGGACTATTGGGGTTTAGAGAAGATTTTGGAGTCAGCGCATTACGGATTGTTCAGGATGAAACAGGAATTGTTGTTAAAGTTTTAGATGATTCTCCAGTATATATTATAAATGAAATTCCCAGAGGATTAAGTGAGCATTATGTTACATTATTTATACTATCGTATCTTGGACATAACGAGTTTAAAGTAATGAGATTAGAAAAAGAAGGAAGATATAGAATGTATTTATGGGGTTGTCTGCCAAATAATACTTCTACTCGAATAAAAAAATTAGTTTCTCAAGGATATAACCCTTGTAGGGATTTAAAATGAAACTTGGTATTATCGGCGGAAGTGGATTAGATGATCCGAAGCTTTTGCAAGAATTTCAGGAAATTGAAGTTGACACGCCTTTTGGAAAGCCATCTTCTCCTATCATAAAAGGAAAAATAAATGATGTTGAGGTTTACATCCTTGCAAGACATGGCAAGAAACACCAATTTCCTCCAACACATGTTAATAATCGCGCGAATATTTTTGCATTAAAAAAACTTGGATGTAAACATGTTCTTGCTACAACTGCTGTCGGTTCATTGCGAGAAGAAATAAAGAGAGGAGATTTTATTGTTCTTGACCAGTTTATTGATTTTACTAGACATAGACATATAACTTTTTTTGACTCTTTTGATTTTGAGCCACAACATTTTAGTTTAGCTGAACCATTCTCAGAATTTCTGCGAAAAAAAGTAATTCAAGCTGCACGAGAATTAGATTTTGATATTCATGAAAAAGGTACAGTAATTACAATTGAAGGGCCAAGATTTTCTACAAGAGCTGAGAGCCATTTGTTTAGGCAGTGGGGAGCTGATGTTATTAATATGTCAATTGCGCCTGAAGCTACGCTTGCAAGAGAAGCTGAATTGGAATACTCGGCAATTGCAATGTCAACTGATTATGACTGTTGGAAACAAGATGAATCTGCTGTAACATGGCAAGAAGTTTTAAAAATTTTTGAGGAAAATGCAGATAAAATGAAAAAACTTCTAATAAGAATTGTGGAGATGTTATCGAAAGAAGAGGAAGTCAAAAAAAATGTTGAATTTATTAAAAGCAAGATAAGAACTGTTCCTAATTTTCCTAAACAAGGAATAATGTTTCGTGATATAACAACTTTGTTGAAAGATAAAGAGGGATTTTCAAGATTAATGAAAATTTTTGTTGATAGATATAAAGAGTATGAAATAGACTTAATTGCTGGCATTGAATCTAGAGGATTTGTAATTGCTTCAGCTATTGCTTCACATTTGGGAAAGGGTCTTGTTCTTGTTAGAAAACCAGGAAAACTTCCTCATGAAACTGTAAAAGAAGAGTATGAATTAGAGTATGGAAAAGATGCTATAGAAATCCATAAAGATGCAGTACAACCCGGAGAGAAAGTTCTTGTTATTGATGACTTGATTGCAACAGGCGGGACAGCTGCTGCTACTTGTAACTTAATTGAGAAACTTGGTGGAAAAGTTGTTGAAGTTGCATTTATTGTAGAACTGCCAGAGTTGAAAGGACGAAACAAGTTGCAAAAATGGCCAGTTTTTAGAGTGGTGGAGTTTGAGGGCGAGTAGAGATTTTATTTTTTCAAATATTCTGGCACAGGAAAGCTCTGAAATTCTTTCAATAAACTCTTTCCAAATATAATTCGAGAAAAAGCTTCTGCCTCGAGTTTTGCGTCTGTCAAGGCATGATGTTGAAATGTTCTTCGGGGAAGTCCAATATATTCTAAAGTTTCATCAAGAGACAAGTTGGACCTGAAATTATTTAATGGAATATTCTTGTCTATGGATAAATGATGCGCATAAGATAAAGAGTGTAAGTCAATAACTCTATGTCCAAAAGGCCAGCTAAACCTATAAAATTCAATAGTAAATTTTAAAAAATCTCTATCAAAGGCAGGATTTTCTCCTGCGAGTGTTTTGTCAGAAATAGAATTTACCCATATAAGAAATTCTCTTGTTACTTCTTCTAATGATTTTTTATTCGGATTTGTAATCTCTTCCCGTTTAAACCCATTTATTTTTAAAGCTTCTTCTGAAATTTCAGCTCCTTCCCAAATTCTGCATTCCTGATAAAAATGATTCTCGGGATTG
>CAYIIQ010000028.1:4102-9529 GCA_964363545.1 Candidatus Woesearchaeota archaeon | reverse complement strand
TTAATATAAACATTTTAGATATTAAAAAAGGAGGTATAAAAATGGCAAGTATGTGTGGAATGTATACATGTAAAAAATGCAGTATTGCAAATGTGGTGTTTGGTATTTTATTACTTATAGTGGCTCTAGGTTTATGGGGAAGTGCACCTGCATGGTGGAATGGATGGACAATCATAGGAGTATATTTGTTGCTATGGGGATTGGGAACAGTTAGTGGAAAACCACACTAAAACATCCAGAATCAGTTACTTTTTTATTTTACTAAGTTTTACTTCTAAGTCTCTACTTTTTAAATTTTCTTCAAAAGAATTATTATATCTAAATCAAACGCTTTCTTCTCCTAACACACTCATAAGCCAAAATATACATTCCAGCATTCCACGCTTGTGTGCCGCCTTTACTCGGCTTTCCTGTTTTTCCATCCAACCATTCAGAAAAATTTCCATTTAACTTCATGTTAGCTTCTGCAAGTTTTAAAAGTTGAAATTCAGCTTCTTTAAATTTTCTATAATTAACTAAAGCCAAAACATAAAATCCTCCAATATACAACCAAATTCCTCCATTCAAATAATGATATTGAATTCTAGCATCACAATCTTCAAAATAATCCTGCCAATCTTTTGTCCCTTTTACAATTGGAGGATAAATTGATTTTACAGGATATGGCAAATCAACTTTTTCTTTCTTAATATAAGAAAGAATTTTTTCTGACTTTTCTTTATCAGCAAGCTCAAAAACTATAGAAAGTAAATTTCCAAGCGAATCAAACCACTCTCCTTTTTCATGATATTTTCGATGATTTTTCCATCTCCAAGGCAAATAAAAATTTCCGTTCCATAATTTATTGTCTGCATATTCATTTACTGCGAATTTTAATTTTTTAGCATTTTCAAGTTCTCCAACTAAACTCAAAACTTTATAATAAAGAGCTTGTGTATTTATTGTGTGCCCATATCTATGAGGAAAGGCATCTTGCCAATCAGTTGTCGGAAGTTGTTCTAGCATACCGTCTTCGCCACCATCTTGATATTTCAGCCAAGTCAAAGCTTTCTGTATGTTTGTCTTGTGTTTTTCAAACAATTCATTTCCATATCTCTCTTTATAAATATACTCTCCAATTATAAACCATAATGTAGAATCAATTGTCTTAAAATCAACATGCGGCTTTCTCTTACTAAACTTATCAATAGCATTTGGAATCTGTCCGAGTTTGCTTTGATGTTTTGCAAGTGTAATTAAACTTTGTTTAAATGCATCTCTAAACTCACTCAACAAACTAGCTCCCAAAGATGTTATCATACTATCTCTTGCCCAAACTGCATCATATCCAACAGAAGCAAAAAATCCATTTGGCGTGGCGCACTTGCTTAAAACTTCTATTGCTTTTTCATAACATCTATCAATTAATTTTTGCACCATCTTTTACACACATTAAAGAACGAGAATACTTTTAAACTTATTCCTAAACTAATTCTAATTGCAAACTGAATAAAATTAGAAATGACTTATATTATCTAAAAGTTATTCATAGATAATTTTTTAAACTTGCAGATTATCTATAAAATATGGAAAACGTAAATGTAAAAGCAGAAGATTTGAAGAAATTAATGAGAGATGTGGCCCAGATTAAAGAGATGCTTATAGCTGAAAAAAAAGAAAAGGAAATGGAAGAGATAGAATTAACAGACTGGGCAAAAAATGAACTAGAAGAAGCGAGAAAAAGAAAGACTAAAATATCTCATGAAGAAGCTAGAAAGATTCTCTCTGCAAAATGAGTTTCTCAATTGAGTGGGATGAAAAAGTTCTTAGTTATCTCAAAAAGTTACCAAAAAATATTTCAGAAAGAATCTTCAAAAAAGTTGAATCGATAAAGAACAATCCTTTTCATTTTCTCGAACATTATGAAGGTGAATATTACAAACTAAGAATTGGCAATTATCGCGCTTTAATTGATGTCAACTTTGAAAAGAAAATCTTAACTGTTCAGATACTGGATAAAAGAGGAAGAATTTACAAGGGGTAATTAAAATTTTTATCCTTTCTTTTACTTGTTTTTTTAAACATTCCTTCCTATATTCAAAAACCTACCTCAACATCGAAGCAGCTTCTTTATCAACAATAACAACAAGATTCTTGTGTTTTTTAAGAAAGCTTGCTGGAAACTTTTTAGTTACAGGTCCCTCAACCAAAAATTTTATATCTCTTGCTTTTTCTCTTCCTGAAGCTAACAGAATTATTTTTTTAGCATGCATTATTGTAGAAATTCCCATAGTTAAAGCAAATTTCGGAATTTCATCATTTCCAAAAAATTTCGAATTATTTTTAATTGTTTCTTTATTTAGTTTAATGAACCTTGTTTTTGAATTAAAGCTGGAACCTGGTTCGTTAAAAGCAATATGTCCATTTATACCAATACCTAAAAGTTGTATATCAATTACATCCTCCCTAATCTTTTTTTCATAATCTTCACACTCTTTTCGAGTATTTTTAGTTTCCCCACTCAAAAGATTAATATTTGATTTTTTAATATTAATTTTACTAAATAAATTTTTAAACATATAATAGTAATAGCTATTTTTATTAGTCTTCTCTATAGGATAGTATTCGTCTAAATTAAAGCTCATGACTTTTGAAAAATCAACTTTCTTTTTCTTATATGCCTTTACTAATTCTTTATAAACACCTAGAGGAGTTTCTCCTGTTGCAAATCCAATTGTTATATTTGGTTTTTTTAAAATTTCATCAATTAAAAAATCTGCACATATCCTTGACATTTCTTTGTAGTTTTTTGTCTTAATAATCATCATTTTTTCAAAGCTTCTAAGCCAGGAAGTTTTTTCCCTGAAAGATAAGCAACTAAAGCTCCCCCACTTAAACTTACATAATTAAATTTAGATTCAGAAATTCCTAGTTTTGATAAAGCCTCGCTTAAATGCCCTCCTGCCAAAATAGAAAAAGCTCCAGAATTTGCAATTGCCTTTAAAATCTTTCTAGTGCCTTTCTGAAAAATTTTTTCTTCTGCATAACCGGCAGTTCCTTTCATTAAGATAAATTTTGCCTGTTTAATTTCCTTTTCGTAAATTTTCACTGTTCTCTCACCAACATCGTAAATTTCATAATTAGAAGGAAATTTCTCTAAAGGAATTTCAACTCTCATTCCTTTTATCTTCAAGGCAAAATCCAACGGCATTTTAATATTCTTTCCAATTTCGTCGATCTTTTTTTTCAATTCTGGCAGAATAGAAAATTTGGTTTTCAAAAATTTATTTTGAGAGCCAAAATTAAATCCCTTTGCAATATGACAAAGCTGGCCAAAAATCCCACATGTTAAAACTTTTCCTTCCATTAACAAGATATTTTCTTCAGCTTTGGAACCTCCAAGAATGAAAAGAGCTCTCTTAATTCTAATTTTTTTTAAAGCTTCAACTTCTTTAATTAAATTAGGACCTGCTAAAGCTTTTATAAATTTTGGAAATCTTGTTACACTTGTCTGATCTCTATGGCAAACAGAAAAAGCATCATTAATGTAAAAGTCAAATAATTTCGAAAATCTTGCTACTAATTTATTTTTAGACGGTTCAAATTCTTCTTTTAAAAACCTAACATTTTCCAACAAAATTGCCTCTCCATTTTTCAGCTTTTTAATTTCGCTTATTGCTTTCTCTCCCATAATATCATTAACAAATTTAATTTTTGTAAATTTAGAAATTAAATTTGCATGTTGTTTTAAGCTTGTAAAATCTGAATCTCCAGGACGACCTTGATGAGCTATCACAACAACTCTAACTTTTCGTTTTTTCAGTTCAGCTATGGTTCTTACAGCAACTTTAATTCGATTTGAAAGGAAAACCTTCCCGTTAAACACAGGTGAGTTTATATCAACTCGCAACAAAACTCTCTTTCCCTTAAGATTAAAATTATCAATAGTTTTATAGCCCATAACAACTTCTCATTTTCTATATAAAAATAAAGAAAACTTATAAAGTTTGTGTTTAGTTCTTATAATTTGTTTTTCTCTAGAACTATCACAAAAACCTATCCAAAATTTTCACAACATCAACAACCCTACAACAATAACCCCACTCATTATCATACCATGCCAGAATTTTAACTAAATTGCCATCTTTCTGCGTACTTAATCCATCAACTATTCCAGAATAAGTTGTTCCTACAACATCACTTGAAACTAGCTCATCCTCGCTATAATCTAAAATTCCTTTCAACTCATTTTCAGCTGCTCTCTTAAACTCTTTGTTAACAGCTTTAACATCAAAATCCTTTTTCAATTCAGCAACTAAATCAACAAGCGAACCAATAGCAACAGGCACTCTTATCGCAACCCCACCAATCCTACCAAGAAGCTCTGGAATTATTTCAGCAACAGATTCATTTGCTCCTGTTGTAGTTGGAATCATGTTAATAGCAGCTGCTCTACCTCTTCTTATTTTTTTATTTGCACCATCATGCAAATCTTGATCATTCGTATAAGCATGAACAGTTGTCATAAAAGCTCTTTTAATTCCAAACTTATTGTGAAGAACATGCACAACAGGAACTAAACAATTTGTAGTACACGAAGCAACCGAAATTATTTTGTGTTCTTTCTTTAGCTTCTGATGATTCACTCCTGGAACAACTGTAATGTTTGGCTTTCTCTCTTTAGCCGGAGCACTAATCAGAACATACTTCGCTCCATTCTTAATGTGTTTAGCAGCATCTTTAGGATCTCTAAAAACACCAGTAGCTTCAATAACAACATCAACTCCAAGTTTTTTCCAAGGCAATTTTTCTATCTCTCTCTCACTTAGAATTTTTATTCTCTTTCCCTCAACCACAAGGAAATTATCTTTAACCTCAACTTTTCTATTATACCTACCATAAATCGAGTCATATTTCAAAAGATAAGCTGCATAATCAGCTCCATGAACATCATTTATAGCAACAATATTCACTCCCCTTTCAAACGCAATTCTGAAAAAAACTCTTCCAATCCTCCCAAAACCATTAATCGCTACATTCATTCTGCCTCTTTTAAAACTCTACTAAAAAGAAATAACTGAGTTTTATAAATTTATCTTTCTTTTACCTGTTCTTACTGCTATTGGAATTAAACAAGTATACCATGGAGAGTCGGTTATTATGTTTAATAACCCAATTTGAACTCCTTTTGAATCCTGTCCTGTTATATTAACTAATCCTACCTGTAACCCCCTCAATTTAATAGCATAATTACATAATCCAATTTGAGCGCCATAACTTAACTCACTAGCATAATTAACTACTCCAGTTTGAGCACCTCTTGACTTAACAGCACTATTAATTACTCCAATTTGAGCACCTCTTGACCCACCAGCATAATTAACTCCTCCAGCTTGAGCACCTCTTGACTTAACAGCACTATTAATTACTCCAATTTGAGCACCTCTT
>CAYIIQ010000028.1:0-4002 GCA_964363545.1 Candidatus Woesearchaeota archaeon | reverse complement strand
GACCCACTAGCATAATTAACTCCTCCAGCTTGAGCACCTCTTGACTTAACAGCACCATTAATTACTCCAATTTGAGCGCCATTTACATAGCTAGAATCATTAGCAAGTGCCAATTCTAATCCCTCAGTTCTTTCTTTCCGTTGTCTTGATACTAATCTTAGTACTATTTCCATAATTTTTAATATAAAACAGACTATTTAAATCTTTTTTTAATGTCACTTTATAGTTATTAATATATCTTAAATTGTAGGATAAAGAGCGATTAAAAATTCAGAAACATATCTACTTTGTGTAAAAATCATTACTACATGTATCTAAACAGAAAAATTATGTATAAGTGAGGTTATGCACAGCTCAATTTTTATTAAACTTTCTAAACAAAAAACTCGCTCAACTTCCTTTGCTTCTTCCGCTCTTTCAAATGCCAAGAGTTATCTTTAAAAACAGCAACAGGCAACTTGATTCTTGTCTTTATAGAATTAAAAGCCTCGCTTAAATTTTCAAATTTCTCTGGATTTTCTCTAAAAGCTGCTCTTGAAGCTTCTCTTAAAATTCCAACTCCGCATGGTGCATAATACTCTGGCCTAACTTCTCTCATCACAAGACAAGAAGCCTGTCTTTTCAAACTCTCAAGATATTCGCACAAAGCAAGACGATTTGCATAATAAGCTCCTGTAACATTTTCTGCATAACTTTTTCTTCCATGAAAACCTTCATAATCTTGACACAAATACAATGCTTGTGAAGGATTCCATATACTGCCACTTAACTTCACTTCAATTACTTCAAAACTAAACTTATCAGGCAACAATAAAAACTCATAATGATTCCCTAAATAATCAGAATGAAAAACTAATATTTCAGAAATTTCAGGATAAAATCTAATTTTTTCCAAAAGATGTTTACTTAAAGTGTCATCAACTGCTGTCACACTCCATCTCGTTGGCACCAACTTTCTGCTTAACTTCTGTCCTAACAATCCCGCAGATAAAACTTTAATTATACTACTAACTTCAATTCTGCTCTTATACAATTCTTTCATTGCTTCTGTCGCCTTCACATCTTCATCCCCAACAAGATACTCAACTTTTCTTTCGGTTTTAGGATTTTCTTCAAGTCTAGCATTTTTTAGCGGGGCAGGATTTCCTATAATTGGAACATGCGAGTCCAATGAAAATTTAATTGTTGGCGCTTTCTTCAAAAAAACTTCAATAGAAACCGGCTTAACTGCTAAACTCACCTCCTGCATTAAACTCAAAAACCTTGTCTCTTTCCTTGCATCTTTTATATTGCTTTTAAATCTCGCATAAATTAACTTTCCCCTTAAATTCAAAATTCTCTCGATATCAAAATTCTTTTCATGCCAGATTTCAGGCATACTCATTTCTTGTGTATCTCCATACTCTTCTGGGGACAAGATTCCAGTATTTACAAAAGGATAATTGTAACGTCCAACAAAAATTTCAGGTGGTGAAGAGCCAGAAAAATGAGTTTTTGATATTCGTAGGTTAAATTTTGAATAAATCTTTTCATACAATTCTTTATTTGATTTCATAATAATTTCTGACTTAAATTCCTTTTCCATGCAAATAAAAAGAGTAAAAAGTTAATATACTTTTCTTACGACATTATTAGATTATAGAAATATCAAATTAAACAGAAGATTTATAAGCTTTAGTAATTTTTTACTTTAAAATAGTAATAATAATTTGAAAATGAGAGATCTTATTAACGAATTACCAGAAAACGAATTTGATAGACGAGTGTATATGTATAGAAAGGGTTCAGAGAATGGGATTAAGTTAAAAAAGACTGGAGAAGAAACTTATAACAAATATCAGATATCTCTTGATGATTTTCTAGAAAAACATTATGAAAGCAAATTAACACCAACTGAAAAAAGAGTTTTTCGTGCTGGTTTTATAACAGGTGGAAATTTTGCACAAATTAAAGATAATCGGCAAAGAAATGAGAGTAGCTACTTAATTAATTTATTAAGAGAGGCCTTCAAGAGATTAAAACCAATTCAAAAAGATTTTAGTTTTCATTCTAAAGTGCCTGAAAATTTAACTGAGAACAGAATTCATGAATTTGGTTTTAGTGTGGCCATAGATTTAAGAAAAAAAGGACTTTACGACACTGCTAGACTTGACGAAATAGTGAAAAAATTGAATTTGATACCTCAACAAGGAACTCAATTTAGTGCAGGATTTATAGATGCAGCTATTGAGTAAAAATAAATAAAAATACTAAAGAAGTGAAATTTTTAAAGACAGAAATTTAGAAAACTATTTAAACTAAGCTGAAAAAGTAAAGACATGAAAAAAGGAAGAAAAGCAAGTGGCGGAAAATATCATAAACAGAGAAAGAAAAAAAAGTTTGAGCTAGACAGACAGCCACGAATAGTTAAACTCGGAGAAGTTAAGAAGAAAAAAATGAGAGTAAAAGGAGGGTATATAAAAACTGTCTTGCTTTCTTCAAATATTGTAAATGTTTTAGATAAAAAAACAGGAAAAGCTAAACAAGTTAAAATAAAAAATGTTTTAGAAACTCCTCCTAACAAATTTCTTGCAAGGCAGAATGTTTTAGTTAAAAGCGCGATAATCGATACAGAACTTGGAAAAGCAAAAATAACAAACAGGCCTAGTCAAGAAGGAAGTGTGCAGGCTGTGTTAGTTGAATAATTAAGCATCTTGCATAAATCAAAAACAATCTTTCAATTATAGAAATCTAGTTCTACCCTGTTGGCAGAGTTTCTTCTTCTAACTGTCCGGCTTGTTTCGGAACTTGCAAACACTCCACTGCAATCACATTTAAAGTTTTATTATAAGCAGTAATAGGAACTGGCTGACAAGTTGTTGCCAAATTAAATAATTGAACAACTGCCTGTTCATATCCTTGTTGCGCTCCTTCTTGCAAAATAGCATACCCCTCAATTGTTCTTTTTTCTTGATACTTTATATAACCAATATAACTAGCTGCTCCAATTAACAAAATAATCAAAATAAAAATTATAACGCCTTGTTTCCCCATGATTATATTCTACAGAAGAAGTTTATAAATGTTTTTATATAAAGCGCGGGGTGGGACTCGAACCCACGAAAATCCGCTTTCCAGTCATTAGGATTTTCTCTATCTTCTATAGACTGCAGGCGGACGCAGTAGCCGCTGTGCCACCCGCGCATTTATCTTTAAAGGAACATTAAGTGTATAAAACTCTTTCGCTTCTTGCTTCCAGTTATCTAACACACCCGCTCTAATTAGTCAAAGAATAAGCATATACATAAATAATAAGTATTATTAAAATAAATAGCAATATTTATAAGTATATATACATAAATAATAAGTAATGGGAAGGGCTTTGTTAGTAGGAAATACAGATGAGTTAAAAAAAAGAATAATATTCGCAGAAAAAAATAAGAGAAGTTTAATTGATTTTCTTCAATCTCTTAAAAATAAATGTCTCAACAGAGAATTAACTTATTTTGAATATGAACAAATTATTAGTGAAAAGAGAAACGGAAAAACAATACAAGAATGGCTTGAATACTATGACAATCACATAGAAGGCTGTAGTAAAAGAATAAAAGAAGAAGAAAACAAAATTTTCAGAATAAAAACGTTTTTTATATTTCTATTTCTTTCTTTTAGTTTAATTTTTATTTTCGTAATTTTTTATATTAATTTAACTCCTACAGGCTTAACTGTAAAAGAAGAAAAACAAGAATTTACACAAAATTTAAATCTTATTCTAAGCGAAACAACAAATTATGAGTGGAGGTTAGAAAATCTTGGTTTATTAAACTCTGTAAAAATTTCAGGAATTATAGAAGGAGAAGGAGAAGTTAAAATTTATCTTGAAGATATTTTAATTTTAGATAGCGACAAGATTAAAGAAAGGGAAAAAATTAGTGGAATAATTACAGGAAAAACAATAGAAGAAACTGCCTATAACTCTCAAAATCAAAATTCCGAGCAAGCTTCATCACAAGCTACCTCTTC
>CAYIIQ010000027.1:0-9732 GCA_964363545.1 Candidatus Woesearchaeota archaeon | reverse complement strand
GAATGCGAAGTGCCATTCAAGCCAACAGAAGGCAGGCCTGTTTACTGTAAAGAATGTTATGCTACAATGCCTAAACCTAATAGATTTTAATTCTATTTAGCAGTTTAGTTTAAAATTTTATTTTGTTTTTTTTAATATATTATTTTACACCGAGGATTCGGCAGTTAGATTCTGCATTGGTCCATATTTATAAAAAGTTAAAAAGTGAATTAAGATGGCTATTTAAATATTTCTTTTTATTACTACTTGCGAGTTATATATTATTCAAAATTTTGAATTCATAAAAAATAAAGACCCAAAAAATAAAAACTACTATTTTAAAGATCCCACATCTCTATAGTCTTATTCACCAATGAATCAAGAAAGCTTTCTTTGTAATTGATGAAGAGAGTTATAATCTCTTTTTTATCTATGAGAAGTATGTAAAAGGTATTTCTTCCATATTTAACTGATCTAACAATATGTTTTGATTCAAGTTTTTTCATATGCCAAGAGACTGTTGATGGTGATAAATTAATAAAATTCGCAATAGATTCGTGATTGCATTTGTTATGAGAGGTAAGAAATAAAAGAATTTTTCTTATGCTTTCTTGTCTTAAAAGACCAAGAATCATCTTATCTTGTGAAGTAAATTCTTTTGTGAAATAACGAAAAGTAATTCCATCCTTCTCTTCAATGATTAATTTATATCTAGTAAGATAGTTAAGATGATATTTTAATGAAGTTGCTGGCATTTTTATTTTGCGTTCTATACCTCTAAAATGGTAGCCTGGATGTTTTTTAACAAATTCGTAGACATTTCTTCTTTTTCGTAATTCAAGGATCTTTTCAGAATATGAAGGATTCATCTTAACCTTTCTTTTTAATTACTCCAAAAAAGAAAAATAAGATTACAAACAACTCTAAGATTACTGCAAGAGGACCAAAAAATTCTATTTCTTCTATAAATAATTCAGAAGCATCAAGAAAGCTCTTTACAGCAAAAAGAAAAAAAGCTATACTTACAAACAAGAATTTTTTTCTCCCATCTCTTCTGTAAGCAATAAATGTCAGAGTAAACAAAATCAGTGATATAACAGAGACAATAACTCCGATCCCCTCTTCCAAATTAATTCCTAAAAATTGAATCTCATTTTCGCCTTGCTGTGCAGTTACAATCGGAACTCCTGCAAACACCAATATAATACTTACTATGAATAAAAGATTCTTTAATTCCATACAAAACTCTATATGTCATGATTTATAAAGTTTATAGAACAATTATAAAATGAACATATAAAAAAAATTAATTAATTGTATTCTGTGCTAAGAATCCTGAAGTTTTCATCAAGATGGACATCTACTTCTCTTCCGTTATCTAATGTTATCTCAATCTCGTAATAACCTTCTTCATCACCTACCTCAGAGTCAGTTACTCTTCCTTCTCCAATGTAATCCAGAGCAGCCTTACTTGCTTTTTCAAGAGCATTGCCAGTTATAGGTATATCCAACTCCTCATCTTCAACTCCTATAACCTCTCCTTGCTGGTTTATGGTAACTTCCTTATTTCCATTCTCATTAAGGACATCAACTTCGTAAACTTGCTGATTGTCTTCATTTTCAATTTCTACTTCCTGGACTTCTCCGGGAACAAATCGTAATGCCGCTTTCTTTGCTTCTTCTTTCCCAAATAGATTTCCTGAGTTTATTGCTAATATCAGTGTACTACTACTTAAAATTAAAAAGAGAAGCAATACTCCAAGAATAATTTTTTCATTTGTTTTTGCCATTTTATTTTTACCTCCTTACACTTGATAACTGCTATAATAAGAAGAGATATATAAATTAGATAGAACAAGAATAGAACTGAGGTACTACAAAAAGATTTAAAAACCATTTTTTGTTCATGTTGGCATGATATGGTTAATTTGGCTGATTATAGTTTTAATTCCTCTTATAATTGTGATTATGTTTGTTTATTATTTTAATAAGTTCAATGTTTTAGAAAACAGGATTGACAATTCTCTTGCGCAAATTGATGTCCAGTTAAGGAAAAGAGCAGATCTTGTACCAAATTTAGTAATTGCAGTTAAAGGTTATATGAAACATGAAAGAGCTATGATAACGAAAGTAACAGAGGCGAGAAAAGCTTTACTTGCCGCGAAAGACATTAAAGGGAGAATTAAAGCAGGAAATCAGCTTCAGGAAGCATTAAAAAGTATTTTTGCACTTGCTGAAAATTATCCAAATTTAAAGGCGAACGAGAACTTCTTACAATTGCAACAAGAGCTATCTACAATTGAAGATAGAGTTGCATACTCAAGGCAGTTCTATAATGATAGTATTTTAAGTTATAACAATTCTGTTGAAACTTTTCCTGGAGCATTTTTCGCTAAGTTGTATGGAAGAAAAGAAAAAGAATTCTTGCAGATTCTAGAAGAGGCAAGAGCTGTTCCTAAGATTGAGTTTTAGTTAATTCAAAAGTAAAGTTTATATATAACTTAATAGTTAAAATATAATGATAAAATTGGAACATGTCTTTATAGTTGTTTTAATATTAGTTTTAATGTCGGTAATAGTTTATGCAGTAGGTTCAAGTACTGGAGGAAGTAGTGGAGGTAGTGGGAGTTCTAGTAGTGCAGCAGGAAGTTCTATAAATACGTCCTCTGAAAAAAACGATGAAGAAACTGTCAATCAATCTACACCATCTACTACTCAAACAGAAGCTGAAACAGTTGATTGTGAAGGAAAATCAACAAGAATTGAAAGAATTCAATGCAGACTTGAAAAAAGAGGTATTGAGTTTGATGTTACAGAAGAATCTTGCAGAGGATTGCCAAACCCAAACAACTGCCAGTCTTTATACAACAAAGTTGCTTCTTGTTATGATATGAACGGAATTCAAAAAGATCAGTGTTTTAAAAGAGTGGCTGGATTTTTATCAGGAAATGTTAAAGATGAAGCTTCTGCAAATAATAAAGGGGCAATAAGAAATTATATTGTATTTTTGCTTTATGATTTGCAGGAAAAAGTCGAAGATGTTTATAACGAAGGTGGTATAAGTTCTGAAGATGCTGCTAGTTTAATAGACCTTATAGTAGAGACTAAACAGGCAGTTATGTTAAACGAAACAAAAGAAACAATAAAACCTTTAATAGATCGCCTTAAAAATGAGTGGAGGTTAAAGATGCAATGAAAAAGTTAAGTGAAGTAAGAAAAGCAGAGCAACCAAGAAGAAAAATGGGTGGAGTTGTTATTATCATAGTTTTACTTTTAATTATATTTCTGGCTTTGGTATTTTTAGTATTAAATACACAAGTAAGTGAGGAAGAAAAAGTTTCAGAGCAACAAACTCAACAATACACAGATCTTCAAACTTCTGAAGATGATTTTGACACTATTTACGAAACTCTTGATTATATTGACTAGTTGAAAATTTTAAAGGATAAACTTAAAAACTCTTTCTGCTTTTCAACTAAAGAAAAATGATGCAGGAAAAAATCGGCTTTTACGATCAGATTGCGCGAAACAAGCGGAACTCTTTTATTCTAATTTTAGCTATATTTTTAGTTTTTCTTTTAATTGGATATATCGTTGGAAAAATTGCAGGGCCAGGATATTTTTTTATTGTCATGATAATCTCGATTATTTTTTCACTTATTTATATTTTAATTGGCTATTATAAATCTGATAAGATTGCTATTGCTTCTGTGAATGCAAAACTAGCTTCTCCACACGAGTATAAGCAGTATCATAACATTATAGAAGGATTATGTATTGCTTCTGGACTTCCGAAACCGAGACTTTATATTATGGAAAGTGAACAGATAAATGCTTTTGCTTCTGGCAGAAATCCTGAAAATGCAGTGATATGCTTTACAACAGGCGCATTGCGAAAACTTGACAAACATGAAATAGAAGGTGTTGTTGCACACGAACTTTCTCACATCGCCAACTACGATATAAGATTCATGACTTTAACAGCTATTTTAGTTGGAATGGTTGCGATAATTTCTGAAATTTTTTTGAGAAGTATGTGGTTAAGTAGTAGAGACGATAATGGAAAAGCCAATATAATACTTTTAATTATTGGAGTTATTCTTGCACTTCTTGCACCTTTAGTTGTGCAGCTTGTTTCTCTGGCGATATCAAGAAAAAGAGAGTTCATGGCTGATGCGTCTGCTGTAAAATTTACTAGATATCCTAGTGGACTTATAAGTGCTTTGAAAAAAATAAAGAATGATAAACCGATGAGAGAGCACCAAATAAGTCAGGCCGTTGCTCCTTTATTTATTTCCGATCCTTTTAAAAGAATTTATGGGTTGTTTCAAACGCATCCGCCAATCGATGAGAGAATAAGAGTTTTGGAAAGTATGTAGATTTTAATTTTAGAGATAGATTTAAAGTTAAACTTTCCAATGTTCCGTTGAATGTGATTGTTAAGAAATAATAACCCCTCTCAAATGAAAAAATTAAATATATACTACTTGAACATAATTTATATAAACAATTTCTTCTTTAATTAAAACATGGGAATGGACACAACTCTAAACTTAATAAAAAAGAGGAGCGTTAAGCTTAACTATTTCTGGGATAGTTGTGTCTGTACAAATAAAATTAAATTTAAACCAATTTCCTCTTAAGCCTTTTACTTCTTTGGTTCGGTTCGAGAGGAGGAGTATTTAAAATGAGACAAAGTCTTGGTACTGTGTGTATAGAATGTAAGGAAACAATACAAAATCCTATTTGTCCACACTGTTTAGGAAGAGAGATAAATGTGTGGATGGAAGGAAAGAATGCAAGAACGAAAAATATCTTGCAACAGGAGATTAGAAAAATTCTTTCTGCTGGGAAGTTAAGTGAGAGTGACAGATGTATAATTTGTGGTGAGAGAAGTGTTTTCATTTGTCCTTATTGTTTTGCAGAAATAATTTATAAAAGATTAAGCAGAGAAAATATAAACAAAAGCGAACTTATTGAATTTTTAACTTTTTTTAATTTCAAATTCGAGAATACTTACTTATCAAGAGAAGCTGAAAGACTCGGTATGTTTTAAATTTTTTTTAGATATTTTAAATAGCAAAAAAGAAAAATCAGAGCAATTGCAAGATAATAAGAGAAGAAAGACTCAAAGGGCAGAAGTGCTGGACATGAAATTTTCCTAGTTATTCTTGGACAGCCCGAAGCTTCGGAAATAAATTCTATTTCCATAAAATCTTCATCTTCAGAACAATCTTTAATTATATTTTGACTATAGTTACAAAATTCTTGAGTTGAAGATTCTTTTTCACTTATAGTTGTAGTCTCTTCGGATTCAACTAAACTTTCTGTTCCAATACTTTCACTCATATTTTCAGTTCTATTAATAGTCAAGTTAATTTCTTCAAAAGTTGTGTTAACAGTTCTGTTAAATTTTTCTTCACTCTGACGATCTTCACTCAAACCTCTTGGTTTTTGAAAGGTTGGAAATTTGAAAAAAAATAAAGCTATAATTAATATTATTATAACAACTATGAATAAAAACAAAATTGTGTTTTTTAAAAGTCCCATCTTTCATAAATTAACATATTATTCTTCTCAATTCTCTTAAACTTCCAACAATATAATCTGGATTTGCTTTAATAATATCTTTTTTAGGATTCCATGCACATCTACTTGCAACAATCACGCTTATACATCCTGCTTTTCTTGCAACTTCTACATCTACAACTCTATCTCCAATGTAGATAACTTCTTGTTTTTTCAGTTTATGTTTTTTCATTAAATCTTTAATTAAGATAAATTTTTTAGTAAATTTATCTGAACCGTAGATTCTTGAAAAAAATTTCAAGTTCATTGGCTTTAATATTTTTTCAATTGCGCTAGTTGGAGAATTTGAAAGAATAATTTTTTTAATATTTAGTTTTTTAATTTCTTCAAATCCTTCGCAAAATTTTATTTGAAAAATTTTTATGAATTCTTCCTCTACTTTGTCTTCAATTTCTTCTGCTTCTTTTTTAAAACCTATTTCTTTCATAAACTCATTTATTTTTTCGCCAAGATGAAGTAAGGATTTTACTTCTTGTTCTGGCGAAGAGATTTTTAAAAGTTTTAGGATTTTCAGATTCGCAGAATACCATTCGTTTCTTGTGTCGGCAAGAGTGCCGTCAAAATCGAAAATAAGAATTTTAGGTTTAAGTTTCCTCATTTTTTTATATTTAATAAACTTTAAGAATTTTTATATTACCTTTGTTACTGTCTTTTCAAAAAGTCTTGAATAAATTTTTTGTGGGTATCTCTTTCAGCAAGTTCATTTAGCTTGTAAAGGTTAAGATTTCCTTCAATCTGTTTAATTGCTTTCACTTCTGACATAACTTTCTTGTAAAAATCTTCTGATAAAAAGATTTCGCCTTTAGAAATGTCTGCCAGTTTTCTTGATAAATTTGTTGAGCTACCAAGAGGTGTGAATTTTATGTTTGCTCCTTCTTTTTTCAAAATCAAATCGCCAGAATTTACAGAGATGCCATAACTAATCTGCTCTTTAAATTTCTTATTATGATCATCTAAGATTTTTTTAATTTCTTTGCCTAATTTTACTGCTGGAACATGGTTTTTGAAAGTTTTTGTCGACATGGCAGTAAGTAAGATTAAGATAAAATTGTCAGCTTCTTGAATTATGGCTTTATACTCTTTCGCCAAACTCATTATTTTTTCAAATGTTTCTTTTGCATTTTTCTCTTTTTCATTTAAATTTTCAACTTTTAAAGCCACAATGCATGATTCTTCTTTGTTGCCTTGTAAAACAAGTGAATGTTCTGCTTTAGATGCTCCGCCACTTAAATCGGCATAATCGCTTTTGATGGAGATGCTTTTCTTTTTTTCTTTTTTTTCTTCGACTGGGAAAGAATATGAAGATTTTTTTCTGACTCTTTCGTACATTGCCAAAACAAATATGCCAGCAACAACTATCAAAAAAATCCACATTAATGGATATTGCGATGAAAAAGAAAATTTTCTTTTAGATTCTGAAATTTTAACTATATTTCCTGTCAAAGCAACCTTTTGTGAATATTCATTTTCTCCATCTGTAACTCTAACATCATACTCGCCGTCAGGAGCTGAAATAAAAAATTGTTTGCTTTCTCCAACTTCCAAATCAACTTCTTTAATTTCGCGCTTATCTCCTATGAAAATCTGAACAGCTTTTTTGTAAGGAACATTTCCCTCATTTGTAATTATGAGACTTTCATTAGTTATTGTGAAGCTGGCTTTTTCAAGCTCTTCAATATAAAAAAGTCGTGAGCTTTCAAGGACTGAAAAAGAGAATTTAATTTCCCAATAGCCTGGAACTGCGTTGTTTTTTATGTCAATGGATTTTTCTGTGTTGGAACTTATAATATCTTCAAGTATTAAATTGCCTTTGCTGTCTGAAATTCTGACTAAAACATCTCCTGTAACTACATCTCCGGCTTGGTCAAGAACTAATGGCTTAAATTTGAAAGTATAAGGTGGTTGTAAAGACTGTTTTTCTAAAGCTATATCAACGCTTGTTGGCTTTGATTTAATTTTTAAATTTAAGCTTAGCTCTCCTTCGTTGTTTCTTTCTCCAGTTTTGTCAAGCTCGTAAACATCTAAAATAATAAGATGATTTCCTGCTTTTGCATTTTCAGGAATTGAAAAATTAACTTCGAAACTGCCTTTGTTTACTTGTTTTTTGATGTTTATATTAAGGGACGAGATTAAAACTTCAACAAAGCCTTCAACTTCTTTGCCATTTTCTTTCTTTGCATTTCCTTTAAGAATGAAATTTTCAGACGGATTTGCTGAAAGGTCTTGAGTTAGTGGAAATATATTTATATTAGTTGAAATTTGAAAGCTGGGAGTTTCTGTAGTCTCATCAAGAAATTTTGCTGAAATTTTACAATTCTTAGATGTTGCTGAAAAAATGCTGATATCTACAGGCAGAGAGGAAGGATAGATTGTTTTTTCTTCATTTGGCTTTAAAGATACAAATTCTTTATGGAAATTTTGGATTTCATTGCCACAAACAAGATTAAGCTCCAAAAAGCCAGATTTTTCGCTTGTTTCTTTTAAAACAGCACTTACATCTATAGTATCCCCGAAATTGTATATAGAAGAGGGCTGAAACAACAAGATTTCTGCAAATGCCGGAGAAGATAGGAAAATTAAAACTATAAAAATACTTAAAATTTTTTTACCCATTTTTATCATTAAAGAAAGAGAAAGATAATATTTAAATCTTTTGCGTTATCGTTTTATAATATATTTTAAATCTCATAAATATTTATAAAGAAAAGTTAGTTAAAGTTTCCATGAAAAGAGATATAAAAAAGTCTTTTTTGATTTTTGGGATTATTTTCATTGTAACACTAGCAGTTGTATTAGCTGCTTCGGATGTTGAAAATGAAGTTCTAAATAAAGATGAGTGTAAAAAGCAATGTAGCGAAATTTATACCTCCCAAATTAAAGAGTGTAATAATAACTATAAAAATGATAGAAACCAGTGCAATGAAGATAAAAAAATCGGATTAGATGCTTGTAAAAATTTGTCGAGAGCAGAAAGGAGAGGTTGTATAAGAAGTGTTCTTAATCAGACAAAACAGTGTAGAGGGGATGCAAGAAATACAAAAAATGGGTGTAAAGGAACTGCAAGAGAAGAAAAGTTTTCTTGCTTTAATTCTTGTGAAGGTATTGGGAGAGATGAAGATGGAGATGGTTTTGTAGATTTGGAAGATAATTGTCCATCTAACTTCAATCCAGAACAGGAAGATTCTGATATCGATGGAATTGGAGATGTTTGTGATACAGTTACCTGTTGTCATGAATTTGGATGTCATGAGTCTAATGCAGAGGAATGTAAGAATATGGGTGGAGTTGTACAAGAGTGTATCAGGCCTTCGACAGGAAACGAAACTCCAACTCCAGAGGCTAATATAACTTATAATCAAACAAATGTAGCAGGAAACTTGTCAGAATGGGTTAGGAATTTAACTCAAGCAGCTAATGCAACAGGAATACCCTCACAAAATTATACTGCTACAACATACGATTGTGATGATTTTGCTGATGATATGGAAAAGAACTTGACAGCTCTTGGTTATAATGCAACTTATACTTATTATTGGTGTGTTGGACCTCCTGCTTTCGGGCATGCAGTTACAGATGTTCATGCACCAGATGGTACTATAATTTTCATTGAACCACAAACAGGACAGGTTGTTAATTTGGATTTTGATGGAGATGGAACCATTGAAACAAGAACTAACGAGCATGTAAATAATCTAAATGCAGTTACAGATGATAACTGTGCAATAGAAGTTTATGATAGTGCGGCAGCAGCTGCAGGAGCTGGTGCTCCGAGAGATTAAAGAGTTCTAGAATAAGTTTTAGGAAATAAATCAGAGAAAAAATATTTATGTATTTTTAGATTGGGGAAAGACTAAAAGACAATTCTAAAGTAATTATCTATATAATAGAGGTAGTTTACTTTTGTTCTAATTATTTTATCGGTTATCACTTTCTTCCTTATCTTTTTTAGTTACTAAAGAGATATTATCATTATCCGCCAATTCTGCAAATAGTTGTGCCACAATTAGGACACTTTCCTTTCATCATCTTCACGCCTCTTTTTGTCTTTGATTCTTTTGGATCTTTCATCTCTCTTTTTGTCTTGCACTTAACACAGTATCCGTTTACCATTTAAAGTATACCTCCAAAAATTAGATGAAATTTAGCTTTTTAAAGCTATGTTTT
>CAYIIQ010000026.1:0-9963 GCA_964363545.1 Candidatus Woesearchaeota archaeon | reverse complement strand
GAATGCTACAGGATGTAAGATTCAAGTTGAGGATTTGCCGAAGTTTAAGGAGAGAGTTGAGAAGATTGTAAGTGGCTAACATTAATGAAGAATGAGTTTATAACTTATTTGGCTTTCAATTCTTTAATTTGAAATATTTTTTAGTTTCTCATCAAATATAGAATAAATAATATAAGTAAGAATACTAATTATAACTATGATCGTGCTATATTGGAATAATCTTTCGGGGTTTAGTATAAATCCTGCAAAATATGCAATTATTGTTCCAGCACCAATTGTTAAAAATACATTCATAATCTGTAAGTTTCTTTTATAAGCTAAATCTAATCTGTTCTTTTCCAATTCCATTTTATTCATTTTAATTAGAAGCAATTAACGAAATACCTGTAGCGATTAAAATAAAACCTACAACTGTTGCAATAAAGTTTTTTTGATTAAAGGCTAAATATAAACCAAAGAGTATCGCTCCAGTTCCAACCCCAATTTTCCACGGCTTCAGTTTTACCATTATTATTTTAACTACTAGATTTTTAAAAATTTATTTTATCATTAATTAAACTTCATTATAAGCTTTTTTATGAAAACTCAGTAATTCTTTATCATCTCTAAAATTTTTTAATAAGAGATTCAATTCTTTAGCAACAGCGTTCTTTAAGTCCAAAGGATGTAATTTTTTGGATTTAAAATCTTTCTCAATTTTTTCATAATTTTCATATTTAATATCCCCCCCAAACTTCTCGGGTCTTTCAACAATAAAATTTTCTTTTTTATCTTCTTTCAATATCATAATAAGATATTTTAAAAGAGACATTATTCCATTATCTGGATTTCCCTCAATACATTCTGCACCATTTATTTTTTTCTTAACATCATTTTCGTTATCAAGCAAATCAATTTTTGTGGCTTCTATACTAGAGCTCATCTTTTCACCAACGAGCCCTCTAATCATAGGAGACATTAATTCTACCCTTGGCTTATATCCTACTCTTGGAAGATTCTCTCTCGCGTAAACCATTATTTTCCTTTGATCTAATCCAGCAAATTGAATATGTACTTTTAGATACTCTTCATCTAATGCTTGCATTATGGGATAAATGAGATTTCCGAGTAGCGGGCTAGCGGTCATTTTTACTACTTCAGATGCAGCTTTATTACAATTTCTAATAGTAGAAACCATACTTAATCTTAATACATCTTCAAAATATTTTCCATTTAATTGGATATCACTTCCTTTAACAAATTCAAGTTTTTTAACATCTACTCCAATTGTTTTTAGAATAAGAATTATTGCTTTTTTGTAATACTCTGTCCTTTTATCTAATAATTCCCACCGAACTCCATCTAAAGCAGCATGTAAGTCCGCTAGCAAGATTTTAACCTTCAAACCAGCTTTCAAAAAATCCGCTATCTTTAACATCGGAAAAAAATATGCTACAGATATGCTTCCAGTAGGCATTGTTCCCCAATAAACAGAAATTTCTTTTTCTTTCTTCAGCAATTTTTCTAATTCTTCTTTTGTTATTATCTCTTTTAGGTTTCTAATTATCAAGTTAAATTTTTCTTCGTTATTCATAAGAGAAAGAAAAATGCGATGTTTATAAGATTTTAGTTGGAAAGAGCTTTGCATATAAACTAATTTTTGCACATAAATAATTAAGGATTAGCCAAATAATTTAGCTAACCAATTAAAGAATTTAATCCATAAACCAGGTTCTGTACACTGACTATCTAAACAAGAATTACTTTTACACTCAAAGTTATTATCACAGAATTCTCCACCTTCTCTTTGGTGTTCCCATTCATAACTAACATTACAATATTTTCCTAATCGCCTATACCCTAATTGTGGACATTCTCTTTCTTCTGGAGGTTCTTCTCCTAAAATACAAGCTCCATCTTTACATCCATTTGAACAATGAAAGGGAGTATCTCCTAACTCTAGGGACGGAGCATCAACAGAGACACAAACAGCCTCTATTAACTTATCTCCCTCACAATAATCGGTCAATTTTATTGAATTATAATAGGCAGTACCTTTTTCATAATAGTTAGCTCCCCCATCCGGATCTATACAGCCCCTTAGCTTATTTAAATCAGATATATCTAAAATTTCTATAGCTTCTTTCTCGTTCCATTCATCGACAAATTTATCAAATACTAATAGGTCATTACCTGATATTATAAAATATAAATGGGATAATTCAAGTAGATTAACTCCACTAACGCTAGGTTCAAATCCTACATGGGAGTTTCCTATATTCCTTCTGGGATTTTCGATATCTAATATTCTCTGGGCGTAAATAGATTGATTTTCTATGAAATTAATTAAATTTTTCATATTATCAATAGACATAAATTCTGGATATTTCGTATATGATAATTTTTCATCTGTATTCAAGGAAATCTGAAAATTATAATCATTACCAAGATTACTAGTTACCACACCATTTAAATATAGGACATATTCAGTACCAATCATTTGGCATATATCACTTATACTTTCCTTAAAAGAGGGCAATTGTTTTAATACTTTAGATCTTAATTGTTCTTCAATATCATCTGGGCACTCTGGAGAAGGGGGACTTAATCCATATGTTAAATTCACAAACAATACTAATATCATAACTAGTATAATCAATTTTTTCATTTCATTCATCTCAAAAGATTCATTTTAAATAATAAATCTATATTTAGAGTATTTATAAATATATTTATGACTTCAGACCACTTTAAATTTAAAACAAGATTTATAATTATTTCTTTTTAGGTCTATCCCAACAAGGACTCTTACATCTAGGACAAACCTTAGGATATTATTAGTACTTATTTATGTGCAAAGTCGTTGGAAAGAAATTTATACCTTAGAAGCTGATTAATTACGGGAAGAATCAAATGAGACTTTTAAAATTTTCACTTATTATTTCTTTTTTTGGAGTTTTGTTTTTAATAATTTTGTCTTTGAATGTCGAGCCAAAAGAGGTTTTTAGTTATGCTGAATTGGAAGAGGGAGTTTATGTGATTGTAAGTGGAAAAGTAGTTTCGATTCGAGAGTATGGTGAGTTTAAGACAGTGAAGTTTGACAATAATATAAGTTTTAATTGTAATGGTTGTGGGATAAGAGAGAATTTGAGGTTGAGAGTTGAAGGCAAGGTTTCAGAATATAGAGGAAAGATGCAAGTTAATGCAGAGAGGATTTTTGTTGAAAGCAAGCAGTAAAGTAATATTAAGGCAATAAAAAAAGAGTGATGTCTGGAAGTTTAGCAATTAAATTTAGAAGAATTGATTTATTTAAACCAGTAATCAATGAATTTATTATCTATGGCAATAACGCTTCCTGTAAATCCGCTTCCACTTCCTGAACTTCCACTTGATTCAGTTGATGTTGGGGATGGAGAGGGTTCTGAAGTTGTTGGTGAAGATTCTGTTGTAGTAGTAGGGGCTGTTTCTGTAGTTGTTGGAGATGTTTCAGTTGTCGGAGGTTGAGTTGGAAATTCGCCAGGAGATGGAACTGGGAATCCTTCGTGTGGAGAAGAAAACTGTCCTTCTGGAATTTGCGGAGTTGGAGAAGAAACACATGTACACTGATTATCGAAACATTGTGGGAACTGTCCTTCTGGACATTGTATTGGTTGGAATCCAGATGGTGGTTGTTGGAATTGTTGACCTTCTTCGTGTTTAAACTCGCTTCTTTGACTTTCACCAAACTCCCTCATAAATTGTTCACATGATTCAGGAGTTAAAGCTTGAGCTTCTTGACATTGTGGAGGCCAGCCACCATTTGTGTGGGGTGTTCCTCCAGGACCAATACCTTGTCCTGGAAATCCGCCTTGTTGTGCAGAATTATAAAATTCTTCTAAACATTTTAGCTTTTCATCTGGATCTTGTATTTCTCTGCAGTTTCTTCCAAATGCTGGAGGTCCCATGCCACCCGGTCCTTCTCTTCGTTGACTTTCCATTATCTCTCTGCATTTTCTTTCATCACTTCTTTGCTCTCCAGTTAAACCCGCGTCTAGACATTCTTGAGGCGCTTGAGTTTTAAACATTAATTTTCCACACTCTTTTGGATCTCTTAATCCTGCTTCAATACACTCTTCAGGTGCATTCATTTTAAACATTATTTCTTCACAAGCTTTTCTTGCATCTCTCTCATTTTTAAAACTAATTTCCCCTCTTTCTAATGCTTCAATACACTCTTCAGGCGCATTTGCCTTGAACATGATTTCCATGCAACCCTCTCTGTCTGTTACGCCAGCCTCTCTGCATTCAAATGGAACATGTAAATCATGTTGAGATTCTCCGTATCTATCTTCAACATCTTCCATGACGTCTTGTAAATAGTCAGGAAGTAATTCTATAGGATCTTCTATTTCTTCCATTGCTGCACAAGCATTTTCATCTCCTTCCATACAATCTGCAGCAAGAGGCGCTATAATACTGCATTGTTGTGAAAATGAAGTAATTTTGATGTCTTCACATTTACACCCTCTTGGATTTTGGAAACAGCTAGACATTATTCCAAAAAATTCTTTTGCTTCTCGCTCTTGTTCTTTTGTTAGTTGTTTGTCTAATCTTTCCTGCCATCTCGGCGCGTCGTCTTTAGTTTTGCAGACTCGTGAGTATTCTAAGGGATCAAGTTTGGAAAGAGATTCGCATAATTCTTTTATTTGCGAAGAAACTTTTGCTGAAAGAGCAATTCTATCTTCTCTTTTATCACTTTCTTTTATTTTTTCTTTCAAGTCTTCGTCTATTTCTGATCTATCTTCTAGTTCCCTTAAAGTCTGCTTTATCGCCTTGCTACTCTCTCTTGCTCTTTTCTCGATTTCAGGAGAAACTTCTTCTTCTAAAATATTGCCGTACTTGTCTAGCCTTTCAAATGCAATTCGAGCTTCTTCTGTTTTTCCCTCTTCAATCATCTGACGAATTTCAGCTACTTTCTCTTCTTTATATCTTAGAGCTTTTTCAGGATCGTCTCCAACTGAAATTCTTTCAATAAAATCGTCAATAAAATATAACGAAGAATCAGGAGTTAAACCAGCCTCTTCTTGTAATTCTACATCTCCAATGTCAGAATAAACTCCTTCGATATTTTCACTCGTTGTTTCTGTTTCTTCAGTTAGAATTTCTTCTGTGATAATATCTTCTGTTGGTTGTTCTTCTGGAATTTCTTGTGTAGACTGTTCTGTAAAGTCCTCAACGGTTTGAGTTATATCGCTCTGATTTTCTTCTTGAGCGAGAATTATCGTAGAGGCAATTAGGATTGCTAATAAGAAAGTTAATAAAATTAGAGATAAGACTTTCACCTCTCTTTTTGACATGTTTTATTTAAGAATTTGAGGTTTATAAAGTTAATCTTAGCTTTTTATTCTAGCAAGAATTTCATCTGATTCGTTCATAATCTTCTGCATAATTTCTTTGTCTCTTGCATTTGGATTTTGGTCTTTGTATTTTATTGCAAAATTTGCAGATGCTATGCCGCCTATTTTTGCTATTCCTTTTGCATCAAGAGATTCCATTATATTTTTTATTATTTCATCTGTAAGAGATTGGGGATTTTGATTTTTGTATTCTAGAGCTTTGGTTGCAGCTCTTATCATTACAATTTTTATCTCACTTTCCAATCCCCGCACCATTTTTTTGAAAATTGCCATTTTGTAAATTTTTCTTATACAGAACAAAAATAAACCACTGCCTTTAGGCAGTGGACAATTCATTCAGAATTGTCTTTTGTTCTGTCTCCCAAAATCCCGACCATGCACTTTAGTGCATGGTAACACACAAGGATTTTGTGATAAAACTTTAACTTTATTCTGTTTTTAAATATTATGTCACTTGAGTTGGGAAGATGAATTTTTCAAGAATTACTGACAAAAAACTTACAAGAATTAAACATAAAACAATAAAAAATGAATACGATATTATTAAATAATATAAAACCTTTAAAGAAAAATGAAAAGAATTGTTTTAATATCCTGCGTTAGTAAAAAATTAAATCATAAAACAAAAGCCAGAGATTTGTATATAAGCCCTCTTTTCAAACTCAATTTAAGATATGCGAAATCTCTTAACCCAGATAAAATTTTTATCCTTTCTGCAAAATACGGTTTAGTGGATTTAGATGAGGAAATTGAACCTTATGATTTAACACTAAATAAAATGTCTTCAAACGAAATAAGATCATGGGCAGAAAAAGCTATTGGTGACTTAAAAAATGTTTCAAATCTTCAGGAAGATGAGTTTATTTTTTTAGCAGGAGAAAAATATAGAGAATATTTAATCCCTCAAATTAAAAATTATAAAGCTCCACTAAAGAGTTTAGGTATTGGAAAGCAATTAAAATTTCTTACGGAGAAAACCAAATGAGTAAAAAATGTCAAAAGTTACACAAATTATTTGATAACTTTAAAAAATTAAAATTTCCTTTTGATGAAAAAGAAATTCCAAAGAATGGAATTTATATTTTATTTGAAAACCAAGAAAAAGCTCATGGAGTAGAGAGAATTGTGAGAATTGGCACCCATACAGGGAACAATCAACTTCCTTCAAGAATAAAACAACATTTTATTAAAGAGAATAAAGATAGAAGCATATTTAGAAAAAACATAGGTAGAGCAATATTAAACAAAAGAAAAGACAATTATGTAAAAAAATGGGAATTAGATTTAACAACAAGAAAGGCAAAAGAAAAATTTAGTTCATTGATTGATAAAGAAAAACAAATAGCAATAGAAAAAGAAATTACAAAGTATATAAAAGAGAACTTTAGTTTTGCAGTATTTCCAATTGAAAATAAAGAAAAAAGACTTAAGCTTGAATCAAAAATAATATCAACAATATCTTTATGTGATGATTGTAAGCCATCAAATAATTGGTTGGGGTTATTTTCTCCTAAAAATAAGATAAGAGAAAGTGGTTTATGGCTCGTTAATGAATTAAATAAAGAAGAAATCTCATATGAGGAATTAGAAGAACTAACTTTTATTATGAATAGATTAAATTCAAAGAATTAGTTAAAATTCGTGAATAAAATACCTAAACGTTTTGAAAATTCCTGGAATCCAACATGATAATCGAGCTTATTGTTGCTGTTATCGTTGGAATTCTTGCAGGAACTGTAACTGGCCTTGCTCCAGGCATTCATGTTAATTTAGTTGCACCACTTGCAATTTTTGCTTCTTTATATTTTAGTTTTTTATCTCCGACTTTTATTGTTGTTTTTATTGTGGCTATGTCAGTTACTCATACTTTCATAGATTTTATTCCAAGTGTTTATTTAGGAGCGCCTGATGAAGATACAGGATTATCTGTTTTGCCAGGACATTCTTTTTTGTTAGATGGAAGAGGACATGAGGCTGTTGTTTATACTTTATATGGGAGTTTAATTGGATTAATTATTTTTTTAATTTTAACTCCTTTTTTTATTTTTATTTTGCCAGTTGTTGAGGATTATTTGAGATATGCAATGTTTTTAATTCTTATTTCTGCAAGTTTTTATTTAGTCTGGAATGAAACGAAAAATAAATTATTTGCTTTACTGATTTTTTTACTTTCTGGATTTCTCGGATTGGCAGCTTTTAATTTAAATTTTGAAAATTCCCTCTTACCGTTGCTTACTGGATTGTTTGGAAGCTCGTCTCTTGTTATAAGCATAATGGAAAAACATAAAATGCCCGAACAGATTGTAGAGAAAATTAAAAATATAAAACTAAAAAAAGATGAAATAAAAAATTCTTTTATTGCTTCAGCACTTTCTGCTCCTCTTTGTGCATTTCTTCCTTCTCTTAGTTCGGGACAGGCAGCTGCTATTGGTTCAGATTTAACAGGTAATAAAGGTGAAAAAGAGAATAAGAAAGAATTTCTAACTTTGTTGGGAGCTATAAATACAATTGTTATGACTTTGTCTTTTGTGACTTTGTATGCTATAGGAAAGTCAAGAACTGGAAGTGCAGTTTTTATAGACAAAATTTTAGATAATTTTAGTTTTAGTATGCTTTTAATAATTATTTTTTCAGCTTTATTTTCAGGAGTTTTTGCTTTTTTTATAGCTCTGAAAATTTCAAGATTCTTTGCTTATAATATTAATAAAATAAATTATAAGAAAATATCTTTTTTTGTGTTGATATTTTTATTCATAGTCGTGTTTTTTATAACAGGTTTTATTGGAGTACTTGTTTTTCTTGTATCTACATTTTTAGGAATTTCTGCTATACTGTTTAAGGTCAGAAGAATCAGCTTAATTGGAAGTTTAATGTTCCCTACAATTTTGCTTTATTTGCCGTTTTAATTTCTTACTTTAATATTTCTTCAACAACTAAGTCTCCAAAACTAGAAGTTGAGAGTATTTTTCCTGGTAGTGGATTTAGACTTGTTTTAAAGATTTTTATATTATTACTAATTAAAAGTAACGAAATGTTTATAAATAATAAAAGGTATAAGTTTATAAATCTTATGTAGATAGATATAAATTTAAAAATCTTTCGAAATTGTAGTGAAAATGGTTTATGTTAAAAGATGTCCGGAATGTGGAAGTATTAACTTGCATTATGACGAGCATAAAGGGGAGATTATTTGTAGTGATTGTGGCTTGATAATAGAGGAAAGAATGGTTGATACAGGACATGATGCTCATGGTCAGTTTAATAAAGCAGAGAAAAAAGGTCGTGGAGGAGCGCCTTTAAGTATGCAGAAGTTTGACAAAGGACTAACAACAAACATAGGAGAGATTTCTGATATATACAGACTTGATTCTACTCAAACCAGAAAGTTCTTGAGACTTAAAAAATGGCAGGAGAGAGTTTCTACAAGTATAGAGAGAAATTTAAGGCTTGCAATGGCTGAATTGAGAAGAGTTGCCAGTTTCTTGAATTTACCTAATGTTGTTAGAGATGAAGCTTCAAGAGTTTACAATTTTATTTTGCAGAGAGGATATGTAAGAGGAAGAAGTATGGAAAGCGTGATTGCAGCTTGTATTTATGCAGCTTGTCGTTCTTATAGTATTCCAAGAACTCTTGACGAGATTGCGGGTGCAAGTGATGTTGAGAGAAAAGAAATTGGAAGAACTTACAGATTTATTATGAGAAAAATGGGCATAAAAGTTAAACCAAGCTCTCCGAAAGATTATATTTCAAGATTTGCAAGTATTTTGCATTTGTCTCCAAAAACACAGAATGATGCTCTTAAAATTCTAAGGAAAGCTGACGTTTCTGAATTGACAAGTGGCAGAGGGCCTAGTGGAATAGCAGCTGCTACACTTTATGTAGCTTCTTTGTTAAACAATGAAAAAAGAACGCAGAGAGAAGTGGCAGATGTTGCAGGAATTACAGAAGTTACAATTAGAAATAGATATAAAGAACTTATTGAAAGACTTGACATTGAAGATAAACTTAAAATAAAAGAAGCAGAGGAAAAAGCAATTAAGAAGTAGATTTTAATATGAAAATAAATTTCTAGAATGTAAAAAAATAAACAAAACATTTAAAAACTATATATGTGAGGTTTGATGATGGTTAACGGAATTGAGCGACCACTTGATTTATTGAATAACAGCAAGGGAAAAGAAATTTTGATTCAGTTGAAAAATGACAAGCAATTTGTTGGAACACTGCTTGCGTTTGATATACATATCAATATTGTATTAGATAATACTAAAGAAGTTGAGAATGGTGAAGTAAAAAGAAATATCGGCCTGACATTTTTAAGAGGGGATACAATAATTTTTATTTCTCCAGCATCGAGTTTTGAGAAGAAGTAGTTTTTATGTTAGTTTAAAAATTCTTTTTATTAAATTTACTTGGTATTTCTGCAATATTTAAATTCAAACTTCAATTTCCGTCAAATCTTCTGCAATTTCTGTATTTTTGAAAATTTTTTTTGCTTCGTCTAATACTTTTTTTGCTTCATTTTCATATCTCTGGCTTATGTGAGTTAGAATCAATTTTTTTACTCCTGATTTTTTTGCAATTAAAG
>CAYIIQ010000025.1:0-9980 GCA_964363545.1 Candidatus Woesearchaeota archaeon | reverse complement strand
TTTCCTTGATATTCTTCTATTACTCCTTTGACTTCAACTATCTTTCCCTCATAGTAATTCTGAAGATCTTCAGGAAAATTAATTAAATTAGACGAAAAGATAACTGCTGTAAAACACTGACTTGGATAAGGTTTTTCAAAGTTTAGAAAAACTGTGTTTGTTCTGCTTTTATAAACATCAACAACTTTACCAGCAACAATTTTTTCTTCACCGATATAATTCCCTGCGTTACAAGCACCAATAGCATCGCTACTAACATCAATACTAACTTCTTTGTGAAGCTCGGTTGGCGGAGAAGTAGAAATTTCTCCCCATTTACAACCAATTTTATTTTCTCTAGCTTCTTTTTCTGCTTTAATAATCTCTTCTTTATATTTTGTATTTTCTGGAGAAAAACGAGCGATAGCAAATCCTTCACGAACCATTAATAAGTTAATATTATTTCCATCAAGAATTAAATATCTCAAATATCTTTTATACTGATCTTGATCTTCTTTATCAGCCTCTAAATAAACTTCTTTATTTAAAACAAGTTCCTCAAGTCTTTCTTTGGCAAATTCATAGCAAGGATAGCCTCTTTCATCAGTATCAATACCTAATAATCTTACTGAATCTCCTCCTTCAATTATAACAGTATCTCCATCAAGTATTTTTGTAACTAACTTATTTTCTCCAATATTCTTGGTATCGTTTATAACATTCGGAGGTAGTAAAATAACTTTAGACAAAAAAAAGATAAAAAGGCTTATAATAAAAGCAGATAATACAATTACAATAATAATTTTATTCCTATTAGTCTTTTTTGAGATTATACTCATAATAAAGGTATTATCTTAAAGTTTATAATTTTATCGTAAAACTAATTTTCAAAGGATATTCCAAAATCCAAAAAAACCATGCACAACATGGGTATCATCAAAAAATGCTAAAAGCTGTCCAGGCGGGGACATTCATCTTTAAGTTAAATGCACATACATTAATGTAAAACTAAGGATAAAGAGTTCTACAAACAGAAAGATTTAAATAGACTAATCCTTTTAATAGGATTGAATAAACCTAAAAATAGGATTAATAAAATGTTAAAGAAAGAGTATCAGATACTTGAAGAATTCGTTAAAAAGCCCTGGAAGAAGTTTACTTTCAAAGAAATCAAAAAGCTGTCAGGAAAGAAGTCTGAAAGCTATGTTTATGCTTCACTAAAGAATTTTGTTAAATTAAACATTCTAAAAGAAGAAAGAGCGGGTAATGTAGTTTTATACTCTTTAAACCTTTCTTCACATAAAGCTCTTGCTTATGCTGGTTTTGTGTTAGAATATATAAGCTGGAATAAAAAACAAATTCCATATAAAAACTTAGAAAAGATTGCATCGAAAATACCTAACAAATTCTTTATATTTATTATTACTGGCAGTTATGTGACTAACACGGAAAAGAAAAGCTCTGATATTGATGTTGTAATAATATGTGATGATTCTTTTGACCCAAAAAGAATTTATGCTGAACTTAAATTAGACTGCGAATTAAATATACCGCCGATACATTTATATGTTTTTAAAAACTCAGAGTTTCTAGCTATGTTATTAAATAAAGAGGCAAATTACGGAAAAGAAATAGTAAATAATAATCTTATCTTATTTGGTGGAGAAGTTTATTACAAAATAATTTCAGAGGCAGTTAACAATGGATTCGCAGGTTGAAATATTTATCAAAAGAGCTAATAATGAACTTCTTGCTGCTGAATCTTTGAAAAGATTAAGTGAAGAAGCAAAACATAAAGATGAGTTTGGTATTCCTCAAAATGAAACTTTTTACAGCTCAGTTATTTCACATTCTTATTATGCTATCTTCTATGCAGCAAAAGCAATACTTTTGACAAAGAGCGCCAAAACCTTTTCTCCAAACATACACAAGAGAACTTATGAATTATTTGATAAGACTTTTGTTAAAACAGGAGTTCTGGATAAAAGACTATTGCAGATTTATACTGATATTGTGGTTAAAGCTGATGACTTGCTGGAAATCTTTAAAGATGAAAGGTGGAAGAGAGGAAACTTTACATATCAAGTAATCTCGCAGGCAAATAAAACACCTGCTGATGACTCTTTGGATAATGCTAAATTTTTTGTTGCAAATATAATCAGAGCTATTGGAAATTAAAGCATAAAAATTCGGCAGGGGCATTACGTCCACATCATAGAAAGATTTATAAGTAGTGTAGACGTATATTTCTTATGGTTTATACAGAGATTAAAGAAAAAAATGGAAAAAAATATTACTATAGAGTTAGAAGTATAAGGAAAGGCAAAAAAATAGATAAAAAAAGAATTTATTTAGGAGTTGATTTAAGCAGTAAGGAGCTATCTAAAAAAGAAAAAGAAGCTGATAAAGAACTGTCTGTTTTTGAAAATCTACTTTCAAAAGAAGAAATAAAAATCTTGAGTAAAATAAAAGAGAAATTTGTAAAAGAACCAAAGATAACTCTTGAAAATAGATACGAAGCTTTTTCAGCACTATTTACATATAACTCTACTGCAATAGAAGGAAATACCTTAACTTTACAAGAAACAACTCGGTTATTATTTCAGAATATTGTCCCTTCAGGAAAATCTCTAAGAGAGATAAATGAAACAATAAACCACAAAAAGGCTTTTGATTATATTTTAGATTACAAAGAAGATATCACAAAAGAATTTATTCTTGAGCTTCATAAATTAGTGGTTACAAATACATTAAAACCTGAATTAAATTCCCAGATTGGGAGATATAGAAATGTTCAAGTTTTTATTACAGGAGTTTTATGGTTCCCTCCAAAACCTGCAGAAGTGCATCAAAGAATGACTTCTCTTCTCACATGGTATACTAAGAATAAGAAAAAATTGCACCCCTTAATTTTAGCTTCATATTTTCATAGCGAATTTGAGAAAATTCATCCTTTTGTAGATGGTAATGGAAGAGTTGGAAGACTTTTAATGAATTTTATATTGCACAAAAACAAATATCCCATGATAAACATTCCTAATTCAATAAAATATAAATATTATGAAACATTAGAGAAAGCTCAGACAAAAAATAATCTAAAACCTTTTGTAAAATTTATGATAGAGTTACTAAAAGAAAATAAGATAATGTTATAATTATTTTATGCTCCATTTAATAGCTCTACGTCTGGCAGGGGCATAAAGTTACAGAAAAATACCCCCTGCATTAAAAAGAAATAATATGAACTTAATGATAAAGATTTTTACGAACATGTATACTTTAGAATATAAATCATTTAAATCATTTTAAACTCAAAAATCTAATTAAAAAAATGGTGGGATTAAAAGATTTACAAATTAAAGAGAAGGTAACCCTATATAAACTGGTAGAACGTAGTTATCGAGAGGGTGCAAGCGGGGCTGTTCTTTATAGCGGAGGTAGTGAGCCAATAGATGAAAATATAAGAATGCATGGTGTATTTGCTTCAGATAATGGAAAGGCTATATAAAGATTAGATGCTTTAGTAAATCAAAGAATTGATGAAGGGTATTCCAAACCCAACTTTCGCGGTGGAGAGCAAAGTAGGGTAGAGAGAAATGCAGAAGCAAATGGAGACCATAGAGTTTTTTGCACGAGCATCGAAATAATACCCATTGAAGTTGAAAAAAAAGATGTACAGAATACAAGTAGTGGATTAAAATACCAAGGATTTTTTATTGAATAAACGCTTAGTGTAATAAAGTTAAACCTTAGCATAAAAATCCGGCAAAGGCATCTTTCTAACTATCCAAAAGTTTTAAATACTATAGATATCTATAGTTAAATATAGAAAAAATGATAACTACAATACAAATTGACAGCAAATTGAAAGAGAAAATAGACAAATTAAAAGTTCATGAAAGAGAGAGCTATAACGAGGTAATCAGAAGGATGGTAGAAGAATGCAGAAATATCAAAGTTGATGAAGAAAGTTTGAAAGAAACAATTGAAATTCTCTCTGACCCAGAAACATTAAGAGATATAGCAGATGCTTTAAATGAATATGAACAAGGAAAAGGCATAGAATTTTCCAAAATTAAAGAAGAACTTGATTTAAATGTATAAAATAATTCTTGAAAAAAAGCCGGAAATTTTTTTTAGAAAATTAGAAAGAAAAGAGCAAGAAAGAATAGCTAAGAAATTTAATGAATTTGAAAATAATCCAGAATTAGGAAAACCCTTAACAGGAAAACTAGCAGGATTATGGAGTTTGAGAATCGGAGATTATAGAGCGATATATCAGATTAGAAAATCCGAATTAATAATTCTTGTTTTAAAAATAAGGCATAGAAAAAGTGTTTACAAATAATTTTCAGCTTAGAGTTTGGCGGGGGCATTCTTCTTTAATTATTTATAACACTTTTATCTGAGATCTTTCATTTAAAATAATCTCTGGTTTTCCTTGATATTCTTCTATTACTCCTTTGACTTCAACTATCTTTCCCTCATAGTGATGATATAAATTTTTCGAGTGGAACTAGTGTAGAATCTCCAAGTTTGATTGGATTGCAAGAATATGCATGTAAAGAAATGGGAATTAGCTTTAAATGATTAGTTTCTTAGTAGAAAAATAAAGTTGTAAAATAATACATCACAACCCATATGATTCAGCAAAAACCTTAATCTTACCAAACTCTTCTAAAAATTCATAGCCTTTTTCCCTTATCCGAAAAAATTTTTTATCTTCAACAACAACTTCTTCAATTAAACTATTTTTTAAAAGATCATTTAAATATAGTTTGATTGTGTTGCTTGATAGGTTTGCCTTGTAAATAAGATGTGTTATTTTCACATTTCTCCCATTTCTCAAGACTTCTAAGATATCATGAATAACTTCAAGTCTTGTCCTTTTTTTGTTCGACATTTTTCAATTTAATCTGGTTTAATAAAAGAGCGAGAAAGCCAAATAATCTTACAAATTCTCCAACAAGATAGATGTTTGAATTTGCTTCAGAAAAAATAAAAATAAAACTGCTGAGAGAAATTAAAAAGAAGCCAAGAAATACAAGTAAGCTATTAAGCGATTGAATTTTTTTATAATTGTAATAGAAACGTGTTGTTATAAATGACAATATAAAGATAAGAGTCATATAAAAAATAAAATTGAAATAGATGCTGAAAAATACTGTTGTTATGCTTAGATATATAAATAACAAAATTTTTTCTTTGCCTTTTGTTCTTGTGACAATGAAAAATAAAATTAAAAATCCAATAAGATTCAGAGTTTTATAAGATATAAAACTTATAAAATTTATTAATTCCATATACTGAGACGCTTTTGTTATAGTTATTACAAGATTTAAGGTAGTTATTTTAACTTGATGAAGAATTGTTAAGTTGGAGAGAATTTTTAATATAAATGAGATTGCTATTGATAAAAAAGATAAAGAGAATAAAAAATAATTTTTGTCTTTTATTATTCGATATATTTTGTAGCTGTAATATGATATTGAAATAGCAACTAATATAATTAGCAACTCCACCAAAGAGTCAATACCATAAAATTTTCCGAGAGAAAAAAAATTAATAGCCATTTTATATACTAAGATTTAACGATTTTTCTTTATAAATCTTATGAATCTGTTTTCTGTACTTTCTCTTCACAAGCGCTTTATAAAGCAATTTCTTCGGATTAGTAGGAGGTGTAAAATGGAAATTGAACAACTTGACATGGAGGAGTTAAATTTTTTAAAGGAAGAACTTGACGCAGAAGAGATTTTTATTTTGGGATTTTTGAAGGGGTTTGATAGAGGAGTTATGAGAAAGTGGATAGAAGAAGGGATATGGGTGGATTGAGTTTGGGAGTGTTTAATTAGATTTTTTTACTCGTTACCATTTTCTTCCTCAATTTCTTGTATTTTAATCAAATCTGTAACTTTATCTCCAACTTGTAACTTAACTACTCTCACACCTTGTGTTGCCCTACCAATAACTCTTAAACCTTTAACAGGAGTTCTTATAATCATGCCTTTTGCGGTTGTTATAATTACTGAATCTTTGTCTTTAACTGAAGAAGTTGTTATGACTTTTCCTGTTTTTTCGCCAACTTTTAAATTAATCACTCCTTTTCCCGCTCTTCTTGTAATTCTATAATCTTCTACCCTGCTTCTTTTGCCGAATCCTTTTTCAGTTATAGTTAAAATTGTAAGGTCGTTTTCTTTTGACAAAATTTCCATGCTTACAACTTCATCATTTTTGTCTAATTTTATTCCTGCGACCCCGTATGCTGCCCTGCCCATCTCTCTAACATCATCGTCTCTAAAGCGTATAGCCTGTCCTTGCGTGGTAACAAGAAGAATTTCCTCGTCCTTAATCGGTTTTACATCAACAACAGTATCAGAATAATCTTCTGGAAGATTGATTACCCTAACTCCAGTGGCTCGTGGTTTACTTAAGTTAGACAAATTCATTTTCTTAATTTGACCTTTTTTCGTAACAAGAAGAACAAAATCTTTAAATTCAGAAATAGGTAAAACGCTTTGCACGCTTTCATCTTTCAAGTTCAGCAAATTAATCAAAGCTTTTCCTTTTCCATATCTTTCTAATTCAGGGGTTTGATAAGCTTTTAGCCAGTAAACTCTTCCTTTGTTTGTAAAGAATAACAAGTAGTCGTGGCTGGAGCATGTTAAAAGTTGCTTTACAAAATCTCCTGTAGAGAGATCTGAACCAATAACACCTTTTCCACCTCTTTTCTGCTCTTTGTAATCTTTCAATCCTGTCCGCTTTATGTAGCCTTTATCAGTTATGCTGATTACAACTTGTTTTTTCTGTACAATATCTTTCTCCTCAATTTCTCTAACTCTCTGTAATAATTGTGTTCTTCTTTCATCTCCGTATTTCCGCTTCAATTCAAGAACTTCTTTTCTTACAACATTAAGAATTTCTACTTCACTTGAGAGAATTCTTTCGAGATCTTTTATTTTTTCTTTCAAATCCTGCTCTTCTTTTCGCAGTTTATCATGCTCTAGAGTAGTAAGAGAAGAAAGTCTCATTTCCAAGATTGCCTGCGCCTGACGCTTTGTTAAAGAAAGCTTCTCAACTAAATTTTCCAAGGCCTCTGAAGGATTTTTACTTTTCTTGATTGTCTGTATAGTAAGATCCAGGTTCTTCAAAGCAATTAACAAGCCAAGAACAATTTCAAGTCTTTCTTTTGCTTTTCTCAAATCAAACTTACACCTTCTTTCCACAACTTCCTTTCTGTGTCTTACATAATTTTCTATTATTTTTTTCAGATCGAGAGTTTGAGGCTTTCCTTTAACTAAAGCAACTAAATTTACATCAAAATTATCTTGCAGTCTGGTGAATTTGTATAGTCTATTAATTGTAAATTTAGGATCTGCCCCTTTTTTTAATTCTATAACTATTCTGACATTTCCCCTTGCAGACTCGTCTTTGATATCTGTAATATCAGGCAGTTTTTTCTCTTGCACGAGTTTTGCAATACTGCTAATTAAATCTGATTTGTTTAACATATAAGGAATTTCTGTAATTACTAAGCTTAGTTTTTCTTTTGCATCTTCTATTGTGACTCTGCCTCTTACAATAACTCTCCCTCTTCCTGTTTTATATATCTCAAGAATGTCTCCGGAAATTAAACCACCTGTCGGAAAATCAGGACCTTTAATAATTTCGGCAATTTTTTCGATCTCAATGCTGGGTTTTTCAATATATCTTACAATGGCGTCACAAACTTCTGTCAAATTATGCGGGGGAATATTAGTTGTCATTCCAACTGCAATTCCACTTGAACCATTAATCAGCAAATTAGGAAGTTTTGCAGGTAGAATTAATGGTTCTTGCAAGGAGTTATCGAAATTTGGAATGAAATCTACAGTTTCTTTATCCAAATCCTCGAGTAGTTCCATTGAAATTGGAGACAATTTTGCCTCGGTGTATCGGTAGGCAGCAGGTGGATCTCCGTCAAGTGAACCGAAATTTCCTTGCCCGATTATTAAAGGGTACCGAAGTGAAAAATTTTGTGCCATTCTTACTAAAGCATCATAAACTGCAACATCTCCGTGAGGATGTAATTTACCAATAACATCTCCGACTATTCTTGCAGATTTTTTGGTTTGAGAACCTGGTTTTAATCCCATAAGCTCCATTGCGTATAATATTCTTCTATGAACTGGTTTCAATCCATCTTCGACTGCAGGCAAAGCTCTTGCAACAATAACTGACATTGCATAATCAATGTAAGCTTTTTCCATTTCAGAAGTAATTTCTGCTAGAAAAACATTTTTTTCTTCCGTTACTTTTGTCTGCTTCTCTTCTTTGCTTGAATTTTCTTCTGTCATGTTGCTAAATATCTCGATTTATCTTTTTTATCCAATTTTCAAAATCTGGAATGGCTTCGCTTGGGACACTTCTTTCACTTTCTGTATCTGGAGTAGAAAATTCAAAGATTACAGAATTTTCCAAACCAGAAAATCTATGCCATCTACTAGGAGAAATATGAACAACAGAGGTTGGAAGTAAGATAGCTGATTCCATACTACCTTGATTATTTTCCAATTCTAAATAAACTTCACCGCTTTGAACATAAAAAGTTTCATCTTTTGGGTGTCTATGGATACTGCATCTATAACCTCGATTTAATACAAGTATTTTTCCGCAATATTTTTCATTATTAACTATAATTTCTTCACGCCCCCATACTTTCTTTACTGCTAGAGGTTGTGTAATTTCCATATTAAACATCAACCAAAGCCTCATGGGCTTTTTCCATTATGAATTGTCTTCGTGGCTCGACATCATCTCCCATTAATATAGAAAATATTTCATCTGCCTCGACAGCATCTTCAATCGCGACTTTTTTCAGCTGTCGTGTTGCAGGATTCATTGTTGTTTCCCAGAGTTGTTCGGGGTTCATTTCTCCCAAACCCTTGAATCTTGTGATTTCAGCCTCTCCAATTTTATCAGTTAACTTTTTCAGTTCTTCGTCAGAATAGACATAATAGTCTGATTTTTTTCTGGCCTTGTAGAGAGGGGGAACAGCTATGTATATTTTACCTTGCTCAATTAATTGCGGCACGTATCTGTAAAAGAAAGTTAGAAGAAGAGTTTTAATGTGCTGTCCGTCTACATCTGCATCAGTCATAATTATTACTTTACTGTATCGTAATTTTTCTATATTAAACTCTTCACCAATGCCTGTCCCTATTGCCGTAATTAAATTCGTAATTTCTTCGGATGATAAAACTTTGGTTGGAGCTGCTTTTTCCACATTGAGGATTTTTCCTTTCAGTGGCAAGACAGCCTGGATTTCTTTGTTGCGCGCTTGTTTTGCACTATTATGCACAAAAACCCCAGAAGCAAGAGCAAAATTATGTGTATCTTTAACTTCCAAATCATAAACATCTATTTTCTCGTTTAACCATTCAATCTTCTTTATCTTATGATTATAGTTTTTAACAGCTTCTATCATCTCCTCAAAATCATCATTAAAAAATCTTTTATTAAGGGGCATTAATGAATCCTCTTTTGTCAGATCTTTTGCTTCTACATAGCTTCCATCTCTTAACATAAATTTATGGTTTGGTGTACAGATTATTTCTTCATTATTATCTAAAATAATTTTAATTACTTCAATATTCTTATTAGTTAATCTAGGATTTTCTATTTTTGCTATTCCTATACTTCCATCTTCTCTTATAGTATAGCAGAAACTATCCCTTCCTTTATCATATTCTTCAACTAACTCCTTGAAAGATAAATTTCTTCCATCAGCTAAGGCAATTTTTGTATCTCCAGCAAAACAACCTCCAGCAGACTCTCCTTCAACAATATAGACTTCTGTTGTTTCTCTTTTTTTACTCGAGCAGTCCGCGAGTTTTCCTGGTAATCCGCCCAAACCGAAAGCTGATTTTCTTCTCACAAGCTCTTTCGCTTTTTTTGCAGCTTCTCGCGCTCTTGCTGCCTCGCTTGCCTTCAACGCAATTTTTTTTGCTATAGGAGGGTTT
>CAYIIQ010000024.1:10249-11471 GCA_964363545.1 Candidatus Woesearchaeota archaeon | reverse complement strand
TGGCTCTCTTCTTAAAATTATATCAACAGCAAATTCTCCTAGCTTAGGCTTTTTGTAAAACTCAAATTCCATTCTTCTGTTTATTCCATGAGGTACTCTATCTTCACCTTTTGATAGTTCTAGTAAAGCAGAAGTCACAAACGAAGTTGTAAAACTCCAAGGTATCTCAGATCTAGGTTGTTCTCCTATGCTTCTATAAAATGCATTTAAATCTATTTCTCTTATTACGTACCTTTCTGTGAGTATGGGTCCTCCTAATGCAGAACAACTTCCATTTTCTCCCATTGTTAGCCTAACTCTAGACGGAATAATTTTCCCTGTTTTTGGAGAACTTTCACGCTCTTCACTCACTTTTCCTTCAATTGTCAATTCAATTCCATTTCCTTTGTGTTCAGATTTACCGACTTGCCATAACAACGAACTTCCGGGATATACAGCCGCCTCAAGTTTTATATCAACGCTGTTTAAATTTAATTTCACACCCAAAACTTCTTCTACATCTCTTGTTGCATCCTTAATATATTGTTCTAACATCGAAGCAATTTGAGTGCCTGGTACCACTATATCACTGAAACCATAAAAAGCTGCATGTGCCCTCGAACGATGAATAGAATTTTCATCTCCTATAACACAACAAAAAGTCTGAATATCTTCATAAGTCGGACGAAACTCTGCCTTCCTTAAAGCCAGAACTTCATTTATCCTTCTTTCTAATTCTTCCTCTTTTTTGCGTGCGTCTTCTTCCTCTTTTTCACGATTATCTTCTTCAGCTCTAACCCCTTCTTTACTGAATAATTCTTTTAATAAATCTCCAAGACCTCTAAATATTCCTCTTCTTTCAGCTCTTTCAGAAACTCCCATTACATTATCAGCTGGATCCATTTTATCTATTTTCTTAAGTTTTGTATTTATAGCGGGGGTGGGATTTGAACCGCACGACCTCAGGGTTATGGGCCCTGCGAGCACTCCGGGCTGCTCTACCCCGCTATCACAAAATATGATGTAGAATACTTATAAAGCTTTTCTTTATTCAGAAAAATATAAAAATACAAATAACAGATTTAATATATGGAAAAAAAGATGAAATGTCCAAGATGTGGATGTGAATTAACAAATGCAAAAAAACACAAAGACAAAAGAGGCAGAAATTATTGTGAGTGTGGGAATTGTAAGATGAGTGTCATGCTATAGAATTTAGAATTAATGAATGTTCAAAATAGTT
>CAYIIQ010000024.1:0-10149 GCA_964363545.1 Candidatus Woesearchaeota archaeon | reverse complement strand
CACTTTTTTTAGAAGTTTGATGATAAAAAGAGAGGTTCTTGAAGAAAGAATTAAAATAGATGATGTTTTTAAGCCGAAAAATCTTGATGTAAAAGTTGAAGTCCAACAACTTTTTTATTTCGGAAAAGTTCATATAAATGAAATATTGAGAGATTTTTATGAGCATCTTGCGCAGGCAATATTTTCTGGAAATTTGAGAAATAGACAGATTGAAAATGGTGAAGATGTAGCTCCTGATTTGACAGATCATCCACGACGTAGATATATAGAAGTTAAAGCAGTAGGTCATACAAAGCGAGTCATGCTAAAAGGCGAGCAAATTGATAAATATGCTAATATTCAAACATCAGAATCTTTTCTTACCAGAATTTATTTTAATCTTTTTAGATATAGCACAAGAGGAATTGTAAAAAGAACTGAAGGAATGCGAGAAGATGATATTATTCAGTTTTTAGCGCAAGATACTAAGTTTATGGTAGGATTGCCTTTTAGCATAGTGTATAAGATTCACTCAGAAGGTTACAAAGGACATGATTTAGCTTCAAGAACTTATGGTGTGGGTGGAGCTCCCTGCACAAATCTTTCGACTCGAGGAATTGATTTATTTTTTTCAAATCCTGAACAAGTTATAGAAAGTTTTCATCTAAATCCTGAAGATTTTTTAATTAGGCGAACTAAAATTGCAGAAGGAGTAACTGTTAATTCCTATCCACTAGCACCTTTTCCAATGACATTAATAAAAGCTAGCGACTCTTATCATAAAAAATTTGTTAGACAGTTGGAAGAGAAAAGTGAAGAGGTTCCTTTCTAAATCTTTAAAAATAAACTTTTCTATATATTGTTATGTTAATCATTGGAATTGACGATAGTGGAAGAGGGCCAGTAATGGGTCCAATGGTTATGGCTGGCTGTCTTTTAGATGCGAAAACTGAAAAAGAGTTTAAAGAAATTGGAATTAGAGACAGCAAAACTCTTTCTCCTCGGAAGCGGGAGAAATTTGCATTGATAATAAAAGAAAAGGCATTAGATTATGAAATTGTAGTTATCCATCCAAATGAGATTGATGCGAGAAACGGGGCCGGACTTAACCTTAACAATATAGAAGCAATAAAATCTGCTGAAATTATAAACAAGCTAAATAAAGGAAAAGACAAAATTAAAGTTATAATTGACTGTCCTTCAAACAATATTAAGAAATGGGCTGATTATTTGAAAAACTATGTCAGCAACAAAGAAAATCTTGAAATTATAGCAGAGCATAAAGCTGATGTTAATCATGTTTCTGTTTCAGCTGCTTCGGTCCTTGCAAAAACAACCCGAGATGCTGAAATTGAAAAGATAAAGAAAAAAGTTGGGAAAGATTTTGGTTCTGGCTATCCTAATGATCCTTTAACTATAAAGTTTTTAGAAAAATACGGAAAGAAACATAGAAAAGATGGTATACTTAGAGAAACTTGGGGAACTTGGAAAAATTTGCAGAATAAGAAGAGTCAGAAGAATCTTGAGGACTTCAAAAATCCTTAAAAACCCGAATTTCTTCTTGAATTTATGCCTCACATAAAAAAACTGGTGTTGAGAGGATTTAAGAGTTTTGCAAAAGAGACAGAAATTCCTTTCAGTAATGGGATGAATGTTATAGTTGGACCAAATGGAAGTGGAAAGTCTAATCTTGCAGACGCAATCTGTTTTGTCCTTGGAAGATTAAGTATAAAAAGCATGAGAGCAGCAAAATCTGCAAATTTAATTTTTGCTGGAACTAAAGAAGTTAAACCTTCTGGTGAAGCAAGTGTAAAACTTGTTTTTGACAATTCCGATAAAAAATTTAATTTTGATAAAAATGAAGTTTTTATAGAGAGGGTTGTAAGAGGAAATGGACAAAGTATATACAAAATAAATGAAGATGTAAAAACAAGACAGGAAGTTCTAGAACTCTTGGCAAATACCGGAATAGATCCTTACGGTTTCAACATTGTCTTGCAAGGCGAGATAGGAAGTACAATACGAATGCAAAGCGAGGAAAGAAGAAAAATAATAGAAGAAGTTGCAGGAATTTCAATTTACGAATCAAGAAAAGAAAAATCTCTAAAAGAGTTGGAAAAAACAGATGAAAAGCTGAAAGAAATATCAGCAATTTTAAGAGAAAGAAAAGCGTATTTGAAAAACTTGGAAGAGGAAAGGAAACAAGCTTTGAAATTTAAACAGCTTGAAGAAGCTGCGAAGAATTATAAAGCAAGCATTTTGACGAAAAAAATAGAAGAAAAAGATAAAGAGATTGAGAAAGTTAAAAAAGAAATAGATAAAATATTACAGACAAGAGACAAGTTGAAAGCAGAAATGGAAAAATTAAATAAGGTTGTAATGGAAATGGAAGAAGAAGTAAATAAAATCAACTCAATTGTTCAAGGATCAAGCGGAATTGGACAAGAAAAATTAACAAGTGAAATTTCTGATTTGAGAGCTGGATTAGCAGGATTAAATGTAAAAAATGAAAGCAATGATACAAGATTAAGTGAGGTGTTAAAAAGAAGGGAAAGGGCAGAAATTGAAATTAAAAATCTTGAAGATGAGATTAAAGATTTAAGAAAAAAATCTCCATTACAAGAAAAGAAATTTAAAGAAATTGAAAAGAAAAAGGTCAGACTTGATGAGTTTGAAAAAGGAAAAAAAGATTTTTATCGGTTGAAAGAAAAGTTAAATGCTGTTAGAGAAAGAATAAGCGATAAAGAAGATTTTTCTAAAAAAATAAAAAATGAGCTTGATTTTATTTTAGGTGAAAGTGATAAGATTGCGAAAGAATTAAGTTACAAAAATATAGAAACATGTAAAAAAGCTGTTTCTGACATGAAAAACAAAAATGAAATCTTCTTAGAAGATTTAAAAAGATTAGAAAAGCAAATAAAGGAAATTGAAAAAAATATTTCAGTATGTGAATCTGAGATTTCTCGGTATCAAGAGGTAAAAGATAATGTTAGTAAACTTGATTTATGCCCACTTTGCAAAACTAAAATCACAAAAGAGCATATACATCACATATCAGAAGACAGCAATAAAAAAATTTCTGAATTAAAAAATAAGATGAAATATCTTTCGGAAGAATTTGAAAAAAATAATATAGAAATTAGAAAAACGAGAGAGCAACAAGATAAATTGAGGCAGGAAATTTCAAAAGCTGAAATAGATTTTGTCAAACTTGAAAATTTGGAAGAGAAAAAAGAAAGAATTAAAAAGCTGGCTGTTGAAGAAAAAATTCTTGATAATGAGATTAAGGAGTTAACAAAAACAAGAGAAAACTTTGAAAGCAAAGTTTCTGAAACTAAAAATGTAGAAGAAGAATATGATAAAACAATAATCGAAATACAGGAACTATCTGCTTTTAGTTACGACAATATTAATTCTGAGTTAGAATTTAAGGAAAGGGAAATTGAAAAAACCAAACTGATTATAAAACAAAGTTACAGAGACGAGGAAGATTTGGAATATGAAATTAAAGAGATTGAAAAAGATATTGAAGAAAAAAATAGTTTACTTGGAGATAAAGAAGAAAAGCTGAAAGAAATTATGAAGAAATTTGAAAAAATGATTGAGAAAAGAGAGAAAATTCAAAAGGAACTTAGGGGAAAAAATTCTTCGTCACAAGAATTGCAAATTAAAATGAGAGAGCATGAAAATAATATTAATGATTTCAAAATTGACAAAGCAAAATTAGATGCAGAAAAAGAGAGTTTAGAAACAGATTTCGGCATTTACGAAGATACTCAAACAATTAGTCTTCCTGTTAATGTTTTAGAGAATAAACTTGAAAATATTCAGAAAATTCTTGAAGGTATTGGTAGTGTTAACCTGAGAGCGCTAGAAGTTTATGATTCTGTAAAAAATGAGTACGATGCTGTTGCAGAAAAAGTTTCGACACTTGAAAAAGAGAAAGAGCAGATTTTACAGGTCATAAATGAGATTGATAAGAAGAAGAAAAAGACTTTTATGAAGACTTTGATTGCTATCAATGAGTTATTTAACAGGAATTTTATGCAGCTTTCTACTAAAGGCGAAGTCTTCTTAGAGCTTGAAAACGAAGAAGATCCTTTTTCAGGAGGGTTAGATGTGACAGTTAAAGTTGGAAAGGGAAAGTATTTTGATGTTCATGGACTTTCAGGAGGAGAACAGACACTTGTTGCTTTAAGTTTAATATTTGCTATACAAGAATACAAGCCTTATTTCTTTTATATTTTTGATGAAGTTGATGCCGCTCTTGACAAGAGAAATTCTGAAAAACTTGCTTTATTGATTAAAAGATATATGAAATCCGGCCAGTATATAATTGTAACCCACAATGATGCCTTGATAACTGAGTCTACATTTTTGTATGGAGTCAGCATGCAAGATGGTGTGAGCAAAATTTTAAGTTTAGAGGTTTAAAGGTGAAAAGTGTAAAAAATTTCTTTTGAAAAGTCTTTTTTTAATTTTTTAATAAATTATTTTATAGTTTTAATTGATTTTTTATCCATTCTAAAATTTTTCGGCATGGTTTATTTTAACATTTAATTGTATTTAAGATTTATCTTGCCTTTTTCTCTTTGCTTCTGCCCATATACCATATTGTTCAGTTTTCATAATATATTCTGATATTGCTTGATATGACACTCCTTCTATTTCAGCAATTTCTCTTAAAGATAGTCCTTTTTTTATTATTTGGTCTCTTGACTTAATTCTTTTCGCTTTACGACCTCTTTTTCCAACTGCCAATTTAATTTTAGCTGATCTAGCATATTTAATTATTGTGTAATGTGAATATCCTGAAGTTATAATAATGGCTGCAATAGAATCTGCTCCGTTTTAATAGATTGAGAAATTTTTCGTGCAACTTCCTCAACATCATAATTGTATCCACGTGAACCTTTTGGCCCTCCACGCCCTAAAGGTAAATCAATATCCGGACAGTATTTTCTTATTGTTTCAATCCCATGTCCTGACATCTCTTCAATTTCTGTAAGAGAAGTTGAGCCTTGCTCTTTTGCTTCACAAACATCCTTATAAATCTTCTGTCTTCTTTTTTCAAATATAATATTATCTAAGGACATTTTCTAGATATTAATATAGTAAATAAATATAATAACTTTTATATTTTTTCTTTCACATTAAATTAAAAAAATAAAAAAATAAAATTAAAATTTAATAGTAGCTTTCTTCAAGCTCTTCTTTTCTTGCTGGCTTTCTTGTAAGCAATACCACTAACACAATAAACAATACTACAAACAATATTCCTAAGATAATTGTCAATACTGTAATGTTGCTAACTCCTCTAACTGTTTCTTCTGTTACTTTTGCAACTAAAGTATTTCTGCTTACTACTTCTCCATCAGACCTTACATTAACTGCAAAACTGTGAGTTCCTTCTTCGTCTGCTTCAACTGTAACTTTTACAGTTACACTTGAATCTGAAGAAACTGCTACAACAGGCGTATCAACACTTACATCAATACCTTCAACTGCTTCAGGGATTATCTCATAAACTTTTAGAGAATCTCCTCTGTTAACAATTACTAAGTCGTATGTTTTTGTTTCTCCTTTCTTAAGTTCTTTTGTTGTTACTGGTACAAAAACCTCGCTTTTGTCTTCCACGCCAACAACTGAAATCCTTCTTGAAGCTTCTACATTCGTATCAGAATTGTAAGCTATTACTTCTAACTTGTAAACTCCACTAGCTACATCTTCTGGGATTTGTAAGTAGATTCTTCTTTCTTCAGAATCTCTTCTGTCAGAATCTATGTCTATGTCAACAGGTGTCAAATCTTCGAAATAAGCTCTTTTATCTACGCCTATTTCTGGAATTGTGGCAACAACAAACAAGTCGTCAAGTCTCTCAAATCCTCTGTTCTTTATTACAATGTCAACTGCAAGAGTTTCTCCTGCCTTTACTTCTCTGTCAGAATCAATTGACAGAATTTCAAGTACATAGGAATCTCTCTGCAATCTCAAGTTGAAAGACTCTTCAAATGATTTGTCTTTTGTGAAGATTTTCACTTCAAGCAAATAATCTTCTGATAAGTCAATGTCTGTTGGCAACTCTAATGAAAGCAGTTTGCTGTAAGTTGTTCCTGGAAGAATTGCGAATCTTTCAGTTTCGTCTGAGATGTCTGTTCTGTATCCGTTTATTTCAACTTCAACTCTTGCATCACTTACAGTCTGGCTTTCGTTTGACCTGAAGATTACTCTTACAGGAATCGAGTCTCCACCAGATGCACTAACAACCAAATTTTGCTGACCAACTACTTCAACACCGCTTACATCAACACTCGCTAGATTCACATTCAAATTTCCAAATGCAGATACTTGCAATGTAAACACTAAAAGAGTCAATATTGCTGTCAAAAAAGCAAAAAATGTTTTTTTCATCTTTGATTTATTTATTTAATTAAAAACACTATAATATGTCCCTTTATAAACTTTTCTGTAGTAACATTTATATGACTCTTTTATAGGAATAAAAAAGTTTATATAGTATACTTTAGTATACTTTAATATGGAAACAACAACTGTTAAAATATCAAAAGATACTAAGGCTAGACTAGATAAGTTAAAAGAATACAAAGAAGAGAGTTACGAGGCCGTTGTAAAAAAAATTCTGTGGATTTTAAATTTGTGCAAGACAAATCCGGAATCTGCAGGAGCAAGTTTAAAGAAAATTGAAGTGTTAAGAGCGAGAAGAAGAAAGTTTGAAGTTGTGGCTGGAGAAGATAAGTTAGAGAAAAAAGATTTGGAGACGAAAATGCAAGAGAAAGAAGTTTTGCGAGCACAAAGACAAAATTTAAATAAAGCAAAAAATTTACCTATAAAAGAGAATGTTAAAAAAAGTTAAATCTTCTTCCATACATTCAACATTCTCACACTATCTTTAATCATATCAGGAGACTCGTTAATTATTGTTATATCTTTGTTCTTTGGCAATTTGGATAAAAGCTCTTTAATTTCTTTTTCAGGTGTAACAATATGATTTTTTTCCCCTTTTTCGCCATAATTTATGCCAGAAAAATGGCAGTGTAATGAAGTAAAGTTTTTTACATAATTGTACATTTCTTCATATTTCATTTTTCCTTGGCTTCTTGCAATCAAATGTGCAAAGTCGATACAAAAAGAACAGTCTGCTTCTTTAACAAGTCTTAAAATTTCATCAATGTCGCCAAAAACATTAACTTTTCCCATTGTTTCTGGAGCAAGTTTTACTTTCCATTTGCTTTCTCTAACTTGTTTTTGCATGTCTATTATAGCTTCTTTTATATTGTGAAAAGTTTTTTCCTTGTCCATTTTGCCATAATATCCGGGGTGAAAAACAACTACTTCAACTCCAAGTCTTTCACTAATTTTGCAACAATCTAGAATTCTTTTTTTTGTATCTTCAATCTTCTTTTTTTCTGCACTGTTTAAATTAACCCAATAAGGTGCGTGAATGCTTAACTTTATGTCAAGCTCTTTTGCAGTTTTTTTAATTTCTTCTATTTCTTTTGTTTGGCTTTCTTTTATGTAAACTCCGTATGTGAAAGCTATTTCACATGCTTTTAATTCTCGCGAATGAAAATCTTTTAAAGTTTCGACAGCATCTTTAACACTTCCTAATCCAGCAGGACCAAAACGTATCATTTGTAAGATGTAAGGAACCAAGGTTCCTTGCTAACAACCTCCTTCTAAGAAGAACAAAGGTTCTTCCTTAAACCATCTCCTTAAATTTTCTGGAGATCTTGCTAACATTTTCCATGACATAATGGGGAATTTAAGTTTAATTGTAAACATTTTAACTATAGATATAAATATCAGTTATTGATGTAATAGGTTTATGGGTTTTTGATTGGTGTTAAAAAGGTGTAATTACATATATTATATATTACATATATTATAACAAAAATTTACTAAAGTAAATTACAGTATATTTAGGTGTTACTTTATATTGTAATTAAACAACTCTATTCAACTCTTCTGCAATTTCTCCTAGGTTTTCAGTTATGTAAGCATGCATTTTCTTAATTAATATAGACTGTATTTCTTCTTTCAACAATCCATGACAATTTTCAAGATTTTCTTGTGGTTTTATCAAAACGCCAAATGGTGTGTAACAGTCCATATTTTTTCCAACTAGAATTTCCATGCCTACACTACCTTGTTTTAAATAGATAAGGTTTACATTTGTGATACAACTTTCTTCTGATTTTCCTTTTATAACATAAAGCCATGTTGCATCTTCTTCTTCGCTAAAATAACTTGCCGTTGCACAGTTTATTAAAGCATTATTAAAACAGGTTATATCTTCACATTTTGGCTTGTAAAGGTAAGTTAAATAAACTGCTGCTGATGCAGATGCTATCAATAAAATTAGTATAAATAATATAACAGCAATTTTCCTCTTTTTTTCCATTTTTTAAATAAGATTATAGAGTTTTTAAAAGTTATTATTATGATTCCTGTTTCTTCTAGGAAAAGCCTTGTTCAAATTTAGCCAGTCAATTGCCCACCTTTCATGTCTTTCTAACCAAGAATTATCAATTTATTCCACAACCGTATAAAATATGATAATTAAGAAAGATTTAGATAATATAACAAATTTACAAGCTTATCAAATTCAAATCTGTATCTCCGGAAAATGTGAAATTTCTTGCAACGATGTTTTTAATACCTGTTTCTTCTACTGCATTAACTACAAATTTAGTTAAAGTATCAACAAGAATTACATTGGGAAAACCTCTTATTTTATACATGTTCGAGGAAATACTTTTTATTGAGGCCCTGCCTATTGGATTTAAGTGTTCATCTAAAAATAAGGCAGATTTTGTGTGTGAGATTTCATTTAAGAAATTTTTTAATTTTTCTTTCTGCTCTTCAGATAAGTTATCAAAGTCGAGATTTTTTCCAGTTGCTCTAACTGGTTTTTCGCTGAGCTCTTCAAAGTTTTCTCTTCTGAAATTACTCTGTGTTTGAAATTTTCTTGTTTCTTTCACACTTTCAAGAAATTCGTTAACGGAAATTTTTTTTCTTAAAGCAACAAGAATTTCTTTCCCATTAAGCTCTTCAACTTCTTTTCCGTCTGGTGCAAAGGCAATGTAACCTATTTTTGCATTATCAACAACATTTTTCGCAATTAATCTTCCGCCACGGTCGCCGTCGACAAAAAGAGTTATTTGCTTTTCATAGCTCAACTCTTTAATTGATTGTGGTAGAATTGTACCGTTCATCCCTATGATATTATAAACCCCGTTTCTTAACAGATTTATAACATCTGCTCTTCCTTCAACTACTATAATTTCAGTTTGTGTTATGTCGCCTACTGGCAGTTTTTCTGGGCCATACTCTTTCAATTTCTGCTCTCTCGCATCAAGTTTTATGGTCTCTGCAATTTCTCTGGACTTTGGCATCTTGTCTTCGATTTCGACAAGAAGTTTTTTTGCTCTTTCTAAAATATAGTCTCTTTTGTTACCTCTTACATCTTCTATTTTTTCGATTTGAATTTTTGCGTCACTAGGGCCTATTCTCTCAATTGTTTCAACAGCAGCTGCTATAAGAGTTGTTTCTGTTTTGTCAAGTGAAGAAGGAATTTCTATTATTCCGACAGTTTTTCCGTCTTTTAATTCTAGGCTTACTTCAATTCTGCCTATTTTTCCTTCTTTCTGTAATTCCCTCATTTCTAAATCGTTTCCTAACAAGCCTTCTGTCTGACCAAATAAAGCGCCAATAACATCTGGCTTTTCAACAGTTCCTTCAGCCTCGAATCTCGCATAAATCATATATTTTATAGAGATTGGACTTATTTTTGCCATAATTTTTCCTAATCACGTGCTAAGAAAATAGCGTGATGTGATTGATGATTTAATTAAATGAATTAATAATATGAGAACATAGAGCGAGAGGTTTTTAAATGTTTGGTTTTTTTGAGTTTTATTTTAGATAATCTGTTTATATTATCGGAAAATTTATAAACTCTCAATCTTAAACTTCAAAAATGAATGTTGTATATTTAAAACCAAGAAATTCTTATAGTGAAGGGTTAATTAGGGCAGCAATTGAAGAAATTACAAAACTTAACTATGGAAATCATATAGGATGTATTTGTTGGATGCCTGGAGAAGGTGCGGTTTTGCAAGATGTAGAAGTTGTTGAGAGAAAGGAAGG
>CAYIIQ010000023.1:3391-11538 GCA_964363545.1 Candidatus Woesearchaeota archaeon | reverse complement strand
AATTTCTTATGAAGAAGCTAGGAAAAGAATTGATTGGAACAGAATAAAGACTACTACTGACAATGCAATTAGGTTTATGGATAATGTTAATGATGCAAGTCAAGGACCAATTCCGGTAATTGAAGAAACGGTGAAAAAACATAGAAGAATAGGATATGGAGTTATGGGTTTTGCAGATATGCTTGCTAAATTGAGCATCCCTTATGATTCAGAGGAAGGTGTTAAAATTGCGGAATCTGTTATGAAATTTATTAATGACGAAGCAAAAAGGCTTCTGTTGATCTAGCAAAGCAAAAAGAAGTTTTTCCTGCTTTTCCGGGAAGTAAATATGATAATGGAAAATTGGAAGACAGAGTGAGAAATGTTGAGAGAACAACTATCGCGCCGACTGGTACAATAAGTATGTTATATGAGGTTGGTAGTGGGATAGAACCTTTTTTTGCAATTGCTTATCAGAAGCATATAAGGGGGGGTGATATTTTATATTACTTTAATTCAATATTCGAAAAAATTGCAAAGGAAAGAGGGTTTTACTCTGAAGAGCTTAAGAAAAAAATTGTAGATAATCATGGAAGTGTACAAGGAATTTCAGAAGTTCCAGAAGATATTCAAAGAGCATTTAGAAACGCGCACGACGTCTCATATGAGTGGCACGTTAAGATGCAGGCAGCATTTCAAAGAAATGTTGATAATGCAGTAAGTAAAACAATTAATATGCGTCATGATGCGACTATAGAAGATGTAGGGAAAGCTTATATTATGGCGTGGCAAGAAGGATGCAAGGGGATTACCGTTTATAGGGACGGGTCCAAAGATGTTCAAGTATTAGTTGCCGGAAAAGAAAAATCTGATGGTATTTTGAAAAGAGGAGATTTAGAAAAAGTGCCTCAAATTGCATCAGGTTTGAGAATACGACAAGACACTCCCTTTGGTAGGTTGCATGTAAAGATTACTCATGACCAACGAGTTACTAAACCTCTTGAGATTTTTGCGCAACTCGGTAAAGAGGGAAATATAGCTTCTGCAGACCTTGAAGCGATATGTAGATTTGGTTCCTCTCTACTAAGAGCAGGCGTGCCTATCGATTATTTACATGAACAGCTTGCAGGAATTGGTTCTTCACTATCAATAGCGTCTAAAGATGGAAGAGTAATGTCTTTGGCCGATGGTTTAGCGAAGGCCATTGAAAAATATCAAGTTATTAGAGATCTGGGAGTAATTAAAAGAGTTCTTATAGGAGAAATTGATGAAGAAGAACTTGAAAGATCTATTTTAGAATATATGGGTAATGGAAGAGAACGGCAAAATAATAGAGGATTATCAAGTTCTTCGCAAGAAGAGAGATTTGGTGTAAAATGTCCTGAATGTAGTTCTTCTTTAAGTTTTGAAGAAGGTTGTATGAAATGTCCTAGTTGCGGATTTTCACAGTGTTAATTTTCAATATATCTTAACCTTCTTAAAGTATATACTCTAAATCTCGAAAAACCAAAAAATTTATAAGCTTTCTTGTTTAAGATTAAAACGAAAAGAAGGTGAGAATTAAAAGTGAAAGAAGTTGTTAGAGAGGTTAATACAATGGCTAGAAGTATGGTAAAAAATGAAGTTAGTGAAATTTCAGAAAAAGAGCTTCAGGGAATTTTACAAAAACCATTTACATTTATAGATTTTTTTGCAGAGTGGAATATGCCTTGCTTGATGATGGAGCCAGTCATTGAAGAGTTGGCAGAGAAGTTTAAAGGAAAAATAAGATTTGCCAGAGTGAATATAGAAGACAATTCAGAAATTGCTAAAAAGTTTAATGTATTAGCAATTCCAACTTCAATCTTTTTTAAAGACGGGAAAGAAATAACAAGAATTAATGGCGCTTTAACTTGTGAACAGTTTGAGGAAAAATTGAAGGGTTTTTTGAAGTAAAAAGCTCGTTAGTTTGTATTATAAAAAGGTATAACTGATTTAAGAATTTAAAGTTTTATAAATAGGTTTTTTATTATATAAAATTAAAATCAGCATATTTTTAAACATCTTTCTATTTAACGAAGTTAAGGATCCGTAGCTCAGCCTGGTTAGAGCACTGGCCTTTTAAGCCAGGTGTCGAGGGTTCAAATCCCTCCGGGTCCATTCATAAAATTTATTAAGTGTGAAGATTTTAATATTAAGAAAATAATTTAAAGATACTTTAAATGAACTTGCAAACAAAACCTCAATTTGAAAAAGATCTCGAAAAAGCACGAGACAACTTGATTATTGTCGAGGGCAAAAAAGATAAACTTTCTTTAGAGAAGCTAGGTTTTGAAAATGTTTTTGTAATTAATGAAACAGGAAAATCAATTTATGAGAAAATTGAAGAAATTGAGAATATTGCAGGAAAAAGAAAGATTTGCATTTTGACAGACTTTGACAAGAGAGGAAAGAAAATGTATCTTTTGATTAAATCTGAATTAAGTAGGAAAAGAGTAAAGTTGGATAGTAGTTTTAGAGTTGTTTTGTTAAAGCTTAATATAAGCCATATCGAAGGTTTATCGAGATTTTTTTCTTTAGAATAAAATGAAAACTGAAATTAAAAAAGAAATTCGAATTTTAGGAATAGATGATTCTTCTTTTGTTTTTGACAACAACAAAGTTATGGTTATTGGGGTTGTTTATAGGGGTGGCAGTTACATCGATGGGTTTTTGAGCTTTTATGTTAAAAAAGATGGAAAAGATGCAACTGAAAAAATAATAGATGCTGTCAACAAGACAAAGCATAAAAATCAATTAAAAGTAATAATGATTGATGGTGTGACTTTAGCAGGATTTAATATAGTCGATATAAAAAAAGTTTACAAAACAACTGAAATTCCAGTAATTGCTGTAATGGAAAAGCCGCCAGAAATGAAAAAATTTATTTCTGCTTTGAAGAAAATTAATTCCAATGGAGAGAAAATTTTGAAAAAAGCCGGGAAGATTTATCAAATTAAAATTAAAAATAATTTTTTGTATATTCAGATTTCAGGAATTGGAGTTGAGGAGGCAAAAAAGGTGCTTCAAGTTTCTTGTGTACATGCAAAAGTTCCTGAACCATTAAGAGTTGCGCATATAATTGCGTCTGGGATATATTATGGTGGGTGAAGAGGATAGCCACAAAAAATATTTGTTTAGTGAATTAAAAGATTGGATTAGTCAAGATCTTTACAATTCAATTTTTTAAAAAATAGGATATTAATTTTAACCAACAACTTTTTTTATATTCTCAATATCTTCTGCAATTTCCTCGCCCTTTTTTGTTAGTTTTATTAACTTTATTCTTCCTTTTTTTTCAAAAGTTACAAGGCCGAGTTTTTCCAAAGTTTGTAGAATTTTTACAGCATGACTGTACGTGCAATCAACTTCTTTTGCAAGAACGCTGCCATATCTTGCTCTTGAAATTCTTTTCAGAGCAGTTAGCATCAAAGCTGGCTTTCTTCTAAAAAATATATCAAAATTATCTTTCATTTTTAGTGCTGAATCTTTAATTTATAGTCTAAGACATCACCCCTTAGTCTTGAGTCTTTTACTATATTCTCTAAACTATATATTAAATTGTATATTTTTAAACCTTTCGTTTAAAATATAGCCAAAATCTCTTTGTAAAGTTATATAGATTAAGTAGCAAATATTTTACGGATTAATTTTGTTAAAAATTCTTTTTATAATGCTTCCACTAATGCTAACTTTTTCTCCTGTCAATTCTGTGTATAGTGATAAATAGCCTTTCGCAAAAAGTTCTGTATTACTAGCTTTTATTTCATAACTAGACTTGCCAGAATTAATTGATTCTAAGAAATAGTCTTTTATATTTTCAGAGTTAATTGCATTTACAATTTCTTGTTTTGATGTAATGAACTTTAAATCTTCTTCTGCATAGTTTCCTTTTTTTGTTGTTATTAAACCAGAATCAACTTCAGAAATAAAAACTTCAGAATCAATTTCAAACTTTATTATTGGTTTATTACTGGAAAAAAGAGGGCTATGTAGTTTATTTGCGCTTATTGCGTACAATATATAATTTATGTATTCTTCTTTTACCAAAAAATCTTCTATATTTTCAGGAATTGCTGGCTTTTCTATTTTAGGAAGATTTTGATAAAGTTTTTCTGCTCCGTGTTTTAAAATTATTAAAACTGCAAGACTTACTAACAAGATTGCTAATACAAGTATTAAAATTAAGATAATAAAACTTTTCTTCATTCTAACAGCGGAACAAAAACATATTCATCTGATGTCCGAGATTTTTTTATTTCACCATCTTTTTTGTAAATTAAAATGGGGCCATAATTGTAAGGGCAGATTAAAATACCTTTATTTTTCAGCAAGTTTTTTGCAATTTCCTCTATTTTTTTCTCCTCACCATGTGAAATTCCCGCAGTAAAAATTATCTTGTTGTATTTTTTCCCCCATACACGACCTTTTTTTAAAACACTCTCTGTTAGAAAATTAATTTTTGTCAATTTCTTATAATTTTCTGAATTTTTTTGCTTTAAAAATATTTTAAGTTCAGAGAGATTTTTTTCCGCCTGCTCTTTAAGTTTTTTTATCCTTTCTATACTTGTAATACTTCCTGGATATACTAAGAGAGCTATGATTGAAGCATTCCACCCACTTCCTGTTCCTATTTCTAGGACATCATTTCCTTTCTTTAAATCAGCTAACAACAACATTCTTACAACTGTAGAAGGTTGGCTTATAGTTTGGCCCTCGCCTATTGGAAAAGCATTGTCAATATAAGCTTCTTCTCCAGGATAAAAATAATTTCTGTCAATTATTGAAATTGCAAACAAAATTTTGTTAAGATAATTTTTTTGTTGTTTATTTATTATAAATTTAGAATTATATCTGTAAATGCTTTTTAACATCTCTTGCATTTCCTTTTTTGCCTGTTGGATTATTTTTTCTGATTCCATGATTTTAAGAGAATAAGATAATTAATAAATTTTAGCTAATCAAAATGTTTAAATAACTTATCTGACTATTTTGAACATGCTAGATATTAAGCTTATAAGGGAAAATCCAGAAAAAGTAAGGGAAAGTCAGAAAAAGCGAGGAATGGACGAAAAAGAGGTTGACAGACTTCTCGAGTTAGATAAAAAATGGAGAGAGGTGAAGCAAGAGACAGATGAGCTAAGAGCAGAAAGAAACAAAATAAGCGAGAAAATAAATGAAGCAAAAAAGCAAGGGAAGAAAGCTGATGAGTTAATTAAAAGAGCTAGAGAAATTCCTGAAAAGTTGAAGGAAAAAGAAGAGGAGTTAAGAGTTTTGGATGAGAAAAGGCAGTTTATTTTGGAAAATATTCCGAATTTAGTCGATAAATCTGTTCCTATTGGAGATGCTTCTAAAAATAAAGTTATTGAAAAGTTTGGTAAGCCAAATAAATTTAGATTTACAGCCAAGGGACATGAAGAGTTACTTGTTGGCCTAGACATGCTTGATATCGAGAGAGCGGGAAAAGTTGCGGGCTCTAGATTTTATTATTTAAAAGGCGATTTAGTTAAGCTAAATTATGCGATAATAAATTTTGCACTTGATTTTTTGCAGAAAAAAGGATTTAACTTAATACAGCCTCCTTATATGTTAAGAAGAGAAGCTTTGAAAGGGGCTGTAACTCTTGCTGCATTTGAAGAGATGATTTATAAAATTGAGCATGAGGATTTGTATTTAATTGGGACTGCAGAGCATGCTTTAAATGCTTATCACATGAACGAAATTTTGAATGCAGAAAAATTACCGATAAGATTTGCGGGAATTTCCACAAGTTTTAGAAGGGAAGCAGGAAGTCATGGCAGAGATACAAAAGGAATTTTTAGAATTCATCAGTTCGAGAAAGTAGAGCAGTTTGTTTTTTGCAAGCCAGAACAGTCATGGAAAGAGTTTGACCTTATTCTGAAAAATACGAAGGAGATTTTTAAGCAGCTTAAAATTCCTTTTAGAATTGTTATTCTTGCCTCTCAGGATTTAGGGAGAGTTGCTACAAAGACAGCTGATATAGAAGGGTGGTTTCCGTCGTCAAAATCTTATAGGGAGCTTGGCTCTTGCTCTAACTGCCTTGACTATCAGGCAAGAAGAAGCAATATAAAATATGAGAAGAAAGGAGAAAAAGATTTTGTTCATACTTTAAACAATACAGCAGTTGCAACAGAAAGAACTATTGTCTGCCTTGTTGAGAACAACCAACAAAAAGATGGAAGTATAAAAATCCCGAGTTGCTTGTGGAAGTATACAGGATTTAAAGTTTTGAAAGCTAGGAAGTGAGGGGGATTATTGTACAGATGAAGAGGAAAATAATGGAACTCTTTTTTTAATATGTAGATAAATTTATTAAACTCTTTTTTCTAAGTTAGAATATGAAAATTCTCGCAGCAGGAGACATCCATGGAGATGCAAGTTTGACTAAAAAGCTTGCTGATAAGGCAAAGAAAGAGAAGGTAGACTTGGTAATTTTAGCTGGAGATCTAACTTCGCCGATTGAAACTAAAAATTTGTTGAAGCCTTTTCAAGAGAATAAACAGAAAGTTTTGTTAATTCCTGGAAATCATGATTCTTTTGCTACTATCGATTTTCTAGCCGAATTGTATGGTATGAAAAATATTCACGGCTATTCAATTATATTGAAAGATAAAATTAATGATGTGGGGATTTTTGGAGCAGGAGGAGCGCTTGAATTTGACACTTCAGAAAAAGAGTTGTTTGATGTTTTAAAAAAAGGGCATGATGCTTTGAAAGATGTTAGCAAGAAAATAATGGTAACTCATATGCATCCGCAAGGAACAAAATCAGAGTTTTCTGGAATTAAAGGTAGCGAGAGTATAAGGAAAGCTATTGAAAAATTTCGTCCGGATTTTCTTTTACATTCACATATACATGAAGGCGCTGGTTTGGAAGATAGAATTGGAAAGACGAAAGTTATTAATGTAGGAAGAGAGGGAAGAGTAATTGAGGTTTAATCTTGATGTGGTTGAGTTTCTTGCTTAACACTTCTTGTTAGAATATAAGATTCTTCAGCTTTTAATATATTCAACTGCTGAACAATTTCTGGAACTGCTTCTCTTAACAATTTCTCAAGTGTAAGACTTAAAAAACCATTAACACCAGTAGGATTGTCTTTTCTGTTACCAAAATCAGTCCACCATTCCTTGCTACCAAAAAATTCTAAAACAGACATTTTCTTGCTTTTTTCAAAATCTTTTTCCCAATAAACTTCATCACCTCCTGTTAGTTTGACTTTAATATGTGCCTTTCCTTCTTGTGCATCTCCAAATCCCATACCAAAAGGAGTTGCATATTGAATCATTTTTAATTCATAAATATCTCCATTAATAACAGGTTCTTCTACACCCTCTCTATATTCAATTATATTGCATCCTGCATTTCTTAATTCTTTTACAAAAGCTTCTCTTACAAATTTTTCAATATCAGAACTAGACTTTGCTTTAACATCCGCCCACTTTAATGAAGTTTTTTCTGCAAATTTCCCTCCTCCTGTTTTAACTAAAAGAGATGTTCTGCCTGCAAGTATAGATGCTCTTCCTTCATTTATTTTGCCATCAGTATAATTCTTAAAATTTCCAATATAAACTTCTAAAGGTTCATCAGCTACAATTTTATGTTTAACAGCGTTTCCTACATACTCTAAATTTTCTCTCATAGTAGTTGTACATCCACTGGAATAAAGTGGGGCAACTGACAAAACAGCTGATAAAGCTGAAACTAATAATTTCGATGGTTTTTTCATATTGGTATAGTGTAGGAATGGTTTTTAAGTCTTGGTAATTATAATAAAATCATTTGAAAAGTCTAATAGAAGTTTTCCTTTTTGTTTTTTGTATATTATTCGGCAGCACTATTCCAAAAAAAACTGCCTGAATTTACACACCCAGCATCTTCCCCCTCTCCACTTCCTTGTATATTTCCACAATCATCTTGACATCTTACATAATAGTTTTTGAAGGGTTCTGGATTTTGGATTGTGTGTGTTGTTGTATGAAATCCTATTGAGTTTGCCTCTTCAAATACGAAACTGCAACCATCATCTTTGTTTGTGCTATATTTGCATTCTGCTTCTTCGTTTGTATAGACAATTAGCTTATTTTCTCCTTTGTTGTATGTTATTGGTCCGATGAATTCTGGAGCTTTAT
>CAYIIQ010000023.1:0-3291 GCA_964363545.1 Candidatus Woesearchaeota archaeon | reverse complement strand
AGCTTATTTTCTCCTTTGTTGTATGTTATTGGTCCGATGAATTCTGGAGCTTTATTGTCAATATTGATTTTGAAAGTTGTTGTTGCCTCAACCGTGTTTGGAGGAGTTGCTGAATCTTTACATGTTACTATAAATGTGTGTTGTCCATTTCCTATTGCGCTATTAAAATCTTGTGAAAAAACATTTCCATTTTCATTTGCGAAAGTAGTAGGATTTGCATTATCTCTTTTATATTCACATGTTATCTCACCATTTTCTTCGCTTGCTTCAGCTGTAACTTCTAGGGTAATCTTTGAATCTTGGTTATTATGACACAATTTAATAACCTCTCCTGTTACTGGAGAAATACTTGTTATCAAAATTGGCTGATCTGTTACAATGATTTGGTATGGACGGCATTCTTGGTTGACATTTTCAGGATTGTCTTTGTCGTGACATCTAATACAGAAATTATTTTCATTTGGTTGTAAAGGAACATTTCCAGTGCATTGATAGCCAACAAATCCTGCGTCGACACAATTCAATGAATTTTCAGGACGCATGCTGTCATAAGGAATATCTAGCTCGCTCCACCTGCAGTTTGAAGGTTCATTTGTAGAGATTGTAATTGTTCCTGATGTTCTTCCGGTAGGGAGAAGAATAGGCGACTCTTGACTTTGGATGTTTGGAGGAGAAAAATCTGGCAATTCTTGAACACAAGTTTTAATGACATAGCGGGCTTCATTTACATTTCCCCAGAAATCCGAGCATTTAATTAAAAGGTTTATATCGTCAGCTTGTTCGTTGAAAGTTTCTAAATCTATCCCCGAACTTAGAGGATCTGGAATTATTAAAGAAAGAGTATGATGTTTGCTATCTGTTGAGTCGAATGTTTGTGACATTTGTTCATATGTAATTTCATGATTTACATCGAACTTACATTCTGCTGCTTCATCAGTTTCTATTCCAAGTGTGAAAGGTTTGAGAGCTGGAATGCATTTATTTTCTGTTCCTTCTCCTGTATAAACTAGCTTAAATCCATTATCTGTTGCATCTTCTGGTTGGTAGCTGTCAGTGAATCCGTCTTCTTCAGGTGGGTTATACCATGGGGTTATTTTTGGTGATTGTGAATCGTCAGCATCTTTATATACACAAACTCCCACACCCTGATCTTCTACAAATTCGCAATTTCTTGCAAGACTCTGACATCTGTATTTTGTGCAGGGTTTTAATGGATCTTTGTTGCAAGAGTCACAAACTCTTTCTCCTTCGCCTCTTTGTAAAATTGGAGGTTGAGATGGCTTGCATTTGAATTCTACTTCGACTTGTTTTACTTCACCACATCCTGTTAATTTTTGGAAAGCGAGAAGTGCGGCTATTATTGAGACACATACTATAAAGAAAGGAACGGTAGCAAAGCAGCCTGCAAGACTTTTACTATAATATATATAAGAAATTACAGATGCTGTTACACCAACAACTGCTCCAGAGATTGTTGCTCCTATAACTGCTTGTGGAGCATTTGGAAAAAGTAAAGATGCGCCAAGTGAGGCGACTGCTGTTGCAGCTGCAACAGAAAAAACAGCTCCCATGTAACCAGTTCCTGCGATTGATAGGGCGGGAATAGCGCCAGGTACACTCGCCCCAGTTGCTCCTGCACTTATTGCCGCTGCGGCTTCTGCGGCAGTTGCCGTGACAGGACCTGTTACGCCTAAGGTATATGATGCCCAAGCAGCTCCAGCAAAACCCGCACTTACACCAGCTGCTCTTAATCCAATACCTCTACCATCATTTGGAACCCCAGGAACTTGTATTTGATTGCCAACACCAATACTACCCTCTCCTGTTCCAAAAAATGCTTCGGTTTCTTGTTGGCTTGGCTTAATCTTGTAGCCAGGAATTGGCTCAGAGAACAAAATGTAATGAGCTCCTAAAAATGGAATATCAGGAGTCTTGCTATTTACATCATGCCCATCAAGAGGTCTGCCATCGATATTAACATAACTTCCACAATCTCCTAAACTTATACAAAGTTCATTCATTTTTTCTACAAAAACTTTTTCTCTACACTTGCAGTTAGCAACACATTTCCAGTCACATTTTGGAAAACCATCTTTTACATAAATAGCAGTGCATTTTGTATCGGCAATTTTACATAATTCTTTAGCAGCCTGCCCACCTTGTCCGTCTTTTAAGTCAAATCCTGGAGGATATTTTGGCACACACATTCCAATATTAAAATCGTCGTCGATGTTTGCTTCTTTGTAAATGCAATCTGGATTTGCAGCGCATTTAGTAACTACTCCTAATTTTTTATCTAAAGTATCTGGAAGTGAGAGAAATCCAGAGCTTGATAAAACCGATAGTAATTGAGCAAATGGATCATCAAGATTTTGTGAAATTATATCGATAAGATCTTGTAAACCTCCGCTTTCAGCTTGGTTAATTGCAAGACACTCTCGCCATCTGTTAACTTTGCATCCAGCAACGCTGAAAGTTTTTCCAGTATCTTCATTTTTTAATTCTTCTTCTACACAAATTTCATTTCTATAATCTTGGCATCCTTCTTCAACAACTTTCCCATCTGAACATCTGTATTTCCAGTGTCTTGAGCCAACAACATCTTTTCCGAAATAATATGGTAAAGAAATTCCTCCACCAGGAATTCCTTGTAAAATATCAGTTATGAAGTCAGTGTCTTGTCCTAAAGCATCATAAGGAAAATTTCCAACCCAGCCGTCATAAACACACCAGCTTTCTCCATTTTTTCTGTTTTTATCTTCCCCATAATAATCTGTTCCTTCACAATCCATATCGCGACAAAAACGAGTTCCGTGTTCTGGTTCTAAATCATTAGAATCTTGTTCTTTCCACTCGCTACATTGACTTCCTGAAAGATAAAAACAGTTTCCACAAATTTTAGAATTAGCATTTCCTTCCGGATCATTTGCATTACAACTTTCTGATTTTTTAAAAGGCCTGTTCCAGTATTCATCATCACCTATTTTTGAGGCATCATAAATGTTCGCAATATTCCCACAACTATCAACAAAATAAACTTCATCTTTTCCTTCGACACAGGTTGTTTTATATTCTCCATCTGTTTGAGATTCGCAGATTGTGTTTTCATCAAAATAATTTTTCTGATTTATTAGGACATCTTTATTTGTACATAGAATAGGATTGCCGTTTTTATCCTTAATAAAATTCCCCTCACAAATTTTTTCTGTTGTAACCTCGCACTTGTAGCCAGACTCGAATACAGTTATACAAGCGCCCCTTCCGAGAGTATAAGCTTCTGCTAAACACTCA
>CAYIIQ010000022.1:7342-11711 GCA_964363545.1 Candidatus Woesearchaeota archaeon | reverse complement strand
TGTTGTTTTTATGTTGAATGAGTCTGCTTTATGTTCGCGAGTTAGTGATAAAGAAAAAGAGGAAATTAAGGAAGAAGTAAGAAAAATAATGGATTCTTTTTCTGAAGCTTTAGAAAGAGTGAAAGAAGAAGCTGGAGAGGCTTTTGTTGAAAGAGAAGAAGACAGAAGGGAAGAGTCTGATAAAGAAGAGAAATGCGATGAAGATTTCAGAGAAAGAATGTTTCAGAATGCTCCAAAGAAAAATAAGAATTTTATTATTGCTGAGAGGGGAGAGTGGACATGAAAATTAGTTTAGTTGTTACCTGAAAAATTAAAGGAATTAATAATTTTGCAATTTTTGCAATTTATGATTAAGATAAAAATTCAATTAAAAAGTTAGAGCTGAAATGAGTTGTTTAGAAAAGTTAGAGCTTATTAAGAAAGAAAAACTGACGGCAGAAGAGAATATAAACAGGTTTATTAAAAAAATAAAAATTGAAGACAAGAAAATTAATTCTGTTTTAGAGTTGAATGAAAAAGCTGTTGAAGAGGCAAGAAAAATTGACGAGAGAATACGAAAAGGAAAATTTGGAAAGTTAGCTGGACTTGGAATTCTTGTTAAATCTAATATAAATGTTAAAGGTTTGCATGCCAGTTGTGCAAGTTTGACCTTGAAAGATTATGTTTCAGGATATGACGCAACTGTTATAAAGAGGATTAAAGAAGAAGGTGGAATTATTCTTGGAATTACAAATATGGATGAGTTTGCTTGTGGATCGAGTGGAGAGACTTCTGCTTTTGGACCAACACGAAATCCTATAAACCTAGAACTAATTCCAGGAGGATCAAGTTCTGGAAGTGCAGCAGCTGTGTCTGCAGAATTTTGTGACATTGCTTTAGGAAGTGATACTGGAGGAAGTATAAGAAACCCGGCTTCTCATTGTGGCGTAGTGGGAGTTAAGCCAACTTATGGTTTAGTTTCAAGATATGGTTTAATTGACTTGTCAATGAGCCTTGACCAAATTGGACCCATAACAAAAAATGTCGATGATGCTTTATTGATGTTGAATGTTATTAAAGGAAAAGACGAGAAAGATGCCACTAGCTTTAATTCTTTTGAAATTAATTTTGAAAAATTAAGCAAAATAAAAATAGGAATTCCAAAAATTAAAGCAGATGAGAAAATTTTGGAAATTGTTAAAAAGAGAGTTGGTGAAATCTCAAAAGATAAGAAATGGGAAATTAAAGAGATTAATCTTCCTTACATAGATTTAGCAGTACAAACTTATTATCCCATAGTTTATGTGGAGTTTTTTTCCGGAACACGAAAGTTTGATGGAAGGAGATTTGGAAAAAAAATTGAAGATGTTTGCGGAAAAGAAGTTTTGAGAAGAATTTTAGGAGGTAGTGAAATTAGTAAGGCAGAATATTATGGTTTATATTATAGAAAAGCTTTAAGGGTTAAAGAGATTGTTAAGAAAGAGTTTAATAAGGCATTTGAAGAGGTTGATTGTATAATTCTTCCGACAGTTCCTAAACTTCCGCATAAGATAGGAGAGAAAATTTCTGTTGAAGAGATGTATAATTATGATGCTTTGACAATTACTGCAAATCTTGCTGAAATTTGCGGAATTAGCCTGCCATGCGGAAAAATTAAAGGGGTTCCAGTTGGTATGCAGATTTTATGTCAGAGGTTTCAAGAAGCAAGGATGTTTTCTGTTGCGAAGGAGTTTGAAAAATCTATTTAAATTAATAATTATTTTTTCTTTCTTTAATTAACCTAATAGCTAAAAATATAACTGTTCCTAACAATATTAAAGCTAATATAAAAATCATTTTTGAATAAAATTTTTCCGGCGTTTCATCTGTTTTTCCAGAAATTTCTTGCATTCTTCTTACTATCTTAAAAACTAAAGAAGGAGTTTTTTTTACTTCTATATCAAAAGGCTCGGAGAAAATTTTTTGATTGTCTATAAATAAATTGAAAGTTAGGCTATAAACTCCAGCTTTTGTTTCTTTTTTTGGTTCTACACTCATATTGAATCTTGTTTTAATTCCTTTTGTATAATTTAATTTAAAATCTGCAAATTCAAAATCTGTACTCTCTACTTTAAATACAACATTATTTATTTTTTTAGAACTGTTGAATCCTATATCTAGAGTAATGTTTTTTCCTTCTTCTATATTTCCGTTCATAATTAATACTAAAGAAAAGAAAGAGTTTAATTGGGTAACTGAATCGCTTAAGATACTTCCTCCCCCATCCCCGTTTCCACTTACTGTTCCTTCTTCACCCCCGTTTCCACTTACTGTTCCTTCTCCAAAAATTTTTATTCCTCTTTCTACTATTTCAACTACTATAATTCCTTCTCTACCAGCTGCTAAGCTGGATGCAATAGAAAATATTAAAATTAAAAAAAATAAAATTACAAGTTTTTTCATTATTTTATAAAAGATTCATAAACTTATAAACCTTATTAAGAAAGACCGAAAGCTATTTGAACTTGAAATTCTCTTTTATAATAATTAAGGAAAATGTGTTCCGAAAATGAGAAAAAAAGAGAGTGAATTTGACGGAAAGAAAACCAAAACATTTTTTGTATTGTCTCTGATAACCGTTGCTGTTATTTCATTAGCTACAAGTTTATTAACAGTTTCTTTCTTACAAAAACCGATTTTAGGCGGACCTCAACAAGAAATAACAGTACAGACATCACCAATAACCTCATCGGTAAATGTCATAATCATAGATCCAACAGTTATAGTTGGAATAAGTGATACTATAGAGTTTGGTATAGTGCAATCAGGTACAACTTATTCTACAGTGAATCCTTCAGGAGGAGCTGTTGGACCAAAGCCATTTGTAATTAAAAATGCTGGAAATATAAATGCAAGTGTAGATGTTTACTCAACTGAAACTAAATTATTCAGTTCCAGTTCAAGTAGCCTTCAATTTTGGACTGTAGACATTTATAATGATATTGGTTCTTTTTTAGATGCCCCTTATAATGTTTTAGATAATTGTTTTGGTGGTGCTGGCGCTTGCTCTATTGCATCAACTTGTACTCCTAGTAGTCCATGTACTATGCCTTTTGATATAGACGGACCTGGAGGTCCAACACCAGGAGATGCCCCACTAAGAGCAATAAATAGTCTAGAATTTTCAAATAGCCATGATAATGTGTTTATGCATATTAGAATTAATGTGGGTGCTGATGAACCAACAGGAATTAAAACCACAAAAATTGTAGTAGTTGGAAGCCAAGCATAAAAATATAAAAATGCGATATGTTATATTTTTCTTTATATTTCTATTTCTTGTTTTGCCTTTCGTTGCTGGTCTAGGTGTTTCCCCAGGAAAATTTGAGATTAATTTTCTTCCAAGTTTGAACACCAGCTTTGAGATTTATATTATTAACAGTCCTGCAAAAACTCAAGATGTTGAGATATATGTGAGTTTTGCACTATAAATCTTATTAAGAAAGACCGAAAGCTATTTAAACTTTAAATTCTCCTTTATAATAATTCAGGAAAAAGTGTTCCGAAAATGAGAAAAAAAGAGAGTGAATTTGATGGAAAGAACGAAGCTACACCTTTAAAATGGTTTACTATGGCTGCTGCAACCGCAGTTTTAATTTCACTTTCAGTTATTATAACATTATTCGTAATAAATCTTAGCGAACTAAAAATGGGTAACTACTCTACTGATTCAGGTACTATTGTTGTTCAAATTCAACCAGAGCTTCAGTCAGACTCTGGCACTATAAATGTTCAAGTAAATAACCAAGAAGCAAATTTAACACAATGAAAACCAAAACATTTTTTGTATTGTCTCTGATAACCGTTGCTGTTATTTCATTAGCTACAAGTTTATTAACAGTTTCTTTCTTACAAAAACCGATTTTAGGCGGACCTCAACAAGAAATAACAGTACAGACATCACCAATAACCTCATCGGTAAATGTCATAATCATAGATCCAACAGTTATAGTTGGAATAAGTGATACTATAGATTTTGGTACAGTGCAATCAGGTACAACTTATTCTACAGTGAATCCTTCTGCAGGAGCTGCTGGACCAAAGCCATTTGTAATTAGAAATGATGGAAATATAAAGGCAAGTGTAGATGTTTACGCAACTGAAACTCAATTATTCCAATCAAGTTTAAGTAGCCTTCAATTTTGGACCGTAGACATTTATAATGATATTGGTTCTTTTTTGGATGCCCCTTATAATGTTTTAGATAATTGTTTTGGTGGTGCTGGCGCTTGCTCTGCTGCATCAACTTGTACCCCTAGTAGTCCATGTACTATGCCTTTTGATGTAGACGGACCGGGAGGTCCAACACCAGGAGATGCCCCACTAAGAGCAATAAATAGTCTAGAATTTT
>CAYIIQ010000022.1:0-7242 GCA_964363545.1 Candidatus Woesearchaeota archaeon | reverse complement strand
ATTATTAACAGTCCTGCAAAAACTCAAGATGTTGAGATATATGTGAGTTTTGCACAATTGGATAGTGATGTAGTAGAAGAGTTTAGAGATGTTATTTTTTTAGAAAAAACAAAACTGTCTTTTACAGAGCAAGAAACAATAAAAAAAATAAATTTTTCTATTCATTTTCCAGAAGGATTTAGTAAACAAGGCATTCATGAGTTAAGGATAGGAGCAGTTCAAGCAAAAGAAGCTGGAGAGGGAGTTAGTATAGTCGCAGGTAATGAAATAGTAGTCCTTATTAATGTTTCTGTAGAATATTCTTCTGATAAATTTGCAAGAATTAAGAAGTTAACTATATTAAATATTAGGTCTGATGAGATTAAGAAAGGCGAAAAAGGAAATATTAGTATACTAGTTAAGAGCGAGTCTGATGTAAAATTATATAATGTTTACGGAAAAATAAAAGTTGTTAAAGACGAGCAAGAAATCAGATCTATTGAAACAAACAAAATTAACTTAAATATTGGAGAAGAAAATAGTTTAAATACCATTTTTGATTCTAGAGGATTTGAAGAAGGAACTTTGATTTTATTAGCTGAGGTATTTTATGATTCTAAATCAGAAACTATGAGTGGGATATTAAATATAGTGGGTGAACAGGAAGATGAGCAAGGTGATATAAAAAATAATTCATTTCCTTTATTGGTAATTATTATATTTCTTCTTACTCTTATAGCAATTCTGTTGATTGTCTTAGTCATTAAAAGAAAAAAAGATCAACAATCTTTTTATATAGAAAAGAATTTATAATAGTATGAAATACAAATTTTTTATCTTTATAATTTTACTAGTTCTATTGACTCTATTTATTTACATATTTATTTTTTTATATTATATGAAAGATTTAGAAATATTACATATTCAGGAAATGCCGATTTATGTTACAGTTTTTGACTATGTTGGGATTAATCTGGACAACAGCTCTTTAAATTTTGGAACAATAATGCCGGGAAATAATGTTGTAAGGCAGTTTACAATTATTAATCCATTTAAAACAGATGTTTTAGTTTCGATAGATTTTAAAGGGTTAAGTTGGATTCAAATTAATGAAAATTACTTTATTTTAAAACAAGGCGAATTAAAAAATATAACTATTACACTTTCTGTTCCTAAAGATGCGAAATTTGGAAATTATCGTGGAAGTATGAGAGTTATCATGGAAGGCGCTTAAAAATTCTGAAAAATCTTTATAGATCTTACTGTGATAGAGTTTATAAATAAAATGTCAAAATATTCATAGCAAAGATTTTTTAACTACACTTTTTTATTATTATGAATGAAAAAATATTGGAATTTTATTATTCCGACATTAATCGTCTTGATTGTTTTAGTCTCTATAGCTATAATTCAATCAAATAAAGTTTATGTTGGTCCTGAAAAGGAGTGTGAGGTTGTTTTGAAAAATGAAGGCGAGAATAAAATTGAGATTGTTTTTTTAACAAATCAAGTTTCAAAAAATAAAATTAGAGAGTATATAGATTTTTTGCTTGATTCTACACCTTTTAATTCAAGCAAAGAAAAATTTGATTTTTTTTATGCAGGCGAGGCAAATTGCGAGATAATTCAAGAAAATATTTTATTTTGCTATTCAAAATATTTAGTTAGACAAGCTGCAATTTGTCCGGATGATTATATTGTTGTTTTGTCTGATAAACCTGAGAATATAAGAAGTAGTGCGTATCTTAATGTTGTGAGTGTAAATATTAATAATCCCAAGAGTGTTTTGCTTCATGAAATCGGACATGTTTTTGCTAATCTTGCTGATGAGTATGTTCCATCGCCTTTGCCTCATGGAGCTGAGAACTGTGTAGAAAATTGTGAAAATTTTGAAGTTTCAGAGGGGTGTTTTCAAGGATGTTCTGATGCAGAATATTATAGGTCAAGTGAAGCATCTGTTATGAGAACATTAAGCACAACATACTATAAAAAATTAAACAGCATAATAATAGATAGGATTTTAGAGAAATATGAATAAAAAGATTTTTATCTTGATTTTATTATTTGCAGTTTTTCTTAGCTCTGCTTTTGAAGTAAAACAAGAATATGTTTTGGTTGAGCTGGATTATGAAAATGGAAATTTTAGTTTTGTTAATAAAAGTCTTGAAACTGGAAATTATCCGACTTTAAGCCATACACTTGCTTACGATTATGAAGCTGATTTAATTTCAGATAATGGAGAAGTGCTTTACTTTAATACATTTGATCCGACGTTGTTGCATTCAGAAAGTGCCGGCGAAAGCGGAATAGAAGGGGGAGCCATAGTTTTAAATAATTCGAAACTTTTTATACTGACTCCAAATTTTAGAAATGCTGAAAAAATTGAAATTTTAAAAAAAGGAGAAAAAATTTTTGCTGTTGATGTATATGATGTTGGTGCAACTTCGTGTAGACTCAAATAAGGGAATCTCAAGTGTTGTTGTTAGCTTAATTTTAATAGTTTTAGCTGTAAGTTTAATTTTGATATTTTGGATGCCTGTAAAAGAGTTGATTCTTAAAGCTCCGATAGAAGCAAGTTGTTTAGAATTTTCGAGATCTTTTTCAATTGAAAAAGCTTGTTATTTAAATGATGATGAGATTGAGTTGAATGTTAAGAGGGAATTTGATAATGTTGAAGTAAAGAGTTTATTAATTTCTTTTGAGCAGTCTGAAAGTTTATGGGAAATTTCTGGAAAAAAGTGTTCTGATATAAGATTGAAAGGTAAAAATTATGGGAATTATTGTGATATTGTTGACGAGGGAGGTAGTTTGAGTTATGTTTTTAATGTTAGTGAGATGGAAAGAGAGGAAAAAGTTAAATTGGCAGTAGAAAGTGCAAGCAAGTTGTGTGTTGTGGAGGAAGCAAGTGTGAGAGAGAGTTGTTAGAGGATTAACTATAGGTTTTTTATGATCTTTAGCATTCTATTTCTATTCTTAATTCTAGAAGTGCATTAATATATTTTCCAATTCTCCTGAAGTGATTAAATACTTCTCGTTCGTCATCTGTAAGTTCGGATTTTTTCCCAGGTTTTTTCTTGTACAGTTTTGGAAGATAAAAGTAAATTTCCATATCTCTTTTAGACATCTCAACTATTTTCTCTTTTCTGAATTTATAAAATAAATCATAATAGCTGTTGAATTGATATAATATCATTTCTGCTAGCTGCTTTAAATTATCAAGTTTTTTCCCTGCAAAATCTTGAGTTAGATGAAAAGATAAATTTTTGAATTCGTCTCCTATGAGCTCTAAGATGTAGATTGTTGAAAAAAAAAGATGACTTTTCTTTACGTCTTTAAATCCAGTTTTATTTAGAACCCTTATACAATAGTCATGGAATCTATCTATATTTATGTCAATATCATGAGTATGTTCTAATATTTTAGTATTATTTGTTTTTATTGATTCAACTAATTCCTCTCCCATTTGTTGTATAAGTAAAAAAATCCTTCTTAATGAAGATTCGAATTCTTTGCTGGAAATATCAGACACATCCTTTATTATGCAGTGATCTTTGTGATGTTCTATTATTTCAAAACCTATAAGTCTATTAGAAATTTCCTGTATTAATTCAAATGAAGTGTGTAGTCTTATTTTCTTATATTTTCTATCAACTCCATGGGATGTAACGAATTTGTACGGGCTTTCATATTTTGTATTAGGATCGAATTTTACTTTAACTTCGTCATAACCTTCTCTGTAGACCCCCATAAAATATTTCCATATAGATGGTATATCAATTCCTGAAATGTCTATCTCTTTTGACTGATTTTCTATGTTCTTTTCTCTAGTAATCAATAGAGCATTATCTTTTTCTATTAAATCAATTTCGTCTCCACCCTTTATATTAAACTGTTTTACCCACTTGCTTGGCAGAGTTATTGTCAGAGTATTATGTCCTTGTTTGATTATCTTACGTTTCATTTTCTTTTATAAGTGTTGATATCAATATATTTAAATATCTTTTCAATAGTGAGATAAGTGAAATATATCTTGGCATAAAAATATATTGACAAAGAATAAATTTCAATTAACGATTAAGTTATATGCAAATTCAGCAGAAGCAAATAGCTATAAAAAATTTTGCGAGCCCTAGCGAGAGAGTAATAGAAGAGTATGTTAGCCTAATCGGGCTTTATGCTCTTATTAGGGATTCTGTAATTGTAAACGAAAAAGGCAAGATATCTGGAAATAATGAGTATGATTTTTGGTTTAGGACAAGATATCATGATGGCTGTGTTTTAAATGAGTTTTGCAATGAAAAAACAAAAATGCTTTTAGAAGATATAAGAATTACTATTGATAATAAAACCTACTGCTTAAGGCAGGAGCATGATGGCTACCATAAAGAAAACGAAGGAGGAGAGAATGTGACTTATACTTTTTTGGAAAGTGATAAAAAACCGATTTTGATGTCTTTAAAATATTTATCGTACCTAACTTCTTCTTTTAGTGATGAAGATTATAATGAAAGAAAAATAACAAGAACAGAGCTTATTGATCAGAATGATACGCTAGCAGGATTAATTTTTGAGGAAATAAAAAGATTAAAAAGAAAAGCGGAAGAAAGTAGGGGTTGAGATGAAACCCGAGACAATGGAGATATCGGGGAAAGAAAGAAGTCTGGATGAAGTTATAGAGGGGATTATAGTGTTGGGTGGGGCAATAGAAGAGAATAAAGAAAAATTTAGGCATGTGTGGAGAACGTGGTTGCCGCCAGAGACTTCTTTAGAAGAGACTAATAACGGATTTGGGCGCATAGCTTATATTCCTCTAGTATGCATGAGAAAATGTTATCCTGCTTATGAAGAATTTAGTGGAAAGGTAAGAGATATTCCTTATTTTATTCTTATCTTAAACCAGGCGCGTGAAAAAAGACCAAAAAGCAAAGATGAGAAGCAAGAAGAAGATAAATCCCACTGCAAGCTATGTAAAAATATTTTAGAAAAGAAGATGATATTGTCTGAAATAGATGATTATTTTGTTACACCAAATGGTTATCCTTATCATATGAATGCTTCTCTACTTATTTATAAAGGAACAGATAGAAAACAAGGAGATATAAGAACAGAGGATATTGCAACATGGATGAAAGCCTCCATTTTACTGGATCAGTATATTTTTTATAATACTATGGAAGCCGGAGCTTCTATTTCAGAACACCAACATGTGCAGATGGTTGACCCTCAAATAATAAAAATAGATAATGAAATTATTCCATATCCCATCCTTAATCTTGCTTTTGTTGGCAGAGAACCTGTAGGAGAAAGAGAAGATGTTTTTAGGCTGAAGAATTATCCTGTTGATGCTTTAATTTTTACAGGAAGTGATGCTCCAGATAAAGTTGCCTTTGCAGCACATACTCTACAAAGAGAAGGGAGAGCATTTAATATTTTGGTAAATAGAGATGAAGTTTTTGTTATAGGTAGAAATAAGGAAAGAGAAACATCTATATGTATTAGAAGAAAAGTTGGAGGATATGAAATAAGTGGAGTGGCTTTATTGGGAGATATAGAGGAAGTATTTGGAAGAATATATGGTGTAGACATATTCAACAACATGAAACATAATGTTTTTGCAAAAAATATAAGGGGCGCTTCTATCCCATTAGACTGGCTGGAAAAAAAATACTAAAAAAATAATTAAGATTTATTATAAAAATGGAAATTGGAATTATCGGAGTTGGTGTTGTTGGAGGAGCAACAGCGAAAGTTTTTAGCAGAGTGCATAATCTACATCTCTATGATAAATACAAGAATGAATGTAATGATGTTGAAGGGCTTGTTAATTCAGAGGTTGTGTTTGTGTGTGTGCCTACGCCAATGAAGTCTAGTGGAGAAATAGATTATTCTGCAGTATATGATTCTGTTGAATTTTTACATGGAGAAGTTATTAGAAGTGGAAAAAGGCTTGAAGATATATTAGTAGCAATACGCTCAACTGCAGTTTCAGGGACTACAGATAAACTTGCACAGAGATATTCCTTTAAATTTGCATTTAATCCTGAATTTTTAAGAGAGAGACACGCATTAGAAGATATGGAAGATACAGACAGAGTAGTAATCGGAGCAAATGATGAAGACAGTATAGAAAAAATGCTTGCAGTTTATAAACCTTTATTTCCAGATGCGAGATATGTTTTGGTTGACAGAAAAACTGCGGAAATGGTTAAGTATGTCGCAAATGTTTTTCTCGCTTCTCAAGTTGCTATTGCAAACGAAATATACGGAATCTGTCAAGCTTTAGGGGTGGATTATGATGCAGTAAAAAATACTGTTTTGCTTGACGGAAGAATTGCAAGGAATATAGATGTTCCGGGACCTGATGGAGATTTCGGTTTTGGGGGGAAATGCTTCCCAAAAGATTTGAATGCTTTAATTTATTTAGCAAGAGAAAATATGTATAGGCCGCATTTATTAGAAGAAGTTTGGAGATTAAATGAAAAAATTAGAAGAAATAAAGATTGGCTTGATATTCCTGGAGCTACTTCAGAAAATAATGATTTTAAAAAAGAGTAAATTAAAATGAACGTTTTAATACTTGCGGGAGGTTTTGGAACAAGGATGTATCCGTTAACAAAAGATTTACCAAAAGCGCTAATAAAAATAAAAGGAAAACCAGTAATAGAATATATTCTCGAACAACTAAATAATACCAAAGATATAGAGATTGTATATATTTTTAGCAATAATAAGTTTTATATAAATTTCATAGAGTGGTTGGATAGCTTCAAAAAAAGAGCTGAACTATCTAAAAAAATTAAAATAATAAATAATGGCGTAAACAACGAAAACGAAAAAAAAGGGGCTTTACAAGATTTTGCATTTGCTATTTCAAGTATGATTATTAAAAACAAAGAAAATCTCCTGGTTATGTCTTCTGATGATTTATTTGAATTTGATCTTAGAGAGCTTTTTTATTTTTCAAAACGAAAAAATTCAAGTGTCGTTGCCTTAAAAATGCTTGACAAAGAAGAAATAAAAAAATTTTCTTGTGTTCTTCTTGATGAAAATAATAGAATAACTTATTTTGAAGAAAAACCAGAAAATCCAATCAGCAATATTTGTGCGACAGCTTGTTATTTTATAATAAAAGAAGATATTGAAAAATTAAGAATAGCGATAGATAAAGAATTAAATAAAGACAAGCTGGGGTATATATTGAAACTTCTTATTGAGAATTCTAAGATTTATGGTAAAATATTTGAAGGTAAATGGGGTGATGTA
>CAYIIQ010000021.1:0-11972 GCA_964363545.1 Candidatus Woesearchaeota archaeon | reverse complement strand
TCACAATTATTCAACCATGCGAATTCCCACAATCTTCATAAAAAGTTTTCGAGCAAAACCGAAAACTTTTTAAACTCGAATTTTCTGGAATTGAGTATCTCGCAGTTGTAAGTATAAAATTCCAATTAAATAAATATAAGATTTTTAAACTAGCCCACATATCCATCATGAACAAAACTCAACTAAGTTTTCTGAAAGAAATCAGAGGTGTCCTTTAAGATGCATATTCTCCAGCCAAAACACTCTAAGCTAAAACTAGAAGAGGCAAACAAATTAATCGAAGATCTAAAAATTTCTCCATCTCAGCTTCCAAAAATAAGAGCTGAAGATTCTGCCCTTCCAAAAGATTGTAAGATTGGAGATATAATTAAAATAGAAAGGGATACTGAAGAGGAAATTTCTGTATATTATCGTGTTGTTGTATGATGGAAAAATATTCAATTATTAAAAGATATTTAAAAGAGCACTCTCTTGTAGAGTCAAATATACTTTCTTTCAATAATTTTATAGATGAAAGGCTTCAACAAATAGTGAACGAGTTGAATGAAATACTTCCGAAAGAGGAAGATATAGAGATAAAACTTGGAAAAATTAGAATTGGAAAGCCAAATGTTATCGAGGCTGATGGTTCTATAAGTTTAATCACTCCAACAGAGGCAAGGTTAAGGAATTTAACTTATTCTGCCCCACTATTTCTTGAAATCTCAATCAGACAACAAGACCAAACAGAAAGTCATGAGGTTGAGATAGGAAGAATTCCGATCATAGTTAGAAGTAAAATCTGCAACACTCATGGCATGTCGCCAGATGAGTTGAAATCTCACTATCTTGACCCAAGAGATTATGGAGGATACTTCATAATTAACGGAAACGAAAGAGTTATGGTCCTAACAGAAGACCTTGCAACAAATCACCCTTTCGTCGAGAGGTCAAAAAACAAAATAATGCTAAGACTTTTTTCTTCAAAAGGATCTTACAGAATTCCAATTTCAATTAGCGAAAATACAGAAGGAATAATTGATATCTCCTTCTCAAGATTCAAAGGAATTCCTGCAATTATAATGTTGAAAGCTCTTGGGATGACAAAAGAATCAGATATTGCTCGGTTCATAAGCAAAGAAACAGACAGTTTAATTGTAAACTTGTACGAATTTGCAAATATTTCTTCAAATGAAGAGGCAATGATGTGGATGGCAGAAAAAACAGCACTCGAAGGAACGAAAAAAGAAGTTCTAGACAGGATAAAACAAAGAATTGACAATTACTTCATGCCCCACATCGGTGATAGAAAAAACAGAGAAGAAAAAGCTATAACACTCTGCAAATTTATCAAACAGTTCTTAATAGCAAAGGAAAATCCTGAAATTCAAACTGACAAGGACCATTATGCAAATAAAAGAGTTAAGCTAAGCGGTGATTTACTTTCCGACTTGTTCAGAGTTAATTTAAATGTTCTGTTAAGAGACATTCAATATTCTTTATCAAAGGTTGTGAAAAGAAAAAAATTTTACAGTCTGAAAACAATAGCAAAATCAACTTTATTCTCTCATAGAGTCGAATCTGCTATAGCAACTGGCTCGTGGATTGGCGAAAGAACTGGAGTAACACAAAATATGGACAAAACAAACTATCTCTCTATACTTTCCCAACTTCAGAGAATTTCTAGCATTCTCCCAGGAGAGCAAGAAAATTTTCTGGCTCGTACTTTACATCCAACACACTATGGCAGATTCTGCCCAATTGAAACTCCAGAAGGAACTGAAATTGGGTTAAGAAAAAATCTAACTCTACTTGCAAGAATTTCTACAGCGGTTTCCTTTAACGAATCAAATTTCATAATCAAACTTAAAGAATTCTACATGAAGAAAATTGACGAACTTGGGAATTTTGACATTTTTTTCAATGGAAAATTTATTGGAAGCATTGACGATGGAGAAAAATTCGTTCAGAAGATTAAAGAAGAGAGAAGAAAAGCAAACTTACCTATTGAATTGAGTATAAGAATAGACAAATCAAGTAACACACTTCACATTTCAAACGATTATGGAAGAGTTTTAAGACCGCTAATTATAGTTGAAAACGGCTTGACTAGACTAACTAACGAGCACGAAAAACTTTTAGAAGAAGGTAAATTAACTTGGAATGACTTGCTTAATCAAGGAATCGTCGAATACCTTGATGCAAGCGAAGAAGAAAATGCTTTGATTGCTCTAAACAAGGAAGAATTAACTCCTCAACATACTCATCTTGAAATAGATCCTATAGCTTCTCTTGGAATAATAACTTCTCTTGTACCTTTTGCAAACCACGACCATCCGCCACGACTGTTGAAAGGAAGTAAGACACTTAAACAATCTTTAGGAGTATATTCTGGGAATTTCCCAGTCCGTCTTGATACTGATGTTAGTATTTTACATTATCCCCAAAAACCTATCGTAAAAAGTTTTGTTTATGATACTCTAAATATCTACCCAGCAGGACAAAATATGGTCGTTGCAATAATGACTTATGATGGATATAACATAGAAGATGCTGTAATTCTTAATAGTGGAAGTATAAATAGAGGATTAGGAAGATCAACTTATTTTCGTCCATACACTTCTGTTGAGTTAAATTATCCTGGTGGACTAAAAGACGAAATATGCACTCCTGAAAAAGATGTTTCAGGATATAAAACAGAGGAAAGCTACAGATTCTTGGAAGATGATGGAATTGTTTTTCTAGAAGCTAATTTAGATGCGGGTGATGTTGTTATAGGCAAAACTTCTCCGCCAAAATTCTTATCAGAAGCAAGAGAAATTAGCATAAGAACAAGAAAAGAAAACAGCTCAGTAATAAGACAAGAAGAAAGAGGAATAGTAGACATGACATTTATAACAATCGACAGTGAAGGAAACAAAGTTGTTCAAGTTAGAACTAGAGACTTGAGAAATCCAGAACTCGGAGACAAATTTTCCGCTCCACATGGACAAAAAGGAGTTGTCGGAACAATTGTACCAGAAGAAGATGTCCCCTTTACATCTCGCGGAATAAAGCCTGATTTAATCTTTAATCCCCACGGAATTCCTAGCAGAATGTCAATTGGATATTTAATGGAGTTACTTGCAGGTAAAGTAGGCTGTTTAAAGGGAAGCTATATCGACAGCACTCCCTTCGGCGGACAAAGCGTAAAAGAGTTGGAAGAAGAATTAAAAAATCTTGGCTTCAGATACGATGGAAAAGAAACAATGTATCATCCTATAACAGGAAAAAAATTAAAAGCAAAAATTTTCATTGGAGAGATGTATTACTTAAAACTTAAATACATGGTAAGCAATAAAATCCATGCAAGAGCAAGTGGAAAAGTTGCCTTGTTAACTAGGCAACCAGTTGAAGGAAGAGCTCGTGGAGGAGCTCTAAGACTTGGTGAAATGGAACAGCAAGCTCTTGTTGCTCATGGAGCTTCGTTATTATTAAAAGAAAGATACGATTCTGATAAAGTTGTTATTCATATCTGTAACAATTGTGGTACAATTGCTATAAAAGATTACATTAAAAACAAAATAGCATGCCCGGAGTGTGGAAGCAATGAGTCAGAACCAATAGAAGTTTCTTACGCTTTCAAACTGTTGATAGAAGAAATTCAAAGTCTACACATCTCAACAAATTTCGAACTTAAAAATAAATATGATAGGTAAAATGTTAAACAAACAACAATATCAAGTTGTCCAAAGCTTAAATATAAAATAATTATTACTAAACCCAAAAACTAAAAAATGTTAGAAATAATAAGAAAACAAGTTAGAGCACTTTCGTTTAATTTATTAAGCCCTGAAAGAATTAAAAAAATTTCTGCGGCGAGGGTTATAACTCCTGAATTATACGATGTAGATGGATATCCTGTTGATGGTGGATTAATGGATTTAAGACTTGGCGCCATAGATCCTGGAGTAAGATGCAGAACTTGTGGCGGAACTTTGAAAGAGTGTCTTGGACATCCGGGAAGTATCGAGTTAGCTCGCCCAGCAATACATCTAAAATATGCTCCTCTTATTGAAACTTTCTTAAAAGCAACATGTGAAGCGTGTGGAAGAATCCTTCTTATAGACGAAGAGATTAAAAAATTATCTTTAACAAAGAGAATAAAAAAAGCAAAAGAGGTAAAGAGATGCCCACATTGTAATGTTGTCCAAGAAAAAATAAGACTAGAAAAACCAACAACATTTTATTCAGGAAAAAACAGGCTTTTCCCGACAGAAATCAGAGAAAGACTTGTAAGAATTTCTGAACGAGATATAAAGATATTGGGAGTAAATCCAAAAACTTGCCGAGCAGAATGGGCTGTCTTAACATTGTTGCTGGTTCCGCCAGTTACAGTAAGACCAAGCATAACTCTCGAAACAGGAGAAAGAAGCGAGGATGACTTGACTCATAAACTCTCAGATATTGTAAGAGCTAACCAAAGATTGTGGGAAAATTTAAATGCTGGCGCGCCAGAAGTTATTATCGAAGATTTATGGGATCTGTTGCAATATCATGTTACAACTTTCTTCGACAATACAATATCAAAAATACCTCCTGCAAGACATCGAAGTGGCCAACCTCTTAAAACAATCACAGAAAGAATCAAAGGAAAAGAAGGAAGAATTAGACACAATTTGACAGGAAAAAGAGTGAATTTCAGCAGCAGAAGTGTAATAAGTCCTGATCCTTATATAGAAATAAATGAGGTCGGAGTTCCATATGAAATCGCGAAAGTAATTACAGTTGCTGAGCAGGTTAATTCACTAAACATTGAAAAATTAAAGAAGCTTATTATAGCAGAAGACTACCCGGCTGCAAACTATATAATCAGACCAGATGGAAAAAGAAAAAAAATAACTCCAGAACTCAAACGGGAAATTTTAGAAGAAGTTCAGCCAGGCTATATTGTGGAAAGACACTTACAAGATGGAGATATTGTTATTTTCAATCGACATCCTTCGCTTCACAGGCCAAGTTTAATGGCACACTATGTTAGAGTTCTTCCATACAAAACTTTCCGACTGCATCCTGTAGCTACATATCCTTACAACGCAGATTTTGACGGAGATGAAATGAACATCCATTCGCCACAAACAGAAGAAGCAAGAAGTGAAGCAACAGTCTTACTAAATGTTAACCAAAATTTGATAAGTCCAAAAAATAACAGCAATATGTTAGGATGTATAGCTGATGCGATTACAGGAAACTACCTTCTTAGTATAAGCAAACTTCCAAGAGAAGAGGCACAACAACTTGTACATGAAGCTGGAATAGAAACGAAGTTCACAAAGGAGAAAATAGATGGAAAAGAGATTTTAATCGAAGCTTTACCAAAAAAATTAAGAGATGAAAACGTTCTTCCAAAAATAATCGACAAAAACGCCTTTGGTGTTGAAGATGGAGTCTTAATAAAATTAGTAGACAAAGAAGCAGGAAGAGAAGAGGCAATTAAAACCTTGAAAAAAATATTTACTTTAGGAACAAACTTTCTATCAAAAAGAGGATTTTCTATTTCAATTTCAGACCTTGATGTAAATGAAAAAACAAGAAATGAAAAAGAGAGAGTAATTAAAGATGCAATAAACAGGGCCAACAAGCTGATTGACGCATATTACAACAACACTCTTGAGCAAATTCCAGGAAAAACAAAAGAGGAAAGCAGAGAGATTAAAATACTCCAAGTCTTGAACGAAACAAGAACAAAAATTGGAAGTGTTGTAAAAGAGGAATTTCCACATGAAAATCCAGCAGCTCACATGATTGCATCTGGAGCAGGAGGTAACATCCTTAACATCACACAAATCGCTTGTAGTATCGGACAACAAGCTTTATGGTCTAAACGTATTTCTTTTGGTTATACTAACAGAACTCTCTCATTTTTCAAGGAAAATGACCTCGAACCTCGAGCAAAGGGCTTCATCTACTCGTCTTATCTTGATGGACTAAATTCACAAGAATTTTTCTTTGGTAGCATAACTGGGAGAGATGCTTTAATGGACACTGCCCTAAGAACTCCAAAATCAGGATATTTGTATAGAAGACTTGCAAACGCTTTACAAGACTTGAAAGTAGAGTACGACTCGACAGTAAGAGACGCCAGCGAGAATATTGTTCAGTTTAAATATGGTGCAGATGGTTTAGATGTTTCTGGGTTGCACAAAAAAGAAAAAGCAGCTCCAGGAGAAGCAATTGGAATAGTAACTGCACAAAGTTTTGGCGAACCCTCAACACAAATGGCATTAAATGTATTCCACTTTTCTGGAGTGCAAGAAATGCAGATTACACTTGGATTACCAAGATTGATAGAAATATTTGATGCAAGAAAAAATCCCTCAACTCCTTTAATGGAAATATATTTAGAAAAAGATTTTAATAACGAAAAAGATGCAAAGGTTATTGCAGAAAAAATAAGAGAAGTTAAATTTAATGATATACTCTCTGAAATAAAAATTAATTTTTCTGACAAAAAAATAGAAGCTCATATTGACAACTCTCTTCTAAAATCTCTCCACACCTCAATAGAAAAAGTGGCTGAAAGAATAAATGAAAAAGGAATTAAAGTTAAGTCTAAAGAGAATATAATCTATACTATAAACTCCAAACTTAATTTCAAGGAACTTTACAGAATGAAAGAAAAATTAAGAGAGACTGTAATTTCTGGAATAAAAGGAATAAGCCAAGTTTTAGTCGTAACTCGAGATAGAAATTATGTTATTTTAACAGCAGGTTCTAATTTAAGAGAAATTCTTGAAGTAAAAGGAGTACATAAAGAAAAAACAGTAACAAACAACATTCACGAAATTGCAGAGGTTTTGGGAATAGAGGCTGCTAGACGGGCGATAATAAATGAGGTGAAAAAAGTTATGAATCAGCAAGGTCTCGATATAGACAAAAGACACGTCATGTTAATTGCTGATGCAATGACTTACAAAGGAGACATAAAAGGGGCTACAAGAATGGGAATAATTTCTGAAAAGTCTAGCATACTTGCAAGAGCAAGCTTTGAAACTCCTATAAAACAATTTGTAAATGCAACGCTTAAAGGAAGCAAAGACGAATTAGCAAGTGTAATTGAAAACATGATATTAAACCAGCCAGTTCCTGTAGGAACAGGACTTCCCGGTCTACTCGTCAAAGTAATAGGTCCCTTGTCAAAACAGCAATCTAAAAAAAAAGAGTAAATTAAGCTTACAAGGAAAAATATTTTTATCGTTTTAAAATGAAGTCAACAACAATAGACATGAGAGTAATAAGATACTTAAACTTATTCGAGAAAATAACTGGAGTCAGAACTAAAAACTGCTTATCCTACAATAACATGATTATTTTTGCTGTTCCCTCACAGCTTATTCCAAAAGCAATAGGAGAAAATGGAAGAAATGTTAAAAAAATTGTCGAGACTCTTGGTAAACGAATAAAAATTATTGTTTTGCCTTCGGGAAATGATGACATTAGCAGATTTATTTTAGATCTTATAGAGCCACTACAGTTTAGAACAATTGAAATCACAAATACTGAAATCATAATTTCTGCAAACAAACAAAGCAAGGCTTATTTAATCGGAAGAAACAAGGTTAGATTTAATGAACTTAATAAAGTTCTAGAAGAGTATTTTGGAAAAAGTTTGAGAATTGTTTAGAAAAATGAAAATTGGAATATTAGGAAGTGGAATTGTAGGACAGACATTAGCTAGTGGTTTCATTAAGAATGGTTATGAAGTTATGGTTGGAACTAGAGAAACTAGCAAGTTAAGTGAATTTAAGAAAAAGACAGGAGATAAAACTTCTATTGGGAATTTTGAGGAAACTGCGAAGTTTGGAGAAATAATTGTTTTGGCAATTAAAGGAACAGCAGCTAAAGAAGTGTTAAAGATTGCAGGAGAAAAAAATTTAGACAGCAAAATAATTATTGACACAACTAATCCGATTGCTGATGCTACTCCAGAGAATGGGGTTTTGAAGTTTTTTACTTCTTTAGATAATTCTCTAATGGAACAATTGCAAGATAGTTTTCCCAAGGCAAAATTCGTCAAGGCCTTTAATAGTATAGGAAGCGCATTTATGGTAAATCCAGATTTTAATGGAGTTAAGCCAACTATGTTTATATGCGGAAATAACGAAGAAGCAAAAAAACAAGTTTGGGAGATACTTAACTTGTTTGGTTTCGAAGTTGAAGATATGGGAAAAGCTGAAGCTGCAAGGGCCATTGAACCTTTGTGCATGTTATGGTGTATACCTGGATTTTTAAGGAACGAATGGACCCATGCGTTTAAATTATTAAAGAAGTAGTAGTACAAGTAAATAATTTCGAGTTTGAGAACCTGCACAATTTTAGTGTGGAAAATTTTATATAGCCAAAAATTTTTCTAAAGGTTTATTAATAAATATTTTGTATTAAAATTAATGACACTCTACTTAATCGGGCTTGGCTTAAGTGCAAAGAGTTTATCACTTGAAGCTCTTGAATATTTAAAAAAAGCTGAAAAAATCTATTTGGAAAAATACACAGTTGATTTTCCCTACAAGAAAGAAGAGATTGAAAAAATTATTAGAAAGAAAATTGAGTTTTTAGAGAGGGAACAAGTTGAGAACGAGAAAATTGTTGACGAATCAAGGAAAAAGGATGTTGTTTTATTTGTTTATGGTTCGCCTTTAATTGCAACAACCCATATAAGTTTAATTTTAAAATGTAAAAAGGAAAAAATTAAGTTTAAGGTTTTGCATAATGCTTCTATCATTGACGCAATTTCTGAAACTGGTTTGCAAATTTATAAGTTAGGGAAAACTGCGAGCATGCCGAAATGGAGTGAGAGAGACAAACCAGAAAGTTTTGTTAAAATTATTCAGGAAAATTTAAAGATTAAAGCACACACACTAATTCTTGTTGACATTGGTTTGGATTTTCAAACTGCATTGCAACAGTTAGTTAATACAACAGAAAAAATTAAACTTGACAAGATTGTTGTATGCTCAAAACTTGGGACAGAAGAGAGAGAAATTTTTTATGATAAAGCTGAGAAGCTAAAACAAGGACAAGTTAAATCACCTTTTTGTTTTATTATTCCTTCAAAACTTCACTTTATTGAGGAAGAAGCGTTAAAAGTGCTGAGTAATTAGATTATTGTTCACAATCTTGAGGACAATTTTCAGAGGTTTCTGGCAAAGGACAATTAAGAGCTGAACAAGAATATACCTAACAAATTCCGTCACCACAAGAATTTGTATTGTTAATAATTAATTAGTTTGTATTATTAATATTTTTATTTAGACAATTGCTTTTAGTTTGTACTGTCAATAAGTTTGTATCATTAATAGTTAATGTATTATTAATATTTTTATTTAGACAATTGCTCTTACATTCAAGAAAATTATTAATAGAATTATTTAAGCATTCGGATTTTTGAGTCAATGAGTTGTTCTTACATGTTTTATATTTTTGCTTACACTCAGTCTTATTATTGAAAAGTCCGCTTGCATTAACAGAATTGTTTTTTTGATTTTGCAGACATTCCTTATATTCTTTTTTACACACACCAAAAGATTGATTAAACTCTTGTTTGCATGATATAAAGGCATTATTTCTTTCACTAATACATGTTTTTGAGCAATTTACAAAATTATCATTTTTATTTAAAGAATGAGAAGGTCTTACCGCGAATACAACAATTGAAGATAGGATTAATAATGTAAAAAAGATTAAACCTATTTTAATTTTCTTTTCCATTCTGAAATTTTATAATTAAATGGTTATTTAAAGATAATTACAATTTGTAATATAAATTTTATTACAGGTTTATAGTGATGAAAAAAGTTTTGAAATTTTTTAAATTTCAGAATGGCTTTTCTCCACCGATGCAAAATTATTTATTAATATCAACTTATTTCCCAGCTAAATTTAATGCTCTTATCCTACCATAAGTAGTTGGATAGTCCATTGTTAAACAAGCAGTACATAAATTGCGAGTGCCAATAGCTCTTATCATACCTTCTATAGTTTGATATTTTACAGAATCAGCTTCTATTTCTTTTGCAACAAATTCTTCCAATTCTATATCTCCAGCTCTAGTTGCGAGTAGCTCATTAGATGTAGGGAAATCAATACCGTAAAAACATGGTGATCTAACGGGAGGAAAAGTTGATCTCAAGTGTATTTCTACAGCGCCGGCTTGTCTTAACATATCAATAATTTTCATACTAGTTTCTCCTCTCACAATGCTATCATCTACAGCTATTATTTTTTTACCATATACTTCACGAGGCACTACTGTAAATTTATTCTCAAGAGCTCTTTCTCTCCATTCGTCTTTTTCAATAAAAGCTCTACCAACAATTTCATTTCTAATTAAACCATTAACAATTTTAATCCCCAAACTTTCTGCTAAAGTATGTGCGGCAGGTATAGATGTATTTGGAACAGGTACAACAACATAACTATCATCTAACTTGCCTCGAAGTGGCTCAATTTTAGCTAACTCATAACCCAATCTCTTTCGAGCATCAATATCATCTATACCATTAATTCTGCTATTTAAATGAGAAAAATAAACATTTTCAAAACAACAAGCACGTAAGGATCTCTCGTTAGTGTAATATTGTTTTTTTATTCCTTCGTCAGAAATTGTTAACAACTCTCCCGGCTCAACATCTATAAAATCTTTTATTCCAATTCTATTTAGAGCACTTGATTCAGAGGCTATAGCAAAAAATCTTCCATTTTCTCCATAAACCAAAGGCCGTATTCCATGAGGATCTTTAAAAGCTATTAACTCTCCATAACCATTTAAAATAACAACACTATAACCTCCATCAATTTTTTGAGAAAGTTTGTTTACAACTTCAACAAGATCTGGTTTAGATTTACTATCTTTATTAACTAATTGTAAATTTAAAGCAAGTAAAGCCATTATTAATTCTGTATCAACACTTGTTTCTAAATCATAATCTTCCGTTTCTCTAAGCAATTTCTCTAAATCGGAGTGATTAGCTATATTGCCATTATATGCAATTGCAAACCTCTTATAAAGTCGAAAATGTCTTCTGTAAAGAGGTTGTGCTTCTTCCTCTGCTTGTTCTGGACTTTCTATACTACTAGAAGTAACATACCTTACACTGCCTATTCCTGATTTACCTATATGTGATTTTATTAATTTTTTCCTTTCGTTTTTATTACTATCTCTAAAAACTTCTTTTACCATCCCTAATCCTTTATGCACTCTGAAATTTTTTCTTTCATGTGGATTATAAACGGCAATGCCACAGCCTTGTTGTCCTCTATGTTGCATGTCAAGCAACATCATATACAATCCTTCGGGTAAAAATTCAGGATGCTCTTCAGCAAATCCTCTCTTTAAATAAATTCCAGCAACACCACAATTTTCTCTTATATCATTATCCATTTTCAACCACTTTTTCCAAATATATCAGGAAAATGCAGAATTTTCTAGCTTTTTATAAATTGTTGTATTAGAAAGGTTAATTAGTTAAGGGTTTATTCCCAAAAGAGCTTCTTGGCATTCTGTAAATGTCTCGAAAACTCTTATATCTGTGTATGAATAGCATAAACTTATTCCACGGCAATAGCTGTTTTTCTCATCAAGCAAATATAAAATTCTACAATTTTTTTTGTATGGATGATGAATTTCAGAATATATTGGATGGTAAGTAACTTGTTGGTATTTATGATAAGTCTTGAGTTTATAATAAAGATGATCTCTGCATAAATCATTTTTAATTGCAGCCTCGCGCTTACATCTAGTATAACTCATTCTACACAAATCATTTTTCCAAAGATATTCATCAAAACTCTTTGCGTTTTCATCTGCATATTTTGTGCAAGTTTTAACATCTAGAATGCATGACTCCATTATATTTTGAGAATTATATTCGCATAAACTATCTTTGAATGTATAAGTTTCATAATAGGCTGATACTAAAGAAGAAAAAAATATTATTGTCATAAAAATTAATATA
>CAYIIQ010000020.1:0-12005 GCA_964363545.1 Candidatus Woesearchaeota archaeon | reverse complement strand
TCACATTCTTGTTGTGCTTGATCTTTTCTTGTTATAAATTTTCCGTCAATAATCTTTGTAATTTCACACTCATTTCTTTCAATAGCTGGAACACATTTTGTGATAGAGATAGGAGAGGAGCAGTCTTTTGTTAAAGGAAGATATGAGAAATCTAAATTAGCTCCTAAAAGATTTGGGATAAACATTATTATTTTAAAAATTATTATAAAAATATTTGTTAAAATGGAGAAAAGAGAATAGAATATTTGTTCGATAGTTCTTTGGATTGTGTAAGTAGAACATGGTAGAGCTTCTGTTGTTATAACTTGACATTCTGGGTTTTGATAACATTGTTGTTGGTTTAGATTTTCACATAAACTTGCTTCGCTCTCATCAGCTTCTTGATAAGGGATTGTTGTAAGTCCGTTTATATCAAGAAAATTGAGCTGTAAATTCCAGCAAGCTTCTTGTTTGCAGTTTCCATTTGAGTCTGTATTTGTCCAGTATTGTGATTGTTGAGGTGTTAAAGCAGTTAAATCAAGTTTCGTTAACTCTGCATTGATTTCTTCTTCTGTGGCATCATTCATTTTGTACTGGCATCCGCCCGCTAATTCTCCAATGAAATAACCACAGACAGCTATACTTTTTTCTTCACTAATTTCTTTTTGACCTTCTTTTGGCGTTGTTCCGATAGTTGTTCCTTGGCCTGCAACTATCTGAAATAATAAAAGAGCTAAAAAACATGCTATGAAAAACCTTGCAAACCTCTTTTTAATTTTCATTATTTTTATTAAGAAGTTGAAGTAATTAAAGTTTTCTGCGATATAAGTTTAAGAAATGTAGCCTATCCAATAACAAAGCTTATAAATCTTTAAAGTTTGTTTAGACATGTCACATATAGTTGAGAAAACTTTAGCTGAAAGAACAATAGAGCACGAATCTTATTCTTCTATACCTCAAGGCTACGAGACTGGAAAAACAAAATATATTGTTGTAACAGGAAGTGTAATGTCAAGTGTTGGTAAAGGAACTTTTTGTGCCGCTTTAGCTACTTTATTGAGATGTCATGGTTTTAAAACATCTCCTATTAAATTTGACGGTTATATTAATTATGATGCTGGTACTTTGAATCCGCTTAGACATGGTGAGGTCTTTGTCTTGGAAGATGGTGCAGAGTGTGATTTAGATTTAGGTTCATATGAGAGAGCACTTCATCATAACCTTACAAAAGATAATTATCTTACTGGAGGAAAAATTTTCAAAATAATTTTAGATAAAGAACGTGCAGGAAAATATCTTGGTAGAGATGTACAGTTTATACCACATGTAACTGGAGAGATAAAGAATTATCTAAGAGAACTAGCTATTAAAACAGAAGCTGATATAATTTTGATAGAGATAGGTGGCACGGTTGGAGACTTAGAGAACTCTTATTTCGTTGAAGCGATGAGAGAATTGAAATATGAAGAAGGTAAAGATAATGTGATGTTTGTTAATGTAACTTATATTATAAAACCCACTTCTTTAAACGAACATAAGAGTAAAGCTGCTCAAATTGGTTTAAGACAACTAATGACTCTAGGTGTACAGCCTGATATGATAATATGTAGATCTGAAAAGCTAGTATCAGACTCGATAAAAGAAAAAGTTAGTATTTTTGGTAATGTGCCTTTAGAAAGAGTTTATAATATTTATGATTTTTCGAATATATATGAGTTACCTTTAGTTCTTCATGATTTTGGCCTTGATAAAGAATTATTCAAAATTTTGTGCATATCTTCAAAAGAAAATGGTGATACTATTCTCAATTTTAAAAATTGGGAAAGTTTTGTTGAAAAGATAAAAAATGCGGATAAAGAAGTTGTTATTGCTATAGTTGGTAAATATACAAATGTTCGGAATTCTTATTTGAGTATATTGAAAGCATTAGAACATGCCGCACCATATTTTGGTGTCAATGTAAAAGTTAAATGGATAGAATCTACAGATATAGAAGAAATGAAGATAAGTGTTGGAGAAGCTTTGAAAGATGTGGATGGCTTAATAGTTCCTGGCGGATTTGGTAAAAGAGGGATTGAGGGAAAAATAACAGTAATAAAATATGCACGTGAAAATGATATTCCTTATCTTGGGTTGTGTTATGGCATGCAACTTGCAGTAATTGAGTTTGCAAGAAATGTCTGTGGAATGAAAGATGCGAATACAACAGAGGTCGATCCTGATGTAAGTTTTCCGATAATCGACATTATACCAGAACAAAAAAGCAATATAGAAAATTCTCGAATGGGCGGAACAATGAGACTTGGCTCATTTCAAGCTAAACTAAAAGAAAACTCTCTAGCAAAAAAACTTTATGGTAAAGAAATTATTAAAGAGAGGCATAGACATCGTTGGGAGTTGAATCCAAAGTTTCATAAAATTTTAGAAGATAATGGAATGTCATTGTCAGGCATTTATGAAGAAAGAAAATTAGTTGAGTTTATTGAAATACCAAAACATAAATTTTTTATAGCAACACAAGCTCATGGCGAATTTACATCGCGTCCATTAAATCCAAGCCCTTTGTTTATGGGACTAATTCAAGCTTGCATTGAAAGAGCCTGAATTTTCGTAAATTCTCTAACGAGAACTTCAGATAACACCAATTAGTTTCAATTTGAGGTTCGGGCTAAACAATAGTCAAATTAAAAATTTGGGAGATAATAAAAAAGAGGTTGGCGTCTTAATATTATTTTGGACGAGTGTAAAAATTCCCTGTTTCATCTGTTTCTACCCACTCTCTAAAAGCATCATAAATTTCTGCAAGATATGGATTTTCATAACTTATATCTCCTCGAGCGATTCTTCCCACTTCTTGTAAAATCTGCTCTCTATGTTCTGGTTCAACTTCCATTTTGTGAGCATAAGCTTTTAACTGATATCCTTTAGCAACTAAAATAGTTCTATCAAATCCTAGTGCTTTTCCAATTGCTGGATCTCTTTGCATTAATCTACCCGCTGAAATTATCACATCTGTTAAGGCTTCAATTGATCTGTCATCTTGTCCATTTTTACCTAAATATATACCATCGTTTAATCTCTTTACAAGAATATCTGTTTCTCGTTTGAATAATTCCCTATCTATTGGCATTTTCATTCACCTTACAAATAGTATAAACAGCAAGTATTTAAACCTTTCGATTATTTACTACTTTCAAGATATAACAAAATCTCTAAATTACGCCCAAACCTCAAACTTTGGATTTCTCGGCTTCGCCGAACGTTACACCAATCCTCTCCTCGGATTGAAACTCGCTATATTTTCTAAACACAATTAAATTCACTCTTTTCAATCCTCGGTCTCAACTCTTGGCGCAAGAATGAAAATAAGCTCCATTGATTCATTTTTAAATTCGAGCTTTAAAGGATAATCATTAGCGAAATTAATTTTTGCTTTTTCGAACATTCTACATGCTTTAACGAATTTTTCTAAGTATTCTACAGAATATTTTGACTTGCACTCCGTGCCTTTAATGCCGACTTCGTCTGTTGAAAATTCAGACCTTGTAGAATTTAAGCCTCGCGCTTCTATTATGAACTTGTTTGATTTTACTGAAAAAATGCACGAATCTGCTACAACACCACAATCTTCGATAGCTTCTAAAAAGTCAGGGCTTAACATTTCCACACCACACATAAAATCAAGAGAAGGCACTTCTTTCTCTTCTGTGTCTATGTTGATTAAGGCAAGGTTGAAAATTCTTTTTATCTTGTCATGTATTTCGATTTTCAAGACTCCTTCATCTGTTTCTAAAATCAGACTGCTTCCATGACTGCTTCTTCTTAAAACTGATTTTAGAGATTCTAAACTAAGTCCTAAAACCTCATTGTTGACATCGTAATTTGAAAAACTTTCTTTTGGAATTTTGAAAGAAACTAAAGCAACATTAGCAGGATCTATTGCTACAACACTCATTCCACTTTCATCCATTTTTAGTCTTACTTCTGTTACTAGCTCTGAAATTATTGAAATTGCATCTGACAATAATTTTGGATCGTCTAATTTGACAAGCATGATGATTTTTATTTAGTAGAGTTTATAAGGTTTTTGCTATAGATAAGAACCAAAGTTATTAACAACCCAGATACATTAAAAAGGTAGACTCACAAGACTATAAGGTTCCTATAAAATAAAAGTAAAATTATTATACTCATATAAAGTTAAAATCTATAAAAAATGGAAAAAATAGAGAAAATTCAAACTATTGCACCTTCATATTATTCAAGAAAAGATGTGCAAGAAGAAATCTTGAGGTTTTCAAAATCGCGAGAAGTTGTGGCAAGGTACTTTGAGAGTTTTGGAAAAAGGCCTGATACACTTGAATATTCGAACGATATTTTACAGCAAGTTAAAAAAGGAGCAACTTCTTTTCACTGTTCAGAGGAAATTTGGCATGATCCTTTAAGACTTTCAACTGAGCTGTCAAAAAGTCAGTTAGATGAGTTAAGAACAGGATGGGACTTACTTATAGATATAGATTCAAAATATTTTGATTATAGCAAGATTATGACAAGATTAATAATACAAGCTTTAAATTTTCATAATATTAAAAATATTGGTTTGAAATTTAGCGGAAATAAAGGCCTTCATATTATTGTGCCATGGAAAGCTTTCCCTGAAGAATTAAATGAGGACAAATTAAAGAATTTATTTCCAGAAATTCCGCGAGCAATTTCTCTCTATCTTCTTCAACTTATAAAAAAAGATTTAATTAAAGAAATAACGCGCATGACTAGTGACAAAGAATATATTAAAGATTTTGAAGAAGCTGAGAAAGTTATTCCTGATCTAGTATTAGTTTCTTCAAGGCACTTGTTTCGTGCGCCTTATTCTCTTCATGAGAAAACAGGATTAGCAAGTGTTGTTATAGATCCAAAAAAGATTCAGGATTTTCACCCTGAAAATGCTAATCCACTGAAAGTTAAAGTCATTCCGTTTCTACCAAAGGTTAGAGAGGAAGAAGCAAGAGAATTACTTTTACAGGCTTTAGATTGGTACAAGGAGCAAAAAAAAGAAATTAAAACCGAAAAAAGTTTCGAGAGAAAATTTGAAGAAGTGAAAGTCGATAAGAGCAGGATAGTTTTTCCGCCATCGATAAATAATATACTTAATGGAATGAAAGATGGAAGGAAAAGAGCATTGTTTATTTTAATTAACTATTTTAGATGTCTGAATTTTTCAAAAGAAGAAATAAATGCAAGAGTTGACGAATGGAACAAAAAAAATGAAAATCCTTTAAAAGAAGGATATATAAAAAGTCAGTTTGATTGGAATTTTAGACAGAAAAAAGTTCTTCCGCCAAATTTTGACAAGCCATATTATAAAGATATTGGAATTGTGCCGACAGAAGAAGAAATAAAATATAAAAATCCTGTTAATTATACTATTAAAAGAATGCGGTAAAGAAAATCATGAGAAATTTTTAAAACTGTTTTACATATGATAAATGTCACATAAGATTTTTTTAGAATAATATACAAAACTAAAGTTTCAAAGAAATTAAAAATAAAAAAGTAAAATGGAATTCGTAAGTGTAACAGAAATTGTAGGTTATCTTTTTTGTCCAAGAAAAATTTATTTTAAAAGAGTTCTGGGAATGAGAGAGAGACCAAACAAAACAATGATTTTGGGTGGTTTGAAGCATAGAGTTTTTGATTCTTTTAACAAGAGTGAAGCAAGAATAGTTGCGCAAATAGATAAAAATCTGAATGACGAAGAAATTCTTTTAATTTATAGTCGCGGATTGGATAGACTTATTCAGGAAATTACTTCTTCAAATTTTAGAACTTTTGAAGCGTTTTATATTAACTTTGATGATTTTTCTAAAGAAGTTAAAAGTTTTATGACGAGAGAGCTTGAGTTGAGAGTTAAGGCAGTTAAGAAAGCTTTAGGGCTTGGTTTTTTTGGAAGAGAACTTTGGATTAACTTGCAGCCAAAATATCTTACAGAATTTAAAATTGAGTCAGATGAAATAGGAATTAAAGGTAGAATTGACAGGGTAGAGTTTGGAGAGAAAATTGTACCTTACGAATTGAAAACAAGAGACAAGATTTTTGAGTCTGATAAAATTCAACTTGCAGCTTATGCTTTACTTCTTGAAAGCGAGTTTAGCAGAAAAGTTGATAAAGGAGTAATTGAGACAGGACAAGATAGAAAAGAAATTGAGATAAATGAAGAGTTTAAGAAAAAAGTGATTGAGATTGCAGAGGAAATTAGGAGCATGGATGAGGATTTAAGCTGGAAAAATCTGAGAAGATGTAAGTTTTGCAGGCCGGAATACGGATGTTATTGGGATGAGAAGGATTTATAGTTTTTCTGATTATTATCTAATAACTTTCTAAAAACTTCATCCAAACTCAACTCAAAACAAGAAACTGGCATTTTTATATGAAAATTTTTCAAAACAGCAGGATGAATTTCTCCAATAAATCCAACTTCTTTACCATCAACTAAAATTTTACCAACTCTTCCTTCAATAAAATTTAAATTTTCATACTCTTCAATTTCAAATCTCGAGTTTAAATACCTCGTCAAATAATCTAACACCTGCTTAACTTCTGTAAAATTTCCAGGACAAAAAGAAACAATTAAATTTTCTGATTCAGAAATTCCTGTCTCTTTCGCATTATCAAGACCAAAAACTTTTCCAACTTCGAAAATTTTTTGCGGATATTCCACATCAATATTTTCTCCAAGAATTTTAAGACTAGAGCACAATAAATTTTTTCTTAAAATACTATAGTCTGTCTTGCTTCTTTCAACACTTATTAAATCTGACTCATTAAACTTTCCCGAAAGTTTTTTCAAATCGTCTTTCATCAACAAATGATAAGTTGAAATTTCAATAAGGTTAAGTCCTATTAAAATTTCTGAAATTTTTCTTTTTATCATTTCTCTCTTATCTTCTTTTCCTATACTAACAACAGTCGGAATTTCTGGCTCGAAATTTTCATATCCATAAGCAATTGCAATATCTTCATAAATATCAACTTCATGCAAAATATCATCTCTCCAAGAAGGTATTAAAACTTCTCCTTTACTATAATTATAACACATCCTTTCAAGAAGCTCTTTAACTTGATTTTCTTTAAGTTTTATTCCAAGAAGTTTTTCAGCTTTATTTATGTCTATTTTTATTCTTTCAGGCTTTAAATCAGGAGTTACTTCATTTTTGTCGTATCTTAATCTCATCTGATAAATTTCTCCACCTAAATCTGCAAACATTGTTACAATAATATTAAGAGTTCTTTTTAGTGTCGCCAGCTCAAAGCCAGAGCACTCAATAAAAACATCTCTTGTTTTCTCATTTATCTTTCCTGTATTTTCCGAGTTAATTATAGGAGGCATTGATAAAATTTCATTTTTTGAATCAACAAAAATGGGAAATTTCTCTTTTCCATCTAACAAGCTTGCATATTCTTTTCCAGTCGGATGCTGCTGAAGTATCTGCAAGCCGCTCATTTCTCTTTTCTCTCCGAGAGGCACAAATTTTATATCTTGTGGCTTTTCCGCTTTGTATATTATCGGGAGAGAAATTGCTTCAAGAGGGTAAATACCGATGGCAATTTTTTTTCTGTTTCTTCCAAGAGTTGCGTGAATTTTTTCCTGAACATCAATTACTTCTTTAATCTTCTCATTATCAAATCTAATTCCTTTAACTATTGCACATGCGGTGTAAGGCCTGACTTTAGCAACTGATTTATCAATAAAAACTTCATAATTGGTTAGTGGTTTGTTAACTTTATACTCTCTCAAACCTTTCTTCTTACCGATAAACGCAAGGAAACTTCTCAAATATCCATGCAAAGAAAGTAAGTCTGGCCTATTTGGAAAAATTTCTATGCTAATTTCATCGTTGCTCACAGATTCTAAAGGAGTTCCAAACATTGCAATTTTCTCTTCTGTCTCTTTTGTCAGCTTAACATACTTCTCAAATTCTCTCCTTGAAAATTTTACAAGTGCCATTATTCAATTCCTATTCCATATAAACCAAATTTTTATATCTGATAGTTTCATTTTCTCATTCTTTCAATTTCACATAAACTCTCCTGTTATTTTTTCCTTTATTATCACATCCAAGAAATTCAAGCTCTCCAATTTCCCTTGTATTCTTAACATGTGTTCCAGCATCTGGCTGTTCATCTACATCTCCTATTTTAACAATCCTTAAAATTTTTATTCCAGGAGGTAAACCCATAGCCAATTTTACCATTTCAGGCTTTTTTTCAATTTCCTCTCTTTTCATCTCATAACTAGTAACATCTAAATTTTGTTTTATTTTTTTATTTGCTTCTTCTATATACTCTTTAATCTTTTCTTTATCAAAGTTGTCAAGTGAAAAATCAATTCTTATTTTTTCAAATCCAATCTGGTTTCCTGTTATTAATGCAGAAGTTTCTTTGTTAAAGATAGCACTTATTATATGAGCAGCTGTATGACTTCTCATCATCCTATATCTCTTGTCCCAATCAAGAACGCATTTGACTTTCTCTCCAACTTTCAAACCTTCTTTATCAAGTTCATGTACTATTTTACCTTCTTGTTTTCTCGCCTTTAAAACCTTCCACAATCCATTTTCACTCGTCAACTTTCCTTCGTCACTTAACTGGCCTCCTCCTTCTGGATAAAAAATAGTATCCTCTAATACAACTAAATTTCCATAAACTTCTTTAACTTCTGTCTCAAATTCTTTCTTGTAGCTGTCTTGAAGATACATCATTTTACCTTATCCACACTTTCATTTTTCTCAAATGATTTAAATCATTTTTGTACATTTCTCTCAAATCTTTTATTTCATAATAATCCATCAACATTCTATCAAACCCCGGACCCCAAGCTAATACAGGAACATACTCTCCTAACAATGGAACAACGACTTCTGGCCTGAAAATTCCAGCTCCACCAAGCTCAAGCCAAATTTTCTTTTCAGGAATATAAACCTCGATTTCAACACTTGGTTCAGTATAAGGAAAATAACTCGGCCTAAATCTTATTTTCTCAAAACCCATTCTCCTGAAAAACTCTTTCAGGTAGCCAAGCAGGTGTCTAAAATTTACATTTTTGTCGATAACAATTCCTTCAGTCTGATTAAACTCAAAAGCATGACTCCAGTCTAAAGTCTCATTTCTAAAACACTTTCCCACTGCAAAGAATTTTCCTGTTTTATTTTTTATTTCTTTTAATTTCGCTAGTGTTAAAGCTGAGAGGCAAGTTGTGTGTGTCCTTAATATAACTCTCTTTGCATCTTCCTCACTCCACGAGTATCGCCACCCTTTGCTTCCTTCAACTCCGGCTTCATGAGACTTCTTCACCCATTTGACTAATTCTTTGTTCGGAAGTTTTCCAGTTACATCTTTTATATAAAAAGTATCTTGCAGTTCTCTTACAGGATGATCTTGAGCTGTAAATAAAGCATCAAAATTCCAAAAAGATGTCTGAGTTAAAGAGCCAGACATTTCCTCAAAACCGAGCTCAATCCAAATTTTTCTCGCATACTCTATTGCCTGATTTACAAAATGTCTTTTTCCACCATAAATTTCCGGAACTCTTGACTTAATATCATATCTTCTAAATTTTTTCCCTTTCCATGTACTAGCTTTTATCATTTCAGGAGTTAAAATTTCAATTAAATTACTTAACTTAGACAAATCTTCTTTCATTAGCTCTTTTCCTAAATCTGTCAATTCTATATTAACTTCTTGCTCATCGTTTATTTCAATAATATCTTTTCTTAATCTTAAACTCTCAAAAGCATATTTTTGTTCAGGAGTTAAATTATCAAAATACAAAGGCAAGCTTTCTAAAAACTGCTCTTCAAGAGTTTTTTTCACAACCTCTTCCATACTTGCTGCAAGACTGATTCTCTCTCCTTGCATCTCTATTATTGCTTTCTTTTTCAATGCACCGACAGAAGCTTTAAGTTCATTTTCTGAGAGTTTTGCAAGCTTTCTTGCCTCATTAAGCTTGACATTTTTCTTTTCTGCAAGCATATTTAAAAGCCTTCTTTCAGGCAGCCCATTCTTTAAATAAACAACTCCATTATTCCCCAAATCAACAATCTTAATTTTTTTAATTTCCAGTTTAACAACACCTTTGTTAGAAAGAAATTGCAAAGCTCTTAAAGTTCTAGTTCTATCAAATCCAGATTTTTTCAAAATTTCATCAAAACTTCTTTCATTAAGAAAAACCAGAATTTTTCTCTCGTCAGGATTTAAACTTTCTAGTATTTCGGCTGTTTTTTCCTCTGTCATGAATTTTATAGAATTAAGATATTTAAAACGCTTTCTATTCGGAAAGAATTCCTTATTTATTAAACCTTCATAATCCTTTCTGAAACATTTTTTTCATGGGCTTCCAATAATACTCTTTCCAACCATTACTAATACTAACATAACAATCACTAGGAACATTTAATTGTTTTAAAGTCAGTTTTGCTCCATCTTTAATTTTTTTTAAAATAAAACTAACGACAGAATAATGATTTTTTGGCCATTCCTTCATATCACACTGCCATGCTTGAACAATTTTTTTATCTTTTATTAATTCAAGATTTTTTCCATGCAATCCGCCATCATAGACTTTAAACTTGCCGCCAACTTTCCGGCTTATAATTGCTTTAGAGCCAGTAAACGTCGAATGCTTCTTAGAATCCATTAAAGTTTCGTAAACTTCGTGAGGACTTGCTTTAAAAATTACAGATTGATTTATATTCCGAGTTTTCATCAAGAATTAAAGAATATAAATTTTTTAAAACTTTCTAATATGGCAATTTATCTATAATAGATACTTGCTTTCTACAAATCTAAAGCTTTAGAATTATGCACGTAAAATCATAGAAAGAGGAACTTCAACTCTAGCATCTATGCTATCTGCCCATCTTTTCATATCAGTACTACCATCTTTTCTAATAGCTTCTCTTGGCACAGGAACTAAATATCCTTGTACATAATGCGAGCAAGGATTGCATGTTGTTTCATTTGTACCCATTTCAGTACATTTATAACCCAAATGACTAGTTCTTCTAGACTGACGTATCCGAGTAAGTTCACATTCTACTTCTTTTTCCACCACACCACAATAAAATTCCATTGTTTTAGGTAAATCTGCCATATAACATTGTAATACTCGGACTTTAAATAATTAATTATTCTATAGAATATTATTTCTACTCATGAAAATCCTCTCTTTTCGTTTTCACTTTTTTACCTAAAATTTCTTTTATTACTCAGGACACGAATCTGGATTTACACTACTAAACTCATAAGCACCAATATCCCACTCATCAATACCATCTCCCTTACCTGTAATATCCACAGGTCTAATAATACCTTCAAAATCATCAAAAACAGGAATTCTTGTTCCAGCATCAATAGCAGGGCTTATGGTTTGCAAATGAAAATCACCCTTAAGTGGATCAACATATAAAGGACCAATAAATTGACTATTCAAATCCCGTCCTTGCGATTGCCATTGAGCTAAAGTTCTAACTATACCATTATCAATAGCAAAAGTATTTACTGGAGAATCAAAAATATTATAATTAGAATCAATCTCAGATAAAAGAGTATCACTCTTTAAAAAATAATCTTCAGGATTACAACATAAATCTTGTCCAGTTCTTTGAGCTAAATTATTCTTTATTTTAACATTAGTAACTCCACTATGTAACCAAATAACACCAGATTCTTGAGCATCCTTTCCATACCAAAAAGTATTACTAAAAATATTAATATTTGAAGAAGGTAAAACTCCTTGAGTATTAACCCCCCCAAATGCAACTCCAGATTTAACTTTGAATATATTATTCCTAACCCCCATATTCTGAGCAAGAACTGAAAAAGTAAATCCATTTTCAACAGCTTCATTTATATTAGTTCTTTCGAAAGTATTTTTTTCAAATATTGCATCTTCCATAAACTCTTTCCTTAGAGAATTTTGAGGTTTATACTCAACCAAATGATTAAAACTATTATGACTGATTAAATTC
>CAYIIQ010000019.1:0-12150 GCA_964363545.1 Candidatus Woesearchaeota archaeon | reverse complement strand
TATTTTAGATAAAATAGAAAGATTTCAGTCCAAAAAAATAATGGTTTTAGGAGATTTAATTCTTGACAGATACACTATTGGAACTTGTGATGAAATAAGCACAGAATCTCCTACCCCCATTATCAAAGTTATGGAACAAAGATACAATCCTGGCGGGGCCGGAAATGCTGCTGTTAACCTTAAAACTTTAGGCTCAAATCCTTATTTAATTGGAATAATAGGAGATGATGAAGAGGGAGAAAAACTTGTTCAAATCCTTGAAAAATATGGCATTAAAAATTCAGGCATTTTTTATTCTCAAAATTTACGGACAGTTTTTAAAGAAAGAATCATGGCAAGAGGACAGCATGTTGTAAGAGTAGATCATTGTGATAAAATAGAAAATAATCAAGAGCATTATGATTTCCTATTTGCACAATTTCAGCAAAATCTTGATTCTGTAGATATTGTTGTAATATCAGACTATGCAAAAGGAACTTTATCAGAAGAATTGATTAAAAATATAATAAATAAGTGTAAAGATAATAAAAAATGGCTAATAGTTGATCCTCGCCCGAAACACACTCTTGCTTATAGACAATCTTCATTCATAACACCAAATTTTGAGGAAGCTTGCGGGATGGTCAGAAAATTAGATCCACAAAGACTTAGTCATTCTGGTCGTAGTTTAGATGAAGCAAGGATTATTAGTTCAATCTTGTCAGAAAGATTAGAGTCGAAAATAATATCAACTTTGTCAGAATTAGGGATGTTTTATTGTGACTTCGCTAATAAATGTTCTGAACATTTTCCAACTTATAAAAGAGAAGTAAGGGATGTTTCAGGAGCAGGAGATACCGTTGTAGCAGCTTTAGCTGTTGGCTTATCAAATGATCTAACTATCTCAGAAGCAATCTATTTTGCAAATCATGCAGCAGGAGTGGCTGTAGAAAAATCAGGAGTGCAACCAGTTTCTTTGGAAGAAGCCGTAAGAGACATAATTTTACACAATACAAATCAAAAGAAATAAAAACTAAGAAGATATAATTAACTATGAATGAACAAGAAAAACCTGCAGAAAAGACAAGTGATATTGTTGAAAAAAGAAAAAATAAATTTAAAAACTGGATAAACGATCCATATAATTTAACTTTAATAGGGATATTAATTTTTGCCACCATAGTCAGACTATATTTTTTTAATCTTACTAAAAACCAACCTTTATGGTGGGACGAGTCTGACTACATGGCTTATGCAAAAAATCTTGCAGGTTTCAATGTCGACTGGATTGTAACTCCGCAACATAATTCTCTTTTTCCATATCTCGCAGCTTTATTTTTCAAAATAGGTTTTTCAGAAGTTGTTGCTAAATTTTTTTTGGTGGTTTTACCGTCAATTTTACTTGTTTTTTTAACCTATAAAATATGCACTTTAATGTATAATGATAAAAAAATCGCATTAGTATCTACCTTTTTAATGGCAACTTTCTGGGAAATTCTATTTAACAGTATGAGATTTCATATAGATAATCTGGCTTTATTATTAGGATTTTTAGCAATTTATATTTTTTGGCAGGGCTATGAAAAAAAAGAAAAAATTTTTGGCAGGCTGGATCAAAAATTTGCTATCATACTAACTGTATTTTTTGTTGTTTTAAGCTACTCAATAAGAAGAGCTTATTTCATATTTGGATTTTTCTTTTTAGTTTACATGCTTTTAACGAAAAAATTCGGCGGCTTAGTTAAAAATAAGTATAATTTGTCAGCTCTTTTTTTTGCTGCAATTCTAATTTTTTTAGCAGAAGAGCTTATTTTTATATCTCCAATTGCGTATGTAGCCGGAACATATTTTCATCCAGAAGCTCCAATTAATCTTGTGCCATTTCAAATTTTCTCAGCTTATTTTACAAATATTTCAAATTCTTTGGCTAGCATTTTACTTTATTTATTTTGGATAGGAATTATTATTATTGGTTTAAACATATTTTTTTCACTAGGTTATCTTAAAAAAACAGAGAATATAGAAGTGAAGAGCGATTTATTTATTTTATTAACAATACTACTAACTTTATCTTACTTTATATTTATTCAAAGGAACTCTACAATTGGCGATCCAAGATGGTATTACCCCTTACTTTTTGCTTCTTTTGTATGCATTTCAAGAGCAACCTTATCTATTTCAAGCTATATCAAGAAATACAATAAAGTTTTGTTTATAGTTGTAATTGTTATTTTAATTGGTTCTGGTGGTTATTACCAGCTAAAACACTCCAATCTAATAATAAGAGAAAGGCTAAATTCTTATAGTGGGATTAAAGAAGCTGGTTTGTTTATAAAACAGGTCTCAAGCCCAAACGATATTATTGTTAGTGTGCCTGTTCCTCAACCAGCTTATTATGCAGAAAGAACTGTTATTGAACCCTGGAGGTTTATAAACAAAACTTCCAATACAGACACAACAATTGAAGAATTTGTTTCTAGACTTCAAGAAAATGAGGGTGTGAAATATGTAATAGTATCATTTTCAGAGCCAAATCATCCAGAATGGATGAGAATTGATGATTATTTAATTCATCCACAAACAGGCCAACCAGTCTTAGGAAGGTGGCGAATTCCTTTCATGAATACAACAATAGATTTCGTAAATCAGCAGCAAGATATAAAAGAGTCAGTTAGCTACGGAAATATAACTTTTAGACTGTTAGCAATAAAAGAAGATATTTTCGTTTATGAAGTAATTAGGGCATAGATGGCTATTGTATATAACTACTTCTAGTTGAATTTAGATGAAATATAAGCCTGCAAATAAGCATATGTTGTAAGCCAGGTCGCAATTGGGTGCAAAAGCCACGCACTTTCTTTATCTTTAAAGAACATCTTTATACCAACTAATAATTTAGGAATAAAAAGCAAATTTCCTAACATAATTAAACTTAATTTTAATTTTTCTTTGGTATTTTTTGGAATCCATTTAAAATCTCGTCCAACTATCTGCTCCTTGAAATAAACTTTTGCCCACTTCCTTTTCTTTTTAAAAAAATCAGTTATAGAGTTCGTTATCAAGTGGTGTACATGCGCTCTTTTAGGTATAGCAACATTTGCCATCCCTTTTTTTGCAAGATTGTAAACAACATCTGTGTCTTGTGTATACCCTCCTATTGATTCAAGAGTCTTTTTCTTTATTGTAAAATAATATCCTCCCACAACTATAAAATTTTCAGATTTTATCTTGTAAGTATAATACTCACCTTTATATACAAGATTTAATTTTCTCAAGGCAAGCAAAGCATCAATTGATTTATATGCTGCAACAGGATCTGTTCCGACTAAGCTTAGATATCTGTTAATAGCTTTGTCTGATTTAACAACAGCCATTCTACAAATAGAAAAATTCACATTCTTATCTGTAACTAATGGTTTTACCATATGTTTTATCCAGTCATTTTCAACTAAAGCATTGTCAGAATCAACAATTATAACAATCTCGCCTCTTGCATTTTTGTATCCAAGAGTCTTTGCGCCTCTTTCAGGCCTGTCCTTAGTGAAAAGTATCTTAACTTTAAGATTTTTTAAAACTTCAATTGTTCCATCAGTTGAATATCCATCTACAGCTATCAATTCGATTTTTTCTCTAGGATACTCCTGCTTCAAAATACTTTTAAAGCATCTTTCTGCGTGCTCTTTACAGTTGTAAGTGCAAACAATAAAACTAACACTCGGCCAATTAATTTTTTCCTCCATCTTCTACAACTAAATAATCATCTTTAAAAACGTTTGTAGTTTTATTGTAGATGAAAATGAAAAAACCAAAGTTTTCGTTTGTAATTGCTCTAGCTCCATACAGAAATGCAGAAGTAGTAAGATATTTAAAAAAACTAGATTGTCATAAAGACAATTACGAGATTATAATTGAAAAAGGTCTTAATCCAAGTGAAAACAGAAATAAGGGAGTAAAAAAGGCAAAAGGTGAAATTATAGTTTTTATTGATGACGACGCAACTCTTGAGCAAGACTTTCTTAAAAAAGCAGAGGATTTTTTAAATACGCATCAAGAAATCGATATTGTTGGAGGCCCCCAGCTTACACCTCCAGACGAAAAAGGTTTTGCTAAAATTTCAGGCCTGGCTCTCTCGTCTTTATTCGGAGCATTTTCTGTAAAATCCAGATATAAACAAGCCAGTATGAAACTTGATGCTGATGAAGCAGACTTAACTTCTGCAAATATGTTATGCAGAAAAGAAGTTTTTAAAAAAGTTAAATTTGATCCAAGACTCTGGCCTGGCGAAGATCCAGATTTTATCAGCAATGCAAAATCACAAGGCTTTAAAGTTGCGTATTCTCCAGAAATTTTTGTATATCACAGAAGAAGAAAAAACTTTTCCGAATTAGCTAAACAAATTTTTAGCTATGGAAAAACCAGAATGTTTAAAGAAAGTTTTTCACAAACTCTAAAGCGACCCTATTTTTTAGTTCCGCCATTATTTTTGATATACCTTATTTTAATCTCGTTCTATAGCCTTTTACTTTTAACATTTCTCAATATTTCAAATTATACAACAGTAATATATTTTCCTTTTATTATTTATATTTTATTAAGCTTATTTTTTTCTATTTTTATCTCAATCAGCGAAAAAAATTTCTTAGCCTTATTTCTGCTCCCAATAATTTTTCTGGCGATACATTTATCATACGGCGCCGGGATATTGTATGGTTTATTTAAAAAATAAATATTAATACCTAGAAAACCCAATCATTTTATCATATAGTTTTATAAAATTTCTAAACGGCGAATTTAAAATTCTAAGCCGAATTATTGCCAAAGCCATAAATGGCCCGGCTGCTATAAGATTTATTTTTGAATACTCCCGATCACTCCAAACTGTTGGAGCCTCTTTTATTCTGTAGCTTCTTTTCCTTAAAACATAAATTAACTCTAAATCAAACGCCCATTGTGACATTCCCAACTCTGAAACAACTTCTTCAATTGCCTTTCTCTTGAAAATTTTAGCCCCGCATTGTGTATCGCGATAAGGCATAAAAAACAAAGTCCTTATAAGAAAATTATATATTCGAGAGACGAAAATTCTCTTTATTGTAGGCTTTGGCTCTATTTCAGCTCCTTTAAGATATCTGCTCGCAACCACCCCGTCAAAATCTTTAATGAGTTTAGAAAGTCTAAAATATTCTTCAGGAGAAGTTGACATATCAGCATCAACAAATCCAATTAATTCTGCTTTTCCTTTTAATGAATTTTTGAACCCTTCTCTTACTGCAAATCCCTTCCCACCTTCTTTAAAGTCTAAATACTTGATTTCTTTGATTTTTCTTGCATATTTTTTTACAATTTCAAGAGTTTTATCTTTACAAGCATTTAACACTACAATAATATTAAAATCTTTAATCTCTTTTTTTATCTTTTTATGAGAAAAAAAATTTCCATATTTTTCTAAAGTTACAGCTATTCTTCTCTCTTCATTGTGTGCTGGAATGATTATTGACAGAATCATCTTCTAATTAAAAATAAGCTATAAACTAACATTATAAAGTTAACTACTAAAAATGCAACTGTATATTCCAGAAGCGAGCTATGAAAAACATAAAATAAAATAATTTCAATAAATGAAAAAATCAAAAATGAAAAAGAAGAATTTTTTATCTTGCCAATCGCTAAACCATACAAAATGATAACATTAGTAAAAGAAAGAAAAGTTAGTGCAAGTCCTAGTATAAAAAGAATGTTAGATACTTCAATATACTGACTTCCAAACAAAATTGATATAACTATCTCGGGAAGAAAAAGGTAAAATAATAAAATTAAAAAACTTAAAATCCCAACTATTTTCAAAGATTTTTTCAGTAAATATGAATTTCTATCTCCACTATCATGTTTCTCTGATGCAATGGGAAACATTGCCTTGCTTATAGCAAAAGTTCCAAAAAATATTATTCTTCCTAACATAGCTGCAACAGCATATTTTCCTGCAATTTCTGGCGGAAAGAATCTTCTGGCAAAAATGACATCCAAACTAAAAATTAGGAAAATAGACAATGCAGAAACAAAAAATGGCATCGAATAAAAATAAATTCCTTTAAACTCTTCCCCTGTTTTTTGCACTTTTAGAACATCTTTCAGCGAAAAAAATGCGGTTAAAAATGCAATTAAAGAACCAATTAAAATGGCAGAAATTGCGCCATAAACTTTCCATCCTAAGAATACAAGAGATACAGCAGCAGAAACTTTAACTAATCCGTCTAAGATCAAGTTTACTCCAAGAGAAGAAAATTTCTTTTCTCCTTGAAGTACACCCCTAACTATTGGCAGGGAAAAAAAGAAGAAAATTACCAAACCGAGATAGGCAAAAACTAGAAAGTCAATTTTCAAAAAAATTGATAAAAAGTAAGACAGAGGTAAAAATAATAAAAACAATAAAAGCGAGGCAAAAAAACTTTTTCTCAAACTTTTAAAAAGCATGAACTTTATTTTTCCAAATTCTTTTTTTCTATTAAAGATACTTGTATATCTTGTAATAACATTCTGAATAGCTTCAGTTGGTATAGAAAAAATGTAAATTATCGACATCAAAACAGCAAGAACACCGTAATCTGCAGGCCCAAGCATTCTTGCCATTGAAAACTGAAAAAAGTAATTTAAAAAATTAAAGATATTGAGAAGAATAAACAAAATTAAACCTCCTTTAAGCAGATCATCTCCACTAAATTTTTGCCTTATACTATCGATATTTTTAAACATTTTAAAAAATCCCGCCGCCAAAAATCAATAATCCTAAAATTATAAAAATTATTTGGATTCCATTAATAAAATAAACAACATCTTTTTCATAAACTTTATTTTTTATTCTTTTTAAAATCCAGATAGAAACGTGTTCCAAGCCATAAATTTTTTCATATGGAAGATCTAAACTTCCATCTTTATTCGGTTTACCGAAACTTTGTTTCATCAATTTTCCTCTAGATTTGAGAAAAACTTCTATTATGTAAGGAATAAAAAAGAAAACTGCAATTTTTTCCATATTGCCGAGAATAGCAAGAATTGAAATCATTCCTCCAATTGGATACGTTATAACATCTCCGGGAAAAATTTTCGCCGGAAATTTGTTAAAAAGCCAGAATGCGATTAACGCAAAAACCATGCATAAGCCTATTAAAGCAAGCCAAGAATTTCCGCTAAAATAAGCAACTAAACTTAAAGCAGATAATATTAAAATTCCTTGACTTGCCTCTAAACCATTAAAACCAGCAAGAAAATTAAAAGTTGTTGATGCACCTATTATTCCTATTGGAATGATAATCAAAGTATAGATTATTCCAAAATCTGTTCCATTTATTAAAGGAATATTTAATCTTGAGATTCCTGCATTTATAACAATTAAAGGCACGGCCGCAAATAAACACATCATAACTCTAAATTTCTTACTTAAACCACCATGCCACCATCCTAGCAAATCATCAACTAACCCAATTCCAGCAAGAATTAATATGGAAGTGGTTAACGCAAAAATCTCTAAAACATTTTCTTGTGTTTGAAAGTAAAAAGTTTTTAAAAAAATATAAAATAAAACTCCAAGAATAAAGCCAAGCACGACAATCAATCCTCCAGAACCCGCTACCTTTCTCCTTTCAAATTTATTCATATCTTCCCATAGCAATCCAATTCTCTTAGCTTTAGCTATCCATCTAGGCAGTACTAAAAAAGTTACAAAGAAGCTTATTATTAATGGCACAAACAACAAAAACTCTACCATCATAGAATTAGTTGAGGATGGTTTTTAAAACTTGGGAAACTAAAAAGTCGTTTCGGCATTTCTAATTTCGTCCGGATAGTTAGTTTCCAGGTACTCTGGCACTATCTCAATGCCTTCAGGATAGTTGACTTTCCACATTTTTATAGGTCCTCTAACACCATTAAATAAAACAAAATCCTGATTTTGTGGAATTGCTCCCTGATTTTTCAAATCTCTCACTACAAAATCATCTTCAGAATAAACAAGCTCAAAAAAATCTGATTTTTCATTAAATAAGTAAAACTTTGTAAGAAGCGTTTTATATACTCTTTCTCCAATAAATATTCCAGCTCCAAACTGATTTATATTCACTCTTCCACTGTCTTGAGCAATAGAAGGGATTATGTACAAACATCCATTATAACCATTTTCATTTAAGTTGTAAACTTTGTTATTAAAATAAATGCAGTTTAATGGAACATCATATTGTTGCTGTTTATAAACAATAATTATTTGAGCATTTTTAATATTTCCTTCTTTATCCATAATTAATCTAACTCCGCCAATCCCCGCCTGTCCTACTGGAAATATCTGAGTGGAATTATTGTTATTATAAGTAAAGTCGTCTTCGATAATAGTTCCTCCTGTATAAATAAACATTAACTCATCTTTTGTTTCTTGTGTTAATCTTGGCTCAACTACAAATGTAGGAATAAACGATCTTCTGTCATAATTAACATCACTTCCTATAAATGAAAAAGCAGAATACTTTCCTAAATCTGTGGAATCAATTAAAAGATAAGAGACGTTGTGAGTATAAAGAAAGTTTAATGCTCCCTCTTCAGTATGTCCCGTTAAAACATGCCTTGCAATTAAATGATTCCAGTATGATATTACATTTCCACCATCTAAGACTGTTGGCCTGTTGCCTATGCTTTGCAACCAATAACCATAATCCCACCAATGAGCAAAAACTGCATTTTCGGGAGTATTTACTCTGACCCAAGCCATTGCTTGTTGCCATTGTTGTGTATAAATCGAAGGAACAAAAGCAGGCGCAGTGCCCGAAACAATTTTATAATTAAAATATAAAGCATAAAACGCTGATAGTATAATTAAAGCTGCAATAACCCACACTATTATCTTTTCTAAATCTCCTTTTGAATTCTTTGCTTTAATAAAAGTAGCAACTACAAAATATCCGGCAAGTATACTTGCAGCAGGTACAAGACCCATAATTAATCTTATTGCGCTCCTTGCCCCGATTATTGAAATAATAAAGAAAGCTATAACCAACAAATACCTGAAATCAATTTTTTTTAACTCATCCAAATTCTTTTCTTTGCTATAAAAATAAAAAAGATACACAAAAACTCCAATAAAATATAATATCCCTCCAAAATAAAGAAATTTACTTATGTTATTTTCCCCATTAAACATGCTGCTAGGAGAGTATCTGCTAAATATTAATGTAAATAAGAAAATAATGTATGACAAAACAATTATCCATTTTTTCTTTGTTTCAAGTCCTTTTACAGCTTCATATACTAAACTTATGGATCCAAAAAAGAAAAGCCAGAAAAATAAAGGAGGAATATTGTACGTTTGGTTAAATAGACTAAATGAAGTTGGTCCGAATTCTCCTTTCCATTCAGTGTAATAAGGTTGCCGGTTCTCTGCAACAGTAAATGAAAGTCTGTCATAGTAAGGCTGTTTCAACTGAGATATAGCACCTTTAAAAAAATCTGGTATAAATGAGATTCCAAGAAAAGTAGTTGATAAAAGTAAAGCTATAATTAAAAAAATTCCTAAAGAAATAACCTTTTGAGGATATTTTTCACCTAATCTTTTGACAATCTTATTTTCTTTAAATTTAGTTTGGAAAATTAGAATATCTATTAAAGATAAAAGAAGTGCTGCAAATGCTAAACCACTTGACGTTGAAAAAAGTAGACCTTTAATAGAATATCTTTGAGAAAAAAATTGTGTAACAACAACCGAGAAAAATAACCATAACAATAAAACATAAAATTCATTTTTGTCAATTTTGCCAAGAATAAACGCAATAAAAAACATAACAGAAACAGTTGTTAAAATATAAACCCACCCTCCCCAAACCAATCCCATTAAAGCAGTAGTTATTCCTGCCAATGAACTTAAAATTAATTTTCTCTTAAAATTTTTAGAATTTAATGCAGAAATCAAAAAATAAAAGCTTAAGAACATGAAAAAAAACCCTGCCGATTCCTTTTCTGGAATTCCTGCGATGGTTCTTGACAAAAGAGAAGGAGAAAAAATCAAAAAACCTGTCGAAATTAATGCTATAACATTTTTATACTCATTTTCTTCAAAAATTTTTCGTGTCATAAGGGCAAAGGCGATTGCTGTTAAAACAAACATAAAAACTGGAAATAAAACTGCAGAGTAATCAACACTAACCGGCTTAAAAAAATTTAAGACCTTGTGAAAGTAAGCTATTAAATAAGGCAACAATATTGTCTCTCCAGAAGTATCGTATCCTAGAGGAACATATCTCATACTATCTAACTCCATCAATCTTCCATGCTCAACAATATATTTTGCCCATCTCAAAAATAAAAAAGGGTCTAAATCAGGTCCTAGAGTTGGTTGGCCTGTTGTTATATCAATTAAGCCCGGAACATTTGAAGTTCTTATATCCCAGGCTACATAAACTAAAAGCGCTAAAACAATATAAAATAAAAAACTTTTTTTTAAAAAAAGTTTCTTTAGTTTTTCTTTCCTTTCTTTTATAATTTCCTCTGTTTTATCAGCTTCCATATTCAATCTTCTTCTACACTATCTATTAATTCTGCTGCGTTTTTTTCTAATTCCACAGCTTCTTCTCCACAATATGGACAGCTTTTTCTCATCTTTTCTGATTCAAATCTGTATCCGCATCTCTTGCAATTTAAAGCAATCATTTTAACTTCATTAGCTTTTAGGTTTTTAAATTATTCTATTAGCTTATTGAATATAGTCGGAGTTATAAAAACTTCAACCGCCCCTCCAATAACTAATAAAATTAGCGCGAAAATTATCAAGTTAATCGAATCTTGCAAAATATCCCAAAACTTCTCATTTCTTATATCATGTTTTATTATCGCAACACTTATTATTCCTCCAGCCAACGCTCCAACAAAATAAGCACCTATTTCGAAAACCCCATGAAGCATGTAACGCATTATTGCAGTAGGCAAAGCAAGACTTGTTGGCCAGTCGCTTAATTTTAACCTTATAAATATTCCAGTTGCCGTTGCTATTACTGTCGCATTCCATGCAAGAACAAAAATTGCTCCAGCTCCAATAATTAAGGAAAAAATTAAAGTTAAGATTAAAACATTAATATTGTTAAAAAGAATGCCAAAAAAATTTGATTTTGCCGAAGAAAATGCTGTTGCAGGCACTTTTCCTGAGCTATACTCTTGCACGCAATTATCAAAATCAAGTCTGTAGTTTATGGCACAAAAAGTCTCAACTTGAGCTTTAAAATTACTTCCTGTGTCAAGAAACATATACCATATTGAAAACGAAACTAAAAAACCCATAAAAAGCCACATTAATGCTCTCAATGCTCTTGAATGCGACTTTAAAATTTTAAGCATTCCTTCAACTTTTAAATCTTTTTGCTCTTCATTTTTTATTAAATAATACATAAATGGCATTGAAAACATTACTGTAAATGTTATTACAATCCAGCTTGAATATCTTGAAAGTATAGTATCTCCTGCAAATATCCATTGAACAATAACGAGAGAAATTAAAGCGTAAAAAATTCCGACAAAAAACATTTCCCAAGGTCTTCTTTCAGCTTTCCTTGGACTTAATAACATTTCTAACATGAAAGAATTAAGAGAATGTGTTATTTAAATTTAATTCTTAAAGTATATTCTTCGTAGTTTTTATATTTATTCCCTTATTTTTATCTCAGCCATATTTTTTAAGTAAATACTAAAACTCGGTATCCTTTGCCAGTCTTTTTCTCATTGCTTTTAATAACGGTGGCTCTTTATCACTAACAACTTGAGAGATTCTTTTTCTTTTAGTGTCTGGGACATATGGACTATTAACGTAATACAAGAGAAATGCTTTCAACATTTTTTCATCTTGCACAAAACCTTCTGTTTCAAGCTGTCTTCCAATGTCAAATGTTGCAAGGTATCTTTTTGCACTATAACCTGCTAAAAAAGGTATTTCTAAAAGATAATTAATTGTTTCTTTATTTGTTAATCCAGCCAGTCTTCCTAATCTTGTTTTTTGCCTAACAACTCTTTCATGATCTAAGCCAGCAAATTGAGGAAAACTAAGAATAGCTCTCTTAACTTTATCTTCATCTCCATATACTTCTGTTCCTTCTCTAACAACTCTTTCATGATCTAAGCCAGCAAATTGAGGAAAACTAAGAATAGCTC
>CAYIIQ010000018.1:0-12221 GCA_964363545.1 Candidatus Woesearchaeota archaeon | reverse complement strand
CCATTGCAAACAGCGTTTAAAGTTGCTGATGAAATCTTGACAAATGCTGTTAAAGGAATTACAGAGCTTGTTACACGCACAGGATTAGTGAATCTTGATTTGGCAGATGTAAAAGCTGTAATGTCGAATGGAGGAGTAAGCTTAATTGGAGTTGGCGAGTCTGATAGCCAGAGTAGAGCTTTAGAATCTATAGAGAAAGCTTTGGAAAATCCATTACTTGATGTTGATATTACAAATGCTACAGGAGCTTTAGTGAATATTACAGGAGGACCAGATTTAAGTTTAGATGAAACAAGAACTATAATAGAACATGTTGGCTCAAAGCTAAATGAAGATGCTAAGTTAATATGGGGAGCACAAATTTCTGACGACATGGAAAAATTAATTAGAGTTATGATAATTGTTACAGGTGTTAAGTCAAGTCAGATAATTGGAAATGAGATGACAAGAGAAGAAAAAATCCAGGAAGAAATGGGAAATGAACTTGGAATTGAGTTTTATGAGTGAGGTCTTTTAAGTTTAAATCACAAAGTCCACAAATTATCTTTCTATCCTATTGTGTTTAATCTAAAGAAACTTTTAAAAACAATCTAATTTTTAATATGAGATGAATGTAGAAAGAATAAAATCATTTTTTTTAAAATGTGTAAGAGTGTGGCATATACTTCGAAAGCCAACTTCTGAAGAGTTTAAAACAGTTTCGAAAATTGCTTCTCTTGGGATAATTGCTATTGGATTAATGGGATTTGTAATTGCGTTGATTGTTGGAGTATTTTATCTTTGAATTTCAAAAATCAAAAAATTTATAAACATACATTTACACTAAATTTCAACTACTTCTCTGAAGTTGAGAGGTAGTTGGGCGTATAAAATTAAAATTAAGGGAAGTTTATAAAAGAAACTGGAGTTTTTTTTAGATGATATATGTAATTAAAGTTACAACAAACAAAGAAGATCAGGCTTTAGATATAATTGAAAGTAAAGTAAACAAAAAAAATTTACAAGTATATAGCTTGGCAAGGCCTCATGGTTTAAGAGGATATATTTTACTTGAATCTCTAGACAGAGAAACAGCTGAAGAAGCTGTATTCAACTTGCCTTACATTAAAGGAATTATCGGAAAAACAGTTTTGTATGAAGATGTCAAAAATATGTTGGAGCCGAGTGTTGCAGAGATGAAAATCGAGAAAAATGATATTGTCGAAATAATTGCTGAGCCTTTCAAAAAGGAGAAGGCAAAAGTTGTAAGAGTCGACAAGCAGAAAGGGGAAGCTATTGTTACTTTGTTGCAAGCTGCTGTTCCTATTCCTGTAACAGTAAAACTTGACAACTTAAAAGTTATAAGAAGAGAAGATAAGGAGGAAGTAGAAGAAAATGTTGATGAAACTACTAGTTGAAGGGGGCGAGATGAAACCCGGACCGTCAGTTAGCCAGAAGCTTGGTCCTTTAGGAATACCAGTTGGAAAAGTTATTCAAGGAGTTAATGATGCCACTAAAAGTTTTAGAGGAATGAAAGTTCCAGTAGAACTTGATATTGATGTGAAAACAAAAAGTTTTAAGATAAATGTTTTTTCTCCTCCTGTTGCTGAGTTAATTAAAAAAGAAATAGAGGCTGAGAAGGGAAGTGGAGATCATAAAAAAATTAAAGTAGGAAATCTTGCAATAGAGCAAATAATTAAAATAGCTAAAACTAAACAACCAGGCATGCTTTCTAAAAATTTAAAATCTGCTGTCAAAAGTATTGTTGGAAGCTGTGTTAGTTTAGGAGTTCTTGTTGAAAATAAAAACCCTAAAGAAATTGAAATAGAAATTGATCAAGGTAACTATGATAAAGAAATAAATGCCGAAAAAACAGAAGTTAGCGAGGAAAAGAGAAAAAAACTAAAAGAATATTTTGAAGATGTAAAGACAAAGCAAGAAGAAATGATAAAGAAAGAGGAAAAAGCGAAGAAGTTGGAAGAAGAGCAGAAACAAGCGCAGGCTACAACTACTCAAACTGCTCCTACAACTCCTACAAAAACTACAGCTAAAGAAACGGCTCCTACAAAACCTACAGCTAAAGAAACTACTCCTACAAAAACTACAGCTAAAGAAACTACTCCAAAAAAAGAAAAGAAATAAGGAAAGGAAAAAGCTTAATATTTATAAAGCTCTACAGCTGAAATTCTTTTAAGGGGCTGTGGGGTAGTTTGGTAGCCTTCGAGCTTTGGGATATAAGGAAATATTTCCTGACAATCAACCTCCTTTGACGGAGAATTGTTAAAAAGCAAAAAAGCTTGCGACCCAGGTTCAAATCCTGGCAGTCCCATGTTAGCTTGCTGTAACGAGAAAGTCTGCAACAAAGTGAAGAACTTCACAACAAGAACAAATCGAATATTATTCAAAAATTAATTGAAAAATTACAAAACTTAAAAATGAAAGGTAAAGTCATACAATTCAGACGGGGAAGGCACACAATACATAAAAGACATTTTATATTAGATTTTGGAATTGTGGGAAAAGAAGAAGCGAAAAAATTAGTTGGAAAAGAAGTTAGATGGAAATCTCCTGGAGGAAAAATTATAAAAGGAAAGGTCTCGGCGCCACATGGAAATAAAGGACTTGTTAGAGCGATATTTGAAAAAGGCTTGCCTGGACAGGCTATAACTGAAGAGGTAGAAGCAAAATGAAAGTTGAACATGATGATAGATTGATAGAAATTAATGAACTTGAAGAAGGTTTTTATTTTATTATAGGTAACAGAGGACATGAAATTTATCCTATAATTAAAAAAGGAGAACTTGAAAAAAGAATAAGCGATTTAAAATCAAGATCTGCAATTAAAAAAGATGTAGGTATAAAAGTTAAAGGACCTTTTGAATATCTTCACTTAGTAATTCAAAGTTAAAATGGCACTAAGAAAAGCTTTAGCATACAGCAAGAGAAAAACTAGACCATATACAAGAAAGAGTAGTGTAAAAAGCAAGAGCTATATAAAAACTATTCCTCAACAAAAGATTGTAAAATTTAAGATGGGAAATATTCAGGATTACGAAAAAGGAAATTTTAAAATTATATTGAAAGCTGTTTCAAGTGAAAAGGTTTTAGTAAGGGACAATGCGCTAGAATCTGCAAGACAACTAATTCATAAAGATCTTGACACGCAAATTCCAGGACAGTATTATTTTGAAGTTCGAGTTTTTCCTCACCACATTTTAAGAGAAAATAAAGTTTTGACGGGTGCTGGAGCAGACAGAATGCAGACAGGAATGGCTCATTCTTTTGGTGTTACAGTAGGAAGGGCTGCGATGATCAAAGAAAATCAGGATATCTTTCTTATTGCTATTAATAGCGAAAAGGCAAGAAAAATCACTTTTGATTCGTTAAGAAAAATCAAGGCGAAACTGCCTTGTCATACAAGAGTTGTAATTGAGAAGTTTGGAAAGTAGACAGTTTTCTTACGAAGTTTTAAACTTTTTTGTCTAAGTAAGATTTATTAACTTTATTTTTTTTATATCATTATGAAAAAAGAGGTTGAAGAAGAAGAGTATATAAAGTGGTTTTCTGAGTTAGGGAAAAAAGATGTAGCAGTTGTTGGGGGAAAAGGTGCGAATTTGGGAGAGATGTATAATTTCGGAATTCCTGTTCCGCCAGGTTTTGTGGTTGTGGCTTCTGCTTATTTGTATTTTCTTGAAAAAACTCGTTTGAAAGAAAAAATCTATTCTTTGTTGTCAAGGATAGATGTTGAGAATACAGAAGAGTTGGACGACGTTTCAAAAAAAATTCGCGAGATGATTGAAAGTGTTGAAATGCCATCTGAGATAGAAGATGAGATTAAAGAAGCTTATGAAATTTTGAGCGCTAAAGATTATAGCTTAGAAAGGGCTTCAAGTGATGCTTTGCAAATTCTTAGAACTTCACATGAAGATATTTTCGTTGCTGTAAGAAGTTCTGCTACTTCAGAGGATACAGAAGCTGCGAGTTTTGCAGGACAGCAAGAAACTTTTTTAAATATCAAAGGGAAAAGCAATTTAATTGAGGCAATTAAAAGGTGTTTTTCGTCTTTATTTACTGCTAGAAGTATATATTATAGAGTAAAAAAAGGTTTCAAACATGAGAATATTTTAATTGCAGTTGTAGTTCAGCAAATGGTTGATTCTGAAAAGTCTGGAGTAATTTTTTCAAGAGATCCTGTGACTGGAAATGAAAATGTTATTATCGAGGCTGTTTTTGGACTTGGAGAGGGTATTGTTTCAGGAAAGATAAAGCCTGATTTGCATATTGTTTCAAGAGATTTTGAAATTGTTTCAAAAAAAATTGCTAATAAAAATATAGCAATTGTTAGAGATTCTGGTGGAGAGACAAAAATTGTAAAGTTAACAGAGGAGAAAGGTGGAAGACAGGTTTTAAGCGAGTATGAGTCAAAAAAGCTGGCAGATTATGCAATTAAACTTGAAGAGCATTATGGAAAACCTCAAGATATAGAATTTGCAATAGAGTCTGGAAATATTTACATTGTACAAACAAGGCCTGTTACTACAATTAAAAAAGAATTAAAACAAGAAGAAAAAGTTGAGGGAAATGTTATTCTTGAAGGTGAGCCCGCTTCTCCGGGAATTGGAAGTGGGGAAGTGAGAGTTGTATACAAATTAGAGGATTTGAGCAAGATAAAGAAAGGTGATATTTTAGTTACAAAAATGACAAATCCTGATATGGTTGTGACTATGCAGAGAAGCTCTGCTATTGTTACAGATGAAGGTGGGATGACTTGTCATGCTGCAATTATTTCGAGAGAAATGGGAATTCCGTGTGCTGTAGGAACAGTGAAAGCAACTGAAGTCTTGAAAGATGGAATGTTTGTTACAGTTGATGGTAATACTGGAAAGGTTTACAAAGGAAAGGTTGAAAGTTTAAGAGAAGGTAAGGTCAAGATAGAACCGATAGTTAAGACAGAAACCAAGATTAAGGTTATAGTTGATTTACCAAGTTTTGCTGAAAGAGCGAGTAAGACAGAATGTAAAGAAGTTGGATTGATGAGAATAGAAGGAATTATAGCAGAGTCTGGGAAACATCCAAATTATTTTTTGAAAGCTGGAAAAATTGAAGATTATGAAAATCTAATTTTTAATGGTATAAGTAAGATAGGAGAGTATTTTGATGAAATGTGGATTAGGACAAGTGATATAAGATCAGACGAATATAGAAATTTAGAAGGTGCAGAAAAAGAAGTTGAGATTAATCCTATGTTAGGAATGCATGGTGTAAGATTCAGCTTGAAAAATCCTGAAATTTTTAAGGCAGAATTGAAAGCGATAAAAAAAGCATCAAAGAAAAAAATAATGGGAATATTGTTGCCTCAAGTTATTTTGGTTGAAGAAGTGAGAGAAACAAAAAAAGCTTTAAGTGAGATTGGAATAAGTGAGAATTTAAAAATTGGAGTAATGATAGAAACTCCTGCTGCTGTTCAAATAATTGAAGAGTTGTGTGAAGAGGGGATTGATTTTATAAGTTTCGGCACTAATGACCTTACACAATATACTCTTGCTATTGACAGAGGAAATGAAAAAGTTCAGTATTTATACGACGAGACAAATCTTGCTATTTTAAAACAACTTGCTCATGTTATAAAAGTTTGTAAAAAATATGGTGTAGAAACAAGTATCTGCGGACAAGCTGGAAGTGACAAGAAAATGGTTGATTTTCTTGTAAAAGAAGGGATAGACAGCATAAGTGTGAATGCTGACAAAGCTAGAGAAATTTCAGAGTTTGTTAGAGAGTTGGAAGAAAGTGGGAAAAAAGGAATAGGTTTGAAAGAGGAGAGTGGAGAGAAAATAGTGGAAAAAAATAATTGGCAAGATGATATAGAAGTTAGTGGAGGTGAGATAAAAGAAGAAGAGAATAAAGACTGGAAAGATTTAGATTTTGGAATTGATGTTTTTGCTCCACAATTAATGGAAAAAAATATTAATGAGATGGAAGAGAAAGCTATAGAAAATTTTGCTATCGATGGTGTAATAGGAGATATGGCAAATAATGTTAGTACAGGAAAAGAAAAAAGTATAGAAAGGCCTGTTGAAAACAAGAAAGAAGATATTTATTTGGATATATTTTAGAGTATGGCAAAATCACTTAAAGTTGAATTTAAAACTTTAGAAGATAAAATTCAGGGAGTATTAGAAAAATGTTTGTTGGTTAAATGGAATTAATCTCATTACTAAATATATTTTACAATATATATAATTAATTATATATTTATTAATAAATTCTATTAACATATTGTTTACACTAGGAAAGACTTTAAATTTCTATTCAACATATATATTATAATATATATGTTAGAAAACAACTATGTTTATAAATAGTAATTACTGTCTGATAGTAACAAAATTTGGTTAATAAACTAAATAAAGAAATAAAAAAATGGCAGACGAAAAGAGAACTCCATTACAAGAGTTTTTGGAGAAATATGTAAGTTATGTAGGTGTTGAAGCAACAAAACAAGGGCTTGAAAAAACACCATTTGATCCTAAAGTCAAAGCTAGCGCTATTCAATTAATAGAAGCTTGGGAAAGTAGGAATATGCCACTTGAGGAAGCAAGATTAAATCTGAGAGGTGGTAGGGATTCTGCAACTGGAAAATATGTTCCAGCTACAGCTGAAGTTTTAGCAGAAAGTTTTAACACTTTATATCCTCAAATATTCGAAGAGGCAAAAAGTCAAGCATTAGATTTCGCTAATCATAATATTGAATCTATTTTGGATGAGGTAGATACTGATAGATTAACTGTATTGGGATTAAATGTAAAACCTCAAAAAACAGGAGCAGAGAGACGTGATAAAATAGAAGAGTTACATGAGAGATATTTTATATTAAGAAATGCTTCTAGAATTTATGATGAATCTAAAGTAGGAAAAGAAAAAATTCAGGCATATGACGCTATGTTGAAAATGTTACCTCCTATTATAATAGAAGGTCTGAAAGAAAGTGGAATGAGTGAAGATAAAATAAAAGCATTTGCGGATGGAATTTTTGCAGTTTATATTAATCGTGCGAGTCAGAATCCAGAATATTTAAAAGGAATTATTTTAGGAAGAGTTAGAAGAGATGAGAAAGAATTAGTTGAAAGATTTAAAGATAAATCAACAGCTAAAAGCTATGTTTTAACAAACTTTAGGAAAATGAAAGAAAAAGATAGAGAAGCTTTCTATCAAATTTTATTCCAATCTTATGTACAAAGTCGTGAAGACGGAGAACAATAATCAAGAATGTCATAAGAAGATACTAGAATAAGAAAAGTTGCTTAAATTGACTTAACTAACCAGCTTATCAACCAACTCTGTCATAACTCTAACAAAATCTTCTGCGCGTTCTTGCCATTCATCTATTTCAGAGCCTTTTAAATTCGTGATTTCGCCGTGAACAATTTTTCTATGCAAAACATAAAGGTCACGATACATTGTTGCATATTTCATTTTTAACATTCCTTTATCGATAAATCTTTCTTTCAATAGTATAGGAATATGCTCTGGAGAAGGGGGGGAGTATTTTGCGGCCATTAAAGCAGCGTGGGCAGCGTCAACCATTGCCCAATACAAACCTTCGATTGCATTAAGTTCAGCTGCCTTGCTTCTTGAAATATGAATAGGTGTTCTTTGAAGTGAGGTGTAAATTGCTTCTGGAGTTGAATTAATTTTTCCTTTGTCTAACAGAATTTTTAGAGGAGTGAAAAAACCACCAAAATCAATTAAAGGCTCGCCATATCTTAATATATTTATAACAACAGGATCTCCCCTAATTAAATCCTGCCACCATGTTGTAAGTTTTATTGAGTTTATATGAAGATCTTTTTTGTAGGGATTTGCTTGAACTATTTTTCCAAGCTCTTCTCTATACCATGCTATCAATTCTTGGTCCCATAAAACACTTGCATCATCGACGATAATCACAATGTCGATATCAGAACCGCCAGTAGCTGTATGTTTAACCTGACTGCCAAAGAGAACTATACTTTTAACAAGCTTGTTAAATTTTTCATAGATTTTTGCTGCAAAATCCATTGCTATATCTTTCTCGTTAATAAGTTTTAAAGTTGGAATTTCTTTTTTTATAATTTTTATTTTTTTGGTAACTCTTTTATTTTTTGACATTTTATCACCTTTTTTAATATAGTTTTCAATTTTCTCTAACAATCTTTTTATAATAAGATAAGAGAGTTTTTAAATTTAAGTTTTCTATATAGATAATAAAGATGGGTTGAGAGATCACTTTTAAGCGAGATGGTTTAAAGAAAAATTTTAGAGTGTATGAAAGGAGATTTGAAAAAGAAATTTTATGCGGGGATGCCGGAGCGGTCAAACGGGTGGCGCTCAAGACGCCATGGCTTAGTGCCTACGAAGGTTCGAATCCTTCTCCCTGCACCTCAAAGATTTAAAAACTAAAAAAGTTTTAGAAATAAAATGTTAGGAAGAAAAACATCAAGAAGCCAGAGAATTAAGATAAAAGCAAGGAAAGGATTAAACACAAGTTTTACAAAAGACAGAAAAAATTATGTGGTTGATACTTCGGCCATAATAAACAAATTTTTAATTAGACTAATTCGAAAAGGAATGTTAGGAAGAATAATAGTTCCAAATGCAGTTATGGCAGAGCTTGAAAATCTAGCGAATAAAGGAAGAGAAGAAGGTTTCACAGGATTAGAAGAAGTTGTAAAGCTGCATAAATTAAAAAATATGAAAATCTACTTTGAAGGTACAAGGCCGAATGAGATGCAGATTAGATTTGCGAAAAGTGGCGAGATAGATGCTTTAATAAGAGAACTTGCAAGAAAAAATAATGCTGTTTTAATTACATCAGATTTGGTTCAGGCAAAAACTGCTCAGGCTTATGGTTTAAGAGTCTTGTATTTGAGACCTAGAACTATAAGAAAAAGGAAAAGATTTTTCTTTTGGAGAAAATAATTAATCTCTCAGTTTTTCTCTTAACCAGTTAGTGAAAAAAAATTCTCTATTATACATTCTTCGTGCATGCATGTCAATAATGTCAAGAGTATTGTGGAAAATGAAACCTGTAAAAATATAGAGCAAGAAGTTTTTATAAATGGAAAGAATTCCTAAAACCAATAAAAACTCGAAACTGTGAAGAAAATGCATTATTTTATGTCGTCCTCTATTATTGTCGTGCCAGCGAAAAGCCTTTTTTAAGTTAAAATCTTTTTTACGAAAAACATAAGTTAAATAATGGTCTACATCGATAAAAACTGATGACAAAAAAATTATTGCGGCTCCTGTAAAACCTATATTAGGAGATAAAGTAAAGACTAGGAAAGAAAACACTAATCCTAGTACAACATGCCATTTTGGATACATTTTTACGAATTTTTCTTAATATTTATATATTTTTAAATATTACCAGTCTTAAAGTTATGTATGCCCTCGTAGCTCAGTTGGATAGAGCGGCGCACTCCTAATGCGTAGGTCGCAGGTTCAAATCCTGCCGAGGGCGTTTTTTTCTAAAAGGATAGCTGTTTTATCAAGATTTATAAATAGGATATTTTAATTAATATAATGCGTCGATAGTATAGTGGTTAGTATTTCTGCCTTCCAAGCAGATGACCCGGGTTCGAATCCCGGTCGACGCATTTTTAAACTGATTAAAGATAACAATAATAATGGAAAATCAAGACAAGAACGAAAATCCTGAAGAAGTTAAGAGAAAACTAAATTACGACAAAATATACAAGCTGTTAATTTTAATTCCAACTGCTTTATTGATTTTGTCACTTGTTTATATTTTTGTTTTTTATCAAAAAAACGGAGACATAATAAATAAAGATATAAGTTTAAGTGGCGGAACTTCGATAACAGTTTATAGCAAAGTAAACATTGATAATTTAAGAATAAAGTTGTCAGAAAATTATGCTGATTTTAATTTAAGAGAGATTTCTGATTTAAGAACTGGAGAGCAGATTGCATTTATTATTGAAGTCGCTGATGAATCTGAAAATGTTAAAAAGTTCCTTGAAAATTATCTTAGTTTTCAACTTAGTGAAGAAAATTCAAGTATGGAATTTACTGGCTCTTCAATTGGGACAACTTTTTACAAGCAATTAAGACTTGCAGTTATTGTTGCGTTTATTTTAATGTCGCTTTCGATTTTCTTAACTTTCAGAACCTTTGTGCCAAGTTTTGCGGTTATCCTTGCTGTTTTTGCTGATATAACTATGTCTCTCGCTCTTGTTAATTTTCTTGGAATTAAAGTTTCTGGAGCTGGAATTGTAGCTTTTTTAATGTTGATTGGTTATAGTGTAGATTCTGATATTTTGCTTACAACTAGAGTTCTAAAAAAAAGAGACGAGCCTGTAAATGCTAGAATATACTCTGCCTTCAAAACAGGGATTGTAATGACACTAACAAGCTTGACTGCAGTGATAGTTTCTTTAATTATCGTGTTTAAAATATCAGAAACTTTAAGGCAGATTTTTACAATTTTAACTATAGGTTTAATTTTTGACATAATTAATACATGGCTTACAAATGCATCATTAATTAAATGGTATGCAGAAAAAGAGGGAATTTAAGATGGGAAGAATAGGATTTAGATTATGGATCCTGATAATCACTTTAGTTCTCGCTGTACTTGCAATTTCTCCAAGTTTCAAGACAGGAGTTGTTATAAAGAGTATAGACAAAAACTCAACTGCTTTTGAAGAAGGTTTAAGACAGGGAATGGTGATAAAAGAAATAAATGGAAAAGAAATTAAAGATTTCCAAGATTTTAGTTCTGCATTATTAGAGATAACTTATACAAATTTTACAAAAATTGTTATTAAGACCGAAGAAGAAGAGTTTGTAATTTTTACAGACAAACCAATTGATATGACTATTGGAAGTGTTCCGAGAACAAAAATAAAAACAGGGCTTGACTTGAGTGGAGGAGCGAGGGCGTTAGTTAAACCAGTAAATGCCTCTCTTTCTGCTTTAGAAATATCAGATTTAATTTCTACAACGAGTGAGAGGTTTAATGTTTATGGCATAAGTGATATCACAGTAAGATCAGTTCAAGATTTAGAAGGAAATTATTTTATGCTTGTTGAAATTGCAGGAGCAACACCTTCTGATTTGGAAGAACTTGTTGCGAAACAGGGAAAATTCGAAGCAAAAATAGGAAACGAAACTGTTTTTGTCGGAGGAGAGAAAGACATAAGAAGCGTGTGCAGAAATGATGCGAGCTGTGCAAGAATTGAAGGTTGTGGAGCTGTGCAAGAAGGATATGCATGTAGATATAGTTTTGCAATTTATTTAAGTGAAGAGGCTGCAGAAAAGCATGCAAGCATTACTTCAAATCTTGGTATTAATACAACACAAAGTGGAAGATATCTTGACAAACAGCTTGACTTGTATGTTGACGACAATATTGTAGATTCTCTTCTAATAAGCGAGGATTTAAAAGGAAGAGTGGCAACTGAAATAGCTGTTTCTGGCTCGGGATTTGGAGCTACACAAGAAACTGCTTTTGAGTCTGCAAAAGAAAGCATGCATAAACTTCAAACAATTTTGATAACAGGAAGTCTACCTTATAAACTTGAAATAGTAAAGCTCGATACAATTTCGCCTGTACTTGGACAAAAATTTATTTTCTATCTTGTCTTGGCAGGAATAGCTTCTATTGTTGCTGTTTCTTTAATTGTTATTATAAGATATAAAAAGTTAAAATACTCGTTAGCAGTATTATTGACGAGCTTTTCAGAGGTTATAATAATCTTAGGTTTTGCTGCTTTAATAAAGTGGAATCTTGATCTTGCTAGTATAGCAGGAATTCTTGTTACAATTGGTACAGGAGTAGACCAGCAGATTATTATACTAGATGAATCAAGGATTGGAAAAGTTGGAATGAGCGATAAAATTAAGAGAGCTTTTTTCATTATTATTTCTGCCTATTTCACGGCAATCGCTTCTCTTATTCCTTTATATTGGGCAGGTGCTGGATTATTTAGAGGATTTGCCGTTACAACAATAATCGGAATAACTTCTGGAGTTTTAATTACAAGACCTGCTTTCATAGAAATATTAAAAAAATTTGAACAATGATACTAGTAAAAGTTTTAGGAATTTTTGATATTTTGACAGCATTTGTTTTTTGGATTTTTGGATTTTTTCATATTTTGCCTTCAAGTGTTGTCTTGTTTGTTGCTTTTTATTTGCTTGTAAAGGGGCTTATTTTCTCGATATCTGGAGATTTTGTT
>CAYIIQ010000017.1:0-13420 GCA_964363545.1 Candidatus Woesearchaeota archaeon | reverse complement strand
AATCAAACGATGTAAAAAGAGCAATTGGAGAATATAAAAACAGTTACGGTAAAGATCTTTTACGCGCGGCAAGAATGGCCAGATCATAATCAGAATTATTAATTAGAAGGGTAAATTTAAAAACAATACTAACAAAATAATAGAATGTACAATCCACAAGAGACAGAAAAAGAAATTCTTAATTTTTGGCAAAAAAAGAAAATTTACGAAAAAAGTAAGAAAAAGAATTCTAAAGGAAAGAAATTCTATTTTATGGATGGTCCGCCATATGCGACAGGGCATATACATATGGGAACTGCTCTAAACAAAATTTTGAAAGATATTGCAATGAGGAGTCGAAGACTACAAGGAATGGATGTTTTTGATCGCGCTGGATACGATACACATGGAGTTCCTATAGAATTTCAGATAGAGAAAGAAATAGGAAGTAAATCAAAAAAAGACATTGAAAAGTTTGGTGTGGAAAAGTTTGTAGAAAGATGTAAAGAATATGCGACAAGATTTATAGGAGTGATGAATTCTGAATTTAAAAATCTCGGAGTGTGGATGGATTTTAAAAATCCTTACTTGACTTTAAGTCCAGAATACATTGAAGCAATTTGGGATACATTTAAAATTGCAGATGAAAAAGGTTTATTGTATTTGGATAAGTACTCTGTTCATGTTTGTCCAAGATGCGAGACTGCTGTTGCTTACAATGAAATAGAATATGCAGAGCAAGAAGATGTTTCAGTTTTTGTGAAATTTCCTCTTAAAAATAAGAAAAGTACTCTTTTGATAATATGGACAACAACTCCATGGACACTCCCGGGAAACACAGGAGTAATGGTTCACCCTGATTTTGTTTATCAAGAAATTGAATTAAAGAATGGAGAAAGATGGATTATGGCGAAAGAGCTTGTTCCAAAAATAATGTCTATGTTAGAACTCGGTTATATTGTAACAACCGAATATAAAGGAAAAGAAATGGAAGGTTGGAAATACGAAAACCCTCTTGCAAAAAATTTAAAATTAAATTTAAAAAGTTCTTATAGAATAGTCTTGTCTGGAAGATATGTGAATTTGGAAGAAGGTACTGGTTTAGTTCATACAGCTCCAGGACATGGAAAAGAGGATTACGAAGTTGGTAAAGAAACTGGTTTGGATATAGTGTCGCCTGTTTCTACAAATGGTTTAATGACAGAAGAGGCTGGAAAATATGCAGGAAAAAAAGCAAGAGTTGTTGATGACGAGATTATTAAAGATTTAGAAAAAGATGGTTATCTCGTTTACAAAATGAAATACAAACACGACTATCCTTTATGCTGGAGATGCAAGACTCCTTTACTAATGATAGCTCAACCACAATGGTTTTTAAAGATTTCAGAAATACATAAAAAACTTTTAGAAAATAATGAAAAAGTAAACTGGATTCCTTCTTGGATGAAGTTGCGAATGAGAGCATGGCTTGAAGGAATAAGCGACTGGCCGGTTTCAAGAAAAAGATATTGGGGAACTCCTCTTCCAATATGGATTTGTGAAAAATGTAACAAAAAAATTGTAGTTGGAAGCATAAAAGAACTTGAAAAACTTTCTGGCAGGAAAATAAAAGAAGTTCACAAACCAAAAATTGACGAAGTTTACATAAAGTGTAAGTGTAGTGGAAAAATGAAAAGAGTCGAAGATGTTTTAGATGTTTGGTTTGATTCTGGAGTTTCAAGCTGGGCTGCTTTAGACTATCTGAGAAAACAAGATAAATTCAAAAAATTCTGGCCTGCTGACTTAAATTTAGAAGGTCGCGATCAGATAAGAGGTTGGTGGAATTCACAATTAATACTTTCTATAATAAGATTTAATAAAAAACCTTTTGACAACATTAGTGTTCATGGATTGGTTCTTGATATTGGTAAGAAAAAAATGTCAAAATCTCTTGGAAATATATTTTCTCCAAAAGAGATTATAGAAAAGTATGGAAGAGATTATTTAAGATATTATTTTGCAAGGATTTCGAGAGGCGAGGACTTTGCTTTTGATGAAGAAGAATTTCTTGAGATTCAAAAAGTTTTCAGAATTTTGATAAACATAAACAACTATGTAAATCAGATTGAAAAGAAAAGCTCTAATTTAGAGATTGAAGATAAGTGGATTTTATCGAGATTTAATTCAATGATAAAAGAAACTGTGAATAACTACAACAGCTATAAATTTTATGAAGTGGTTCAGATTTTGGAAAATTTTTTGGTTTCAGATTTAAGCAGAACCTACATCCAATTAACAAGAGAAAGAGCTGATGAAACTTTTGAAATTTTAAATAAAATTCTTTTGGAAATATTGAAGTTGTTTGCGCCAATAATTCCATTAGTGACAGAAAAAATCTGGCAAGAGTTGAGAGATAAAAAAATTGTGAAAGAAGAGTCTGTTCATCTGACAAATTGGATGAAAGTTGATGAAAAGAAGATTGACAAAAAGCTTGAATCCTTAATGGAAGCTGCATTACAGGTCATTGAAAAAGGACTCGGAGAAAGGGATAAACTGAGGATTGGTTTGAAATGGCCGTTAAAAAAAGCAGTAATTACACTAACAGCAACTCTTGATCCTACAAATTATTTAAAAGAAATTATAAAAAGACAATTAAATGTGAAAGAATTAGAGATCGTATTAGGAAATGAATTTTCAGTCAAATTTGATATAAAAACAACTCCTGAACTTGAATCAGAAGGATATGCAAGAGAGATAGCAAGGAAAATACAAGATGGAAGAAAAAAGGCAGATTTGGTTAAGAAAGATAAAATAGAGCTATTTTTAGAAATAGATAGCGAGTTATATAAAACTTTAAAAAGTCAGGAAGATTTTATTAAAAAGCGAGTGAATGCTGTAAAAATTTTTTGGCAAGCAACAAAAGATAGATTTAAAAACCAATATATATTTAATATCAAAGACAAAACAATAAAGTTTAGTTTTAATAAAAAAAATTAAATTTTTTACATTTAAAAGAGGTAAAGGAAATGAAAAGATTTAAAAATGGGAGAATTCTAATATAGAAGATGATAGTGAAAGATGAGTTTTTGAGTAGATTAAGAAAAATTTTTGACTTAAATCTTTATGAAGTTAAAATCTGGACTTCTTTACTTTCTAGGGGTGTTTCAACTGCGGGAGAATTAAGCACGATTTCTGATGTTCCACGAAGTAGAACTTATGATATTTTAGAAAGCTTGGAAAAAAGAGGATTTGTAATTATGAAGCTGGGAAAACCTATAAAGTTCATTGCTCTTAAACCTGAAGAAGTTATAGAGAGAGTTAAAGTTAATGTTTTGAAAAATGCTCACGAAAAAAGCAAGAGACTTGAAAAGCTTAAGGAAGAGGATGTTTTAAAAGAGTTGAATAGTTTGTTTACAGAAGGTATAAAGTATATTGAGCCAAGTGACTTGTCTGGAAGTTTGAAAGGAAGAGTCAACATCTACAATCATCTTGACATGATGATAAGAGATGCTGAAAAGAATGTCACAATTGTTACGACAGCTGAAGGACTGAACAGGAAGTTAGAAGCTTTAATGCCGAGTTTGGAAAAAGCTAAGAAGAAAAAAGTTAAAATAAGAATAGCTGCTCCAATAAATCCCAACAATATTAAAGTTGCAAAAGAGCTTAGTAAAGTTGCAGAAGTTAGAAATATAGAAAATGAGTTGAAGGCAAGATTTGCAACAATAGATTCAGAAGAAGTCTTTTTTATGCTTTTAGATGATGCAAAGGTTCATCCGAACTATGATGTTGGTGTCTGGGTTAACACTCCTTTTTTTGCACAGGCTTTAGAGCATATGTTCGAGAATGCATGGCAGAAATTTAAGCCGGTAAAGTAGGCTTAAATTTAGTTGGATATTTGTGCAACGATGCCAAAAGGCATTAGTTTATTTTTTTCTGTGTTAATAAATAAAATTATCTTTAAGAAACATCTGCATCTCTTTCACGAATTTTTACATCTTCACTTTCCCATCTCTCTCAATCTCTTAAAAGTTTCTTCCATATCTTTATCCTGTTTTGTTACAGGTTTAGGAAGAGGTCTTCTCATTAAAGGAGTCGGACCACGAGTCATTGCAGTTGGAGGTGGAAAAGGAGGCTTAAATCCTGTTGTTGAAGGTCCTTTCTTAAATTTGCCTCTTAAACTAAACAATAACACTCTTAACCTTTCTCTAAAAACTATGCCAATAATTGTTAAGATTATCAAAACTACCAATACCCACAACCACCAATAACTCCTTTCTTCTGAAGCTTTTTTCGACTTACAACACACATCTCCCACATTTGAACATTCTAAATCATCTACAAGCTCCTCGCTATCAACAACACACCTTGTCCTACAACTATAATTTCCTGTATCCTCACACTCATTTCCTCTGGAAGGTGGCTGACAGTTTCCTAAACAACATCTGTTTGTTGTATCTGAAGCTGAGATAGGAGGAAGATCACACTCTTCACTTGGAGGACAAATTACACCTCCTTTACCATAACAGTTTTGCTCAACAACTGGCGCTATAGAGCAACACTTCGTTAATCCCGGACAATAATAATTATTATAATTAACTCCACCAGATTGATCACACTGCCCTTGAGTTGTACAGTGATAACCAAACTCTTCACATTCAGCAATTGGTGTTGCCCTACTTTTGCAACAAATTTCTCCTCCTGTAATTCCCGCACTACAATTAAATGAAGCAGCTTCTTGATTCACTCCACAAACATCCTTACAAACAAACCCTCTTTCTTCACACTGTGTTATATTTGAAAGAGGCAAACACTGTCCTGTACAACACTTCTCCACATCAGCAGTTGGAATTTCAACTCCACCATTACAAACTTCATCATCATTACATTCTTTTCCATCTAAATCCGCACATGTAGTTGCATTATTATACTCATCAGTGCAACAAATTCTTCCAGTTGTACAAGAATAATTCGTCAAAACATCTCCTCCTATCGCACCACAATACTCATTTAACATGCAGAAATATCCTCTATCCCCACAAGAATCAAGACAATTTCCAGTACAACATTTCTTGCCATCAGCAGAATCAAATACAGGAACACTACAAGTCTGATTTCCAGAACATACTTTTCCATCCAACTCGCTACAAGTTGCAGGCACACAACTTGCCATACAACACCTTAATGTATCTGAAACTGTAATAGTATCCTCTGTACATTTCTTATTAGATGTACAAATTTCTCCACCCAAACTTGTACAGTTCATTGACTGAGATTTTGTACAACATATTCTATCAGCCGGACAAGTTAAACTAGCTTCTATTAAAGTATTACCTAAAAGTGAATCACAAACATCTTGAGTTATACAAGAATATCCTGACTCAACACAATCTTCTGGCAACTCTATACACGAATCAAAACAACAATTATTAGTGTTAGAAGCCGGATATGTTAATCCAGAACAGATTGAAGTTGAATTGCATATTCTACCTCCTCTTTCATTACAACCCTGCATAACACAATCTCCAACACAACACTCTCCATTACTTGTTTCAACTGTATCAATATTACAACTTTCAGTAGGCCTGCAAATTTCTCCATTATATTCAGAACATGATTTTAATACAAGCTCTCCTAAACAACAACTTCCATCACTTGCTGATGCAATCTCGCCATCACACTCTACATTTGAACTTTCATTAAATGACAAACCTCCCATTTCTCCGCATGTTTTTCTTACACAAAAGCTTGTACAACACTCATCAACATCTTCTGTCAAGACAGTACCAACTGCACACTTTCTATCTTCAGGACACTCAACTCCTCCAATTTCTCCACATTTATTATAAACATTACAACTTCCAAAACAGCAATGAGGAGTGTCTCCAACTGCAACTGTTTCTTCATTACATTCAACATTTATATTGCAGATTTCTCCTCCAGGCTCTTCACAATTCTGTGAAGGAGATCTTGTACAACATGTTTTTCCAGTAGGACATGCTCCATCAAAACTTTCTCCAAAAACTAAGTCACATTGTGATTCTGTTATGCAAAAGTATCCTAATTCTTCAACACAATCTGGTGGTGGAATAATACAATTTCCTGTACAACACTTCCTTAAATCAGAAGCAACAACTGTTGCTCTATTACACACTTTTCCTTCCGCACACTCTTCTCCTTCCAATTCTTCACAACTTGCTATTTCACAATTGCCCTCTATACAACATAAAACTCCGCCATCTCCTATTCTTTCCTCTCCTCCACATAACTCGTTCTCATCACATTCTCTTCCAAACTCTTCACACTCTCTTGCAACACACTCTCCACCTAAAACATCTACACAACAATCTTTTCCGTCTGCAGTTCTAACAGTATCTATATTACACTCTTCAAAACTTCCACAATCCTGTCCAATAAAACTACATTCATCTGGCCATACACAATTTCCAGTACAACAACTTCCATCTGTTGTATCAAACAAATTACTTTCAGGGTCTTCACATATTTGTCCGGGTTGACAAGTTCTTCCTTGAACATAATCTTCTAAACTTTCTATCAAAAGTTTTCCACCTGCCTCTACACAGCTTTTCAGAACATTACAGCTTCCGAAACAACACTCTTCACTTGTTCCAACTTCAACTGTATTAATTGAGCAAGCTTTGTTAGGTGCACAAATTTCTCCGTCTAAATCTGTACAAGAATCTGCAAGGGACTTTGAGCAACAAACTCCACTTTGACAATTTGAATTGAAAAACTCTCCTTCAATACTTTCGCAAGTACTTTGAGGTAAACATAAAAGTCCTTCGTTTTCGCAATCTAGTTCGTAGGCGCCACACTCAAAATTATTTGGACAGCAATTTTCAACATCAGACGAATCAAAGGTGTTTCCTTTACACCTCTGTCCAAGAGGACAAGGCCTTCCTCCTGCATCTGCACAAGTTTTTAATTCACAACTTCCAACAGCACAACAAGTTTCACCTTCTTCAACATCAGATGCTAAATAACTTATTCCATCACAAAATTCATTTCTTGCACAAATATTTCCGCTAAAAGCATTACACTCTCTTAAAACACATCCATTTCCTTCTGAATCAATCACACAACAATTTTGAGCATCACTTGCTGGAAGTATAACGCCACTACTACACACTTCATTTAGATCACAAGTTGGCTCTCCAAACTCGCTACACTTTTTTAATATTGTACACCGACTTTCTCCTCCTAAACAGCATTGTGGATTATCAAGAGTTTCTATTGTTTCACCTGCACAACCATAATTAGCTGGACATGTAGCTGCTCCAGCTATATCATTACAATTAACTTGCACACATCCTTTAACAACTTCCACATTATCTTCTTCAGTTCTTATTTCTGCACAACACTCATTCCCATCTTTATCAGTTACTAAATTTCCTTCACATCTTTCATTTGTCTCGCAACTCCTCCAACCAACTTCTTCGCAAGTTCTTTCACTTATTGGTTCTTCACTACAACAAATTTTTTCAGCTGGACAAATTGCATTCGGATCTAAAATATATCCTTTTGTATTATCACACTCACCACTTGACAAACAAAATCCTCCTAAATCTCCTTCATCCTCACCTTCACAATCTGGTGGTGGAGGCGCAGGACTTCTATGCCATCCTACCCATAATAAGAAAGCTGTACTTGATAATCCCCCCCAACAATTTGATGGATTAAGACTTTCAAGTAAATCTTCTTTAACAGTTTCCGAAGGATCTGCACCTTCAAGTCCTAACAAAGCAAGAGCTGTATTAGAATAACTTATTGTTTGTGTACTAGCTGATATTAAATTAGAAGTCCAATAATCTCGATTAACAGGCTTTTTCTCTTTAATTTTATTTACAAAAAATTCAGCTCCAGTAATTTTACTAAGAAAAGCTTCTGGAAATTGTTGTGGAAAGTCTTCTGAAAAAACAATCAAATAAGGTAAAAAATTTGAGACTTCTTCGCTGTTTGTAAGTTTTAAAGCAAGAGTCCCCCAAAGACTTGCTTCATAATCACAGTTACTAATTCCAAAACAAAAAAAGTTTAGTTCATGCTTTGTTCCCTCGCCTTTTCCCGCTGCCTCAATCTGATTTGTAATATGCCATACAAGAGAGTTCTGTTTTTTGTATAATATAGTAGAAATAAAATCTTTATTACATGTAATTTTAAACTCTTTTTCAAAACAATCATTAGTTATCTGAAACCAATAACCTCTTTGTGCTAACTGCAAACAACTTCCTGCGAGCCGATTAATTTTTCTATCATCAGCTATATTAATAGTAAAATCGTCCTCTATATCATCTTCATTCTCATCATAAGTAACTGTACATTCTGCAGCTCCCGCAGCATCAATCTCAAGATACCAATCAATTCCTTCTGCTGGCTTTTTTTGATTCAGCAACCAGTTTTTTCTTTCATCGATATCCTCTCCAACATGATTTAAAGCAATAATTCCAAGTGCTGTATCTTTAATTTTGCAAGTGTTTTTCGGCCAACAATTATCAGACTCTTTTTCTAATGCCAATAAAACAGTGTGCAACTCTGCCTGCATATCAGGATCATAAGCAAGCGCAAGAAGCGAGAAAGAAAGCTGCTCTGAATCTAAACCATCAACATTGTCTGTAATGTAATTATCAATTAAACAATTATACGCATCATCTGAAGCAACATCTTCTTGTGCCACGACAATCCAAGAAAATCCTGAAAATAAAAAAGTTACAAATATAATTAACACTAACACACCTACTTTTTTATTCAATAACATGTTAAAATAAAAGAAAAGGTATTTAAAACTCTTTCGTTTTAAAATTAACTCGCATACTTTAAAAATTCCTCTCTACTTAGTTCAATCTCCTTGATGATTCTTCTAAGCAATCCTCTTCCAACATCTCTCCCAGAATGAACTGGTACAACTGTGGTTCTGCCATCTGGATGTTTGAAATATTTATGGCTTCCACGTTGCCTTATTTCTTTAAAACCAATTTTAAGAAGTATTTTAATAAGTTCTTTAGCAGATAATACTGGAAGTTTCATGCTTGAACTTGAACTTGTTGTATACCAATAAACTCTTCTTCAGGCACTTCTTTTTCCTCTTCTAAACATAGCTCTATAGCCTCTTTAATATTTCTTAACAATTCATCAATTGTCTTACCTTGAGTATGGCACCCCCTCAAAGACGGCACACTACCAACATAATACCCATCTTCGTCTTTTTCTATTATAACAGTAAAATTATATATTTTCTTTTCCATGTTAAAATAAGAGAAAAGGTATTTAAAACTCTTTCGTTTTAAAATTTTAGAAAGTTGCGAAAGAGTTTGTATTGAAATCAATAAGGAAAAATAAAGAATTTACAGTGATTTATTTTTGTTCTATATTAAAGACAATTTTGTCATATAAATGCAACAGCTATTTTTACACACACTAATTCTAATTATCTTAAAAATCCGTTTTTATTAACTAAAAGTTTAGTTTTCAATATTTATAGTTTTAGCCAAGATATCCTTTTTCTCTCATCTCGCCTTTAGCTTCCATATTTTTCATCATTGATTGGACAACTTTATCAAATTCTTTCTTTGTTTCCTGCCATTCCTTGAAAATTTTTTTTATAAATTCTGACTCTTTTTTTTCATCGTAAACATTATCCAATACAACAGACTCTATCTCAAATTTTCCAAGTCTTAAATAAAGTTCATGAAGGGATTTTCTTTCAGAAGCCTCAAGAGACTTAATTAAAGTTAGAAATAATAATGGCGCATTTACTGGATTTATGAAAGTCTCGATAAATCTTAAATAAGCCACAATTTTGTCAATTATTGATCTTCTAACCTCTCTTAAGAATAAATCTGTTTCTTTACCTTGTAATTTCTCTATTTCAAAATCCTCATTAATTTTTTCAAAATTAGGAAGGTTGTATTTAATTTTATATTTCTCATATTCCTTCTTTAGTTTTTCAAGATCTGAAGCTTCTTTTTTCATATAAAGGCTATAAAATTTAAATTTATAAATGTTTATCTTTTAATTTAAATTGTAAATTGGAATTGAATAGCTTAGCCTCAGTAGCTCAGTTTTGGTAGAGCATCACCTTGGTAAGGTGGGGGTCCTGGGTTCAAATCCCAGCTGAGGCTTTTAAAAGAAGAAATCGTGTTGGAAAAATAATCTGTGAAAATCAGTATTATTTCTTAGGCAACCAATCAAGTTTCACAACATATCCTGTCAAACCTTTAACATTAACAAAGGTTTTATTCAACCAAGAATAATATTTAACCTGAAGTTCTTGCCTTGATTGCTCGTCTTTTAAAGAGAGGTTGTTTTCTGAAATTATGAAAAGTGCTGCTACGAGAAAAAAAACTATGATAAATATTAAAGTTCTCATATTAAAATTTCAAATTTTCCGATATTATTTTCAAGTAAATCAAACAGTTCCTTAGTTAATTCAACTTTTTCGTCTTTTTGTTGATTAGAAAGCGCATCATTAAATTCGTTTATATCAGATGTTTCTATCTCGTATTTCTTTAAATTTATCTTGCTAATTTTTCCTGCACTGAGCAGAAAAATTTTTTCTTTTGTTGGAACTATCTCATAAGTTTTATTTCCAGATTTTATTATAATTCTCTTCCTCTCCATTTTAAGAAGCTCGGATCTTTGATTGTACTCAATAAGATGGGTTATAATAAGAGATGCATTTTTTCTTGCATCTTCCACTTCCTGTCTTGAAACTTTTCCTTTTTTAAAATCTTTTCTAACTTTTACAATTTCTTTAAGTGTTTTCAGATAAGCTAAAGGGAGTTTTCCTTTTTTTATGAATTCTTTGTCAAAATCTGAAATAAGCTGTTCTTCTGACTTGTTTCCAAAAGCACCTTTCAAAAGCTGGAAAATATCATCATAAATTTGTTCTATTGTTTTTTCATTCGCTCTTTTTTCAATTTGCTCTCTCAACTCTTTTAACCTTTTCATGTAAATATCAACATCAGCAAGAAGCTTATCGATTTGAGCTCCTGAAACTTCTTTGACTTTTTCGTGCTCGTAATCTTTATACAGACTTATTATATTGTCAAGTATGTCAACATATTTTTTCTCCAACATTTTTTCTTTTTCAACAAATACTTTCTTAAATTCAGCAACCGTTTCTCGCGGAGTTGGAGGAGCTAAGCCATAAAGCATGAGAAGAGCCTGGCTTGGAGTAATTATCCCCCAATATACATCGCCTATTGCTATATCTAGGAGTCGTCTTTTTATTGTTTCTTTTGTCTTGTCGCCAAGAGACATGAACATATCAATTGCTTCTGGACTTGGTTTTAGTTTTCCCATTTTCAGAAGAAGTTTCCAAGGCATGAATGTGCCTCTATCGTATAAAGGAACACCATCTCTAATAAAAGTGAAAATAACAGGATGAGCATCTTTTACAGATTCCCAGAAGTCTGTCAAAATATAAATTTGTGGAGAAAGTTTGTTTTTCACTCCTGCCAATTCACTTGCCTCAATAACATAACTATAAATTATTCCCCTTAATTTTTCTTTCAACTCAAGTCTTGGCATTCTCTTTACGTCTGTATCGTCAATTATAACATAAATGTCAACATCACTTGTTTTTGTCGCCTCTCCTCTAACAAGACTTCCCGCAATTACATAGCTTACAACATATCTTTCAAATTTTCTTAAAACAAGAGTTTTATGTATTTCTGCAACTCTTAATCCGCCAAGAAATCCTTTGTCGTGAAGAGGAAAAGACATTGCAATTGCTGAAAGAAGATCGTATTTTCCATCTAATCCATAATTCCAGACATCAACTGGAGTTTTAACATGAACCCAAACTCTTGGCTTTATATTTTTCGCTTTATCAACTATGTCAATTTTGATTTTCTGAAGGTCTTTGAATTTTTCTTCTGGTATTATGACAAGCAAGTGTATTGGCTTTTCTTTTTTTTCTGCTTCTGTTAAAGCTTCCTCTTCCTCAATCTTGTCAGAGGTTTGGGGGGGGAAAAGACTAACTGCAATAGTAAAAGGATATTTTTTAATTATGATATTTTTTAGGTTTTCTAGTTCTTTTCTTACTTTCTCCATTTCTTCTTTTTTTTGAGAGTTGGCTGAGTCAATTTGGGGAAGAGGTGTTGCATACTTTATATTCTTAAGTTCTTCTTCTATTGATCCTTTTTTTATATTCTTAAGTTCTTCTTCTATTGATCCTTTTTCGTATTTTGTTTCTTTTTCCATTTAAAATTCAGAAATTGGGCGTATATAAACTTTTGGACTTTTAGAAAGAGTTAAAAATATAAAAAACAGCTTATATGAAGAGATTAATTTGGGCTTGTAGTTCAGTGGTTAGAACGTCTCGTTTACAAGCTATAGGAACCAAGGTTTCCTACCGCACTACCTTCCTTTAAAATAGTGTAAAAAACTAAAAACCGAGAAGGTCCGCAGTTCGATTCTGCGCAGGCCCATATTTATAATTTTAGATTTAATTTTCTAAAAATACTCTTGAACAATTTAAATTTATTCTTTTTTACCACTATCAATAAGATTAATTATATCTGAAATCTTTCCTAAATCTGTTCCGTCTTTTTTCGTCATATCTCTATTGCTTTTTCTATAGTCATCAGTTTTAACAGCTTCAAAATAGATATAAGATTCTTTATTTGATAGTTCTTCAAAAAAATCGAAAAAATTAGAGACAACCTCTTTATTGAATTTAAGTTCTGACAATATATTATACAATCCTTTATTGTCAGATTTCTCATATATAAAAAGATTATTTTTTGAAAAATTCCTAAATTTTTTAAAAATCAAATATAAGTATAAACTCTCAAAAAAATCAAAAAGATAATCTTCTTTTTCTTTATGCAACTCTATCCATTTTTCAGACTTCCAATCAAGAAGCTTTAGTTCTTCTAAACCTCTAATAAATATTTTTAATCCGTTTTCATTATACCCAATTTTATTTTTTTTAATTCAACTCCTAAAATTTCTTTTTGTCTAATAAGGGAATGCTGAAAACAACTTTAATCCACCTCTTTTCTTTCAGCCTCTCATTTACAGGGTCTTCCTCAAAGTTTTCATACTCATCTATCTCTTTATCTTCTTCTTTAAGTTGTCTCATCCAATCAAATAAACCCATAAATAAACTAAGAAACTATGAATTAAAAACCTATCTAAAAAGACCCTTTAATGCACCAGAGAAGCTAAAAACATGCATTTATAAACCCACTAAAACTACTAAATTAGTACTAAGTATACCGAACGATTTCTTAGGTATTGACAACTAAATTTATTGGAGGAATTAATAAAATGGGATTCAACAATTTTAGAGGACCAAGAGATAATTTTGGTCCAAGAGAAATGCATAAAGCTGTTTGCAGTAAATGTAAAAAAGAATGCGAAGTGCCATTCAAGCCAACAGAAGGCAAGCCTGTTTACTGTAAAGAATGTTATGCTACTATGCCTAGACCAAATAGATTTT
>CAYIIQ010000016.1:0-13499 GCA_964363545.1 Candidatus Woesearchaeota archaeon | reverse complement strand
TTATATTCCTTCTTATTATAACTGGAGTTTATTTTTCCTTGGAGAAGCTATGTTTATTTTTACATTCTGGTTGTTTTATAGGAGAGTTAAAAATAAGACTAATATAAGATAATAAACAGATTAAAACACTTCCAAGACAACAGTTTTTGCTTTGAAATTATAAACCCTGGAAGAGGCGATTTCGGCAGATCAAGTAGATAGCCGAGTCGCCTCTCCTGGGCAAAAAGAGGTGATAATAAAGTCATATATTTACACTTTATAAACTTTTCGGTTTTAGTGCTATTTTAAAATAGTAACAATTTTCTTGGGTTCATTAACCTTTTTATGTTCCCTTCTTTCTCCCTTAGCCTTCTTTAAGTTCGTTTTAATTTATAAGTTGACGGTGCACAAAATACAATAATTAAACACTGTAAAATAACACTGTCTCAACCCGTAAATATATTTGCCACACTTTTCCCTTTAGTCTTACTTTTTTATAGTATCCAGACTTTATAAATTTTATGAATGTTCAGTATATATGATAATTGAAAAATTTTTACTAAAGAGAAATTACAAACTTTTACCATTGCAGCTTTCCAGTCTTTTTTGATTAAACTATCAAGATTTATAAGCTTAATATAATTTAAAATACAATGGAACAGACAGAAAAACTCGGCCAAGAAGACATATACGAACTTATTACAGGAAAAGAAATAGGCTGGCAATCTATAATCTACGACTTGATAAACTCTGAACAGCTTGACCCTTGGGACATTGACCTAGCTTATTTAGCAAACAAATATCTTGAAAAAATTCGTGAGTTAGAAGAAGCTAACTTCTTAGTTTCAAGCAAAGTATTGCTTGCTGCAACCATACTCCTGCGTCTAAAATCTGAAATTCTGCTTTATAAACATCTAAAGAGCATTGACGAGATTTTGTTCGGTAAAAAACCCGAGATTGCAAAGACAAAAGAAAGAATAGAACTAGACAAAAATGAACTTCCTCTCTTGTATCCAAAAACTCCTCTTCCTAGATACAAAAAAGTTTCTATTGAAGAGCTTATGAAAGCACTAAACACTGCTATAAATACAGAAATGAGAAGAATAAGAAAAGAAGTTGCAATTAAAGGATTTCAAAGAGAGGCTGAAATTGTTTTGCCAAAAACACGCATTAATATAAAAGATCGAATAAGAAAAATATACTCAAAAATTCTCACAAAATTCAAACTCAAACAAACACGAATAAGCTATTCAGAGCTTATTGGAGATAACAAAGAAGAAAAAGTTGCATGTTTTCTGCCTGTCTTGCATCTCGATAGCCAAAACAAACTTTTCCTAGAACAAGAATCTCATTTTGATGAAATTTGGATCTGGATTTATCATCACTATTTCAAGAATATAAATCAAACAACACAACTCAAAAACGAAACATCTCAAGAAACTGGATTTGAAAATCCTCTCGCTAATTTTTTTAATTACAGTGTGTTCGAGAAATTTGATAAATAATTATCTTCTAAAAACCCTTGCTTCTGCTTCTATTAATTCTTTTTTGTTATGGGAATTTTTCTAACTTATTCAACTCTTCCACTTGTAACCTTAGTACCATTAACAAAAGGGATATATGTAACTAATTCAGATGGATATTCTCCAATCTGCCAAGAGTCCTCATATCTTTCAGGATTTCCAATGGTCTCGGCATAAAAATATTTTGTTCCACTATGATCAAAGTAATCTCCCTTAAAGTTTCCTGCAACAGCAATTCCTTGATGAACCTCTCTTTTCGGATCAAAAAAAGTTACAAGCACAGTCTCGATACCTAGTCTATTCATCATACTAGCTGCCAAAATTGTATGATCTTCACAATCTCCTCCTTCAACAAGCGTTTCAACTACAGTTTTTGTATAAGGAGTTATATCTTTAACATAAGGCACCATCTGAACAAATCCTAAAATTCTTTGTGCATCCTCTTCCAAATCTTTGGTAGGTAGCTCCAACTTTTCAAATAATCTACGAATATACTTATTATCCGGCTCGATAAGATCTTCTTCTGAAAATCTTACAGCAAGTGAAAGAGCCCGAGCTTTCAAATAATCAACTACATCCACTTCCAACACAATATCATTCTCGCCACACGGATGTTTAAACATTCTAGCCATATTTCCTTCTTTAAACAGCTCTTTAACTATTACTTCAGGCTCTACAAGTTCCTTAACTGAATCATAAAGTGGAATTGTAGTCTGAAACTTTCGCTCTAAAGAAGCAGTTTGACAACCGCTCTGGGAAATTCCTAAAGAAAACAAAACACAAGTTGTAAGAGTTGTTTTTCGTAAGCTCATAGAAAAATAAGAAATCTAAGACTTAAAAACTAATCTGTCTTATGAAATATATTTTAGAAAAGTATTTTAAATTACCATAATAATTATAAGTCTAATTACTTTTAAGTATAAATCTAGACAACCTTCCCGCTAACTCTTTCTCATTCAACATCTCTTCATTCCCACTTTTCATGTCTCTCAACTTAAACTTTCCTTTTTTAACTTCTTCCTCGCCAACAAAAACAACATAAGGAATTTTGTAAGAGTTAGTATACTCCAAAGCCTTACTTATACTTTTATCAGTTATTAAATTTACAGAAACATTATTTTCACGCAATTTTTCTGCAAGTTTTATAGAGTTTTTGTCTTGATTTATTGAAATGACAACAATTTCTTTTTTCACAACATCGATTTTTGCCAAGCTCTCAACTCTCTCTAATCCAAAGGAAATTCCAGTTGCTTGTATTCCGTCAACTAAGTAACTTCCACCTCCTGCAACGCTCTCTTTCATGTCACTAGTTCTAACTTCAAAAACGCTCCCATTATAATAACTCAACCCTCTAACGAAAGTTGGAAGAAATTCAACCTCTAAACCATACTCTTTACAATATTTTTTCAACTCTTTAATATCTTTATAAAAAGAATATTTTTCAAAATAAGATTCAGGCCTCTTTAAAATACCAACAACTTTCTCTGCACCATATTTTCTCAAATTCTTCAAAATTTCTGAATCTTTAATCTTACCTATTTTATCTAACTCCCTCATAACCTGCTGTCTATCAGATTCTTTTATTTTCTGTTCTTCTAAAATTTCATTTACAAGTTTTCGGTTGTTAATATAAATAATTGAATTAATTCCTAAATCATCAAAAAAATTTTTTGTTAATGCTAAAACCTCGGCTTCGTCTCTCATACTAGAACCAACAACATCTGCATCACATTGCGTAAACTGTCTAAAACGATTTGAAGAAACCGGCTCGTCTCTAAAAACCTCCCCTATTTGATATCTTTTGTAAGGTAGTTTTTTATTTTTTGCTAGTCTTTTTAATTGAAATGTAAACTCATATCTTAAAGCAAGCTCTCTCTTGCCTTTATCCTGCAATTGAAAAACATCAGAAACTGCTCCGTCTTGCTGATTGTTTCCTCTAACAAATTCTTCTCTCTCAATAACAGGAGTTTCTACAGGTTCAAAACCATAAAGCTTGAAAGTTCTAACTATAATTTCCCTTATCCTTTCTCTTCTCTCAGCTTCTTCTCCTGTATAATCTCTAAAGCCTTTTACTGTTTCATTTAACATTTTTATTTTCGTCTCTTTTGTTAGAGTTAAACTTGACTTATAAATTTTTGTAGAAGTAAAATTTTTGTTAAATATTTTATAAAAATAAATCACACCCAGCAATTACATTCAACTCTATCTACTTAAGACACCAAAAATAAAGTGAAGAAAAGACCTTACTGGTTTCTTTGATTTTCTAACATGGAATTCATCCTCATCATCGCCTGAAAATGACTGAGGATTAGACGCAATTATATTTAAAATATACACACCACTTAAATCTGAAGTAACTGTAATATTAACAGTATCTTGTTTACTATCAGTCACATTAATCACTTTTACGAAACCAGCCTCAACTATTTTCCTTTTTTTCGTGTCTTTAAGAACTTGATAATTTAAATCAACTGAAACCTCATTTGAAATTGAAGTTAAATTAACTTTCTGAAGATCAACAAAAACGCTCAGATTTTCACCTTCTGATATAAATTTATTTAAAATATTAATATCAACAGAAAGGTTATATATTGGGTTTACAGTCACTGTAACTATGGTTTCTATTTGTTTAGCTTCAACTAAAGAAACAAATAAAAAAATTCCAAATAAAATAATTATTAACCATCTCATTATAATCAACAAAAATTTATTTTTTCTTTAGCCCTGACCTTTTTATTACAATCAATAAAAAAGCTATAACTACAATTAAAATAAATGTTGTCGTTATTAACGCGCCAACTAATAAGTTTGTCCCTACAACTGCCCCTGTTATCCCAGCTATTTTTCCTATTTCTTTTTCTTCAGCTACCTCTGATTCTTCTATTGGCCTTTCATAATACTCTGTTGTCGGCTTCACACTAAACTCAAGCTGTGCCGCTATTCCAGGAATTACAGCTCCCGGTTCTGAAAAGCAGCTTCCTTTAGCTTCAAATACAAGCTTGTAGTTTTGTCCTATTTCAGCATTTTCTGGAATTGTTACATAAATTTCTACAGGCTTAACAGGAATATAACCTTCTTGATTTGGATGTTTTACATAATCAACTCCTTTAGGAGGATTCTCAGGAATTTCCAAAACTACTGAACTTTTTTCTAATGCTAAATTTTCTTCAATTCTCTGCACTATACCAGAAACTTCATAACTTGCTTCATGTAACTCAGGATCAAATCTTATTTGCCAGTCAGGTCCTTGTATCTTTTCAATTTTAACATGTGTTATTCTTTCTTCATATAAGTTATAAAGGTTCCAAGTTCCAATAACTGTCCCTCCAAGTTTGCCTCTTGCTCCTATACTTAGAGGATTTACACCTAAAGAACATGCTGCACTTGATAGAGGGGAATAAAGCAGTAAAAAGACAAATAAAATACTAAATAAAAAAATTGTTTTATTCATTATTGTTTCCAAGAAATTAACTTTAAATACTTTGCCCTTAAGCTTTTAATGCAGAGATGGTTATTCCAATATTATATGTGTCTGCTAACTGAGCAGCTGGAATTGATAATCGATGGAATATATCACAAGCTTGTCCAGCAGTTTTTCCACTACATACAGTTGCAGTTGAGTTTGAATAGGCTGTATATGAACCACTAGAAGAACCTGACCAACTCATGTTTCCTACTGCAAAACTACCACTCGGAGATCCAAAACTTGTCTGATTCGCTTTAGTTGTTACATTAGCATTAACATTTGTTTCATTCCCAATTGTAGATGTTAGAGGAAATCCATTACCAACACTTGCATTTTTTGTTGTACCAGGATCCATAGCTGGAAATGTAACTGGAACATTAGTTAAAGTTACAGAAAGAAACTCATTAACTGTTGCTGTTGCTGTTGTTGTTTGCTGAGTTGCTGCAAAAACAATTCCAAACATTGCCACGATTAAAAAGCCAGTCAAAATAGATAAGATTTTTTTATTCATATTCTTCCTCCTTTAATTAATTTCCCTTATAAGTTTATAAGCTCAAGAGATATATAAATATATCTCTTCTCTATTATATACTTTACTATAATAAGTTAAAGCAAGCCACCAATCTCAACTGCTTTAATATTAATTGTTGTATTATAATCCCCACCTGCCTGCCCCATAGGAATATCAAGCCAGTAATATAAACTTACATTAGTTCCTGGCGCTATATTTGATACATTATTCTGATAGTTTTTTAACATTTGATAAGAACTTGCAGAATTGTTTGCATTAAACCACGACATATTATTTATTCCTAAAACACTTCCACCACTAAAATCATTTCCTTTTTGATAAATATCAACATTAACTGTTGTTTCTGGGTCAACTCTTATTGTATAGGGGTTTCCTAGTCCAGGATTATCTTGGGTGTTTGGATTTTGACTTGTAAAGTCTATTGGATAGCCAAAAAGAGTTATAGAAATAAATTCTGTTAAAGGTGATGTTAAAAAGTTAGGTGATGGAAATTGTCCGCTTTGTATAGTTGACATCCATTGATCTATTGTCTGAAAATCCCCTTTTGTAAATGCAAGAATATAATTAATTTCATCTGAACTTAATATACTTGTAGTATTATATCTTATCCTTAAACCTTCACTTCCGTTCCATAAACCAATATCTTGAAATTTTATGGTCTCATTAAATCTAACAAAAGCTATAACATTAACACTAACATTATCTGAAGTTAAATTATCATAAACAAGTGAATAATTTGAATTAAAGTTATTCCACTGATTTCCTGGAAGCGAAATTATTAAATTATCTGTTCCAGATTGTACATGATAGCGGTCATCATCCACAGAGTCTAAAGTTCCATAAATATCAGAAAATATAGAATCTGGAAATATACTTTCATTAAAATTCCTTAAATTATAAACTAAATAATCCACATCTTCACTATTAAGGCTTATGTTAACATCTGCAAGAAAATCAAAAGATTCTTCTGTTACACTTGCAATAGTAACATTCATTCTATCGTTTTCTCCCCCACTAGTAGCGCATACAGCACAACTACTACCACCATCATTCATTGTTGTTCTTATTATTCCTACGCCAATAACACTTCCAATATTAAATGTTACAGAATGTGTTTCAGATACAAATTGTGGCGGACATCTACAGAAAACTTGTTGAAAACTTCCTCCAGGCGGTTTATAATATATTGCAGAGCAATCACTTGTAAAACTCTGTACAGTATCTATTGTTACAGTTATATTACTATTTGGTTCAACAACTGTTGCATTAACTCTAATATCATCTATATAAGCTTTAGTTCCTCCTGTTCCTTTACAAATTGGTGATGCACATGCATCATTATTAGTACATCCATTACAATTAATCCCACAAGCTTGATTAGAAGAATTAAGTGCAGGATCAACAATCCTAGGATTAAACTTCAATAATTCCATGTTCATTGACGCATTTTGCAAATTCTCGCCACTTAAACCAAAACTAAAATTTAACTTTACTTCAAAGTCATCACTTGATATTCCTCCTCTACTAGTTGCATTTTTATATGGTGACTCTAAAAAATTATAACTAACATTTGTATCTTTTTGTTCATAATATAATATAGGAGATTTATTTAACTCTCTTTTAAATACAGAAACTATATGCTTATTTTCAAGTACTTTATCATCTTTACCGTCTTCATTCAAATCTAACAAATAAGCTGAGACCCCAGCTCCTAAATAAAGATGGAATTTATTTTTTCCATTTCCAGAAAAATTTCCACTTACACTTACATTAACTGTATAAACATTATTTGTATGACTTGTTGAATTCCACGAGTTCCTGTATATACCATTACTAAATTCATTTAATGTCAAGCTGGCTTCTAAAGTTCCATTATTCAAAATTAAATCAGCTGCTACACTATTTCCTTCTAATGGATCTCCTCCAGCTGTTACATTTGCTTGAATAAAAATAGTTTGACCATTATCAAAGAACTTATCTTTTTGTGAGTATAAAGAATTTCTAAATGTTTTAACTAATACAGTTGGTTGAATAGTAAAGCTATGGTCACTTAATAAAGAAAAATTTTGTGGTCCATTTGGTACAGAAGATGCATTTACACGAACACCCCATATTCCACTTATTCCATTTTCTACAACAACTTGTTCTACATTATCCCTTATATTTTTCCCTTTTGTTGCAGCATTTCCTGGATTTGCAGGATCAAGAATCCATGGCTGATATAAAGTGCCATTAGGCGCAATTAAAATCAGATTAAGATCATTAACAAGAGTAGGATTAGCATTAGCAGTTGCTGGGAAATCATCCCAAACTAAAGTTACTTTTACACTAGAAGAAACAGTCATGTTAAACTCTTTTATATTCCCATTTGCAATACTTTCTTCTATGATTATATTATCGCTCTCTGTATCATTCTTTATAACACCTATAGCTTCTGTAGCATTTATCCTCCCATAACCAAAAGAATAATCAGGCCCTGTATTTCCCAAATCTTTTGCTGTATGAATTAAAATTGCTTTTATTGTAGATGGCCAGGGATAAACTCCTTTATTTGCAAATTCTTCATACATTAAAGCTACAACACCACTTGTAGTTGGAGCTGCCATTGAAGTTCCACAAAAAATATTGTAAGTGTCAGTTGGTACAGTTGACTTAACACCACCATCCCCTCCTACCTGACATCCAGGAGCAGTCACTTCAGGCTTTAATCTTCCATCATTAGTTGGCCCCCAAGAACTAAAACTTGTCATTGAATCATCATTAGAATTAGTTGCTCCTACTGTTATTATATTTTTCGCAGTTGCAGGAATTGAAATACAATCATAACTTCCACTATCACAACCACTAGGACGATTATTTCCTGCACTCCATACCTGACTTATTCTCTTACCTTTACTGCCTCTTATCACTTTATCTAATTCTAACGCAGAACTATCATACCCACCAGAACAATCAGCTCCACATCCAAAATAAGTATAGCCCCAAGAGTTTTGTGAAAGACTTGCATTATAAGTATTTATTGCAGCATTATATTCATTATTCAACTCAGTACTATCATCCCACCACTCATATGAAATAACTGTAGCATTAGGAGCCATTCCTCTCCACTGTAATGCTGTTCCTCCTGCTGATTCACTTAAAGTACCATTACCTAACATAGTTCCAGCTACATGTGTAGCATGGCTACCAGTTTGACAATTAGCTTCGCCACATCCTGCATCTCCAATAGTAACTCTTCCATCTAGATCATCATGTGTTGTGTCAGCCCATCCACCATCCCATTCTGATGTAACTACATTTACACCAGACAAACTATAAGGAGAAGCCTGTAAAATATTAACACCAACATTTTCTCTGTTGCCATTATTATGCATCTCTAATTTCCTATCAGCAACATCAATCCACTGAACATTTTCTTCTCTAGCAATACCAGAAATAAATCTTTCTTCTGTTATTATCTTTATTGCATTTACAGAATAAAATTTATCTACAACCTCTCCATAATTCTCCATACCCAAAGAAGCATCATCTAAATTAACATCACTAAAAAACATAACAGAAAGATTCATTTTCCCTCCATTTTTTACATAATTCTTATTTTTAATGGCTGAAGAAATCTTATCTTCTTGTAAAATTCCAGTAATTGTCCTTACATTAGAAATCTCTTCTAGCAATTCAGGCTCCTCACTTATAATAGAAGCAAGCCATGCTTTATTCGGTATATAAGATAAAAGTTTAATACCATTATTCTCAAGCTGCTCTTTTTCTTCCTCGCTCGGAATATTGTCAAATTGTATCAACACATGAACTGAACTAGGAAACCTTGCTCTAATAATCTCTGCTTCTGTTCTATTAATCCCTCTCTCAGGAACAAAATGCCTTGATTTAAGTAAAATCTGCTTTTCAGGATTTTCATCTAACCTCTCCTCTTCCCTCAAAACCCCAGTAGAATAAACTGTTGACATTACTAATAAAAAAACTATTATCAGGAAAACAATAACTCTCATTTTTCTTCTCCCAGCCTTAATTTAAATGATCATGTATTTATAATGATTATTGTGAAAAAATATTGAGGGCGAAAGGAGGGAGTCGAACCCTCTTCTCTCGGGCCACAGCCGAACGTTCTGCCGTTAAACTACAATCGCCATAATTTATTCTAATTAAACACAACTTAAAAATATTTGCTAAAAACAAAAATATAAATAATCCAATTTCTTGATAAAGTTGGAGGTGTTAAAAATGGTTGTCCTGACTTTAACAATATCTGCTGTGCTGGCGATTATAGCTGGTATAATTATATTAATCTGGCCGAAGTCTCTGAACATAGCAATTGGATTGTGGCTAATAATTTACGGAATTCTACAGATCCTGTCAAACTACATGATTATATAACAAAATTTATTTATCTTTCTTGCCCAATAATTCTCATCATAAAGATTTTTAATAGGCAATTCTTCCTTAGTTATGGCAATGAAATTTTACACTATCTGGCTCGTTTTATTTATAATTTTTGTATTCGTCTTACAATTTTTAATCCCAAATTTCACAGCATTTTTTATTCTTAACCAGTTTTCTTTTCAGCAACCTTGGCGATTTGTAACAGCAATTTTTTTACATGGCTCTTTAATTCATCTTGTCTACAATATTTTTGCTTTAGTTTTTTTTGGTCTTATAACAGAAAAAATTATTGGTAGTAGAAATTTCCTTTTCTTATTTCTTAGTTCAGGAATTTTTGGAAATGTTGTAAGTGTAAATTTCTATCCTTCAAGTCTTGGAGCAAGTGGTGCAATCTACGGCATTATCGGAACTTTGACAATTATGCAACCTTTAATGACTGTTTTTGCATTTTCAATTCCAATGCCAATGTTCCTTGCTTCAATCTTATGGGCAGGTGGAGATTTGTTAGGCGTATTTTACTCGCCTGAAAATATCGGTTATATTGCACATATTTCCGGTCTTATTATCGGATTAGTTTTCGGACTTATTTCAAGGTTTTTTCGTAAAAGCAAGAATCCTAAAGAAAAAATCTACAAAAAAGAAATTTCGGAAGATGAGTTAAGAAACTGGGAAAATAGTTGGATTGATTAAGCTATTAACAAAACAGAAAAGTTTATAAAAACTTGTATAAAGATTATTCTGAGGTGACAGCGCCTCAGAGCTAATTCTGAGAAAAAAATGACAGAACTAATCAAACTTAACAAGGTATACAAAATATACTATATCGGCGAAGTAGAAGTAAAAGCTCTAAATGGTCTCTCACTCTCAATAAAAAAAGGAGAGTTTGTAGCAATAATGGGTCCAAGTGGAAGCGGAAAAACTACAGCAATGAATCTTATTGGCTCATTAGACACTCCAACTTATGGTTCTGTATCTCTTGAAGGCGCAGATATCTCAGACGCCTCTGAATCAGAACTCGCACAATTAAGAAGCAAAAAAATAGGTTTTATTTTCCAGACATTTAATTTAATTTCCTCACTTTCAGCTTTAGAAAATGTAATGTTGCCTATGTCTTTTTACGATTACTCTTCTAGAAATGAGAGGAAAGAAAAAGCGAAAAAACTTCTCAAGCAAGTAGGTTTAGGGAAAAGGTTAAACAACCTGCCATCTCAATTGTCAGGAGGAGAAAGACAAAGAGTTGCTATAACCAGAGCTTTAGTTAACAATCCAGAAATAATTCTTGCAGACGAACCAACTGGAAACTTAGACTCAAAAACAGGAACAGAAGTAATTAAGATATTAAAAGACTTAAATAAAAAAGGCAAAACATTAATTCTCATTACACACGAGCAACATCTCGCAAAACAAGCTGATAGAATAATTAAAATTAAGGATGGTGTAGTTGAAAAATGAGAATTTTAACTTTAATTATATTTTTTGTAATTTTATTAGTCAATTTAGTTTCAGCAGGTCCTATATCAATTAAAAAAGTAGAATCTTCAGATGTAAAGCCAGGAGAAACTAGTGAAATTAACATCATATTGGAAAATCAAGGTGATGATGATATCGAAGATGTTTCAGTTTCACTGGACCTATCAAATGATCTTCCATTTGCGCCAATAGGCTCATCAGCTGAAAAAACTCTAGATGAGATAGAAGAAGATGACGAGGAAGAAATCTCTTTTGAACTTATAACTATGAATAATGCCAAACCTAAAATTTACAAAATTCCCATTACAATAAAATATAATGAAATTCAAGAGTCAAGTGTAATTAGCATTAAAGTAATCTCACAACCGGAATTAGAAGTTGCAATAGAAGAATCTGAAATATACAAGACAGGAGACACAGGAAAAATAACAATAAGATTTGTAAACAAAGGCTTGTCAGACATTAAATTTTTGACAGCATCACTGCAGGAATCAAAAAACTATAATATAATATCAGTGTCAAGTTTTTATGTTGGTAATATAGAACCAGATGATTTTGAAACCATAACTTTTACCTTAAATCTTAAAAATAAAATTTCGTCTTTGCCAATAAAAGTTGAGTACCAAGATTCTGAAAATAAATTTTACACAACAACAGAGTTTCTCGATATTAACATCTATTCAGAAGAAGAGGCAAAAAAACTTGGTTTAACAAAAACAAATTATACTTTGATTATAGCATTAATTGTAGTAGCATTAATAATAATTTTTTTTATTATAAGAGCGATAAGAAAAAGGCGAAGAGCTAAAAAGCTTAATTTATGATGATATCTGACTATTTTAGACTTGCGATTAACAGTATTTTGCACAGAAAATTAAGGTCTTGGCTTACAATAATCGGAATAGTTATAGGAGTTGCTGCAATTATAGCTTTAATTTCTCTTTCCCTTGGATTAAAATCAACAATTGAGGAACAGTTTGAAGCTTTTGGCGCTGATAAAATTCTTATCTCTCCAAAAGGTTTTCGCGGTCCGGGAACATTAGCAGAAGGTTTGACTGAAAAAGATGTAGAAGTTCTTGAAAGAATTGACGAAATTGAAGTTGTATCGCCAGGCATGGCTCTTCCAGGAGAAGTCAAATTCCATGAAGAAACAGAATTCCCTTTTATATTCGGAAGCAGAAACTCAAAAGAAATTCTGGAAGGTGGAACAAATTTAGAAGAGGGAAGATATTTAGAAGAAAATGATAAATTTTCTGTTTTAATTGGAAGTTCTGTTGCAGAAGATCTATTCGATGAAGAAATAAGATTGAGAAATAAAATACAAATCAATGGACAAGATTTTAAAGTTGTTGGAATTTTAGAGCCTGTTGGAAATTCTCAAGATGATAACACAATCTACATTACACTTGATGATTTCAGAGAAATTTTTAACAAAGAAGATGAAGTCGGCTTTATTTCTACAAAAGTTAAACAAGGTGTAGATATTCCAACTTTACAAAAAAAAATTGAGCGTGAATTAGAAAAAGCAAGAGATGATGAAAATTTTCAAGTTGTTACGCCAACCCAAATTCTAGAGCAGATTAATCAAATTCTTGGTGTAATCCAAGCAGTTCTTGTAGGAATTGCAGCAATTAGTTTGTTAGTTGGCGGGATAGGAATAATGAACTCGATGTATACAACTGTTTTAGAAAGAACAAGAGATATTGGAATAATGAAAGCAATTGGAGCAAAAAAATCTGATATTTTAAAAATATTTTTAATAGAATCTGGATTAATGGGGCTTGTAGGAGGAGCTTTTGGAGTTATTTTAGGAACTTTAATTTCTCTAGGAGTTGCTAAGTACTCAACACAAGCAGGGTTTAAACTTCTTGTCGAGATTAATCTGCCATTAATGTTGTTTGGGTTGTTGTTTGCTTTTGTTGTTGGCATGATTTCTGGAATCTGGCCAGCTTATCAAGCCTCGAAATTGAAGCCTGTTGACGCGTTGAGATATGAGTAAAAAAGGTTTAAAAAATTTCAAGTTTATATTATGGAAGAAAGAAAGTTAAAGGAGTTGAAAATTTCTGTTTTTTTATTTGCTGTAAAAATTTTATACATGAATTTCTAAGATCAAAAAATCCTTGTGTTTTAC
>CAYIIQ010000015.1:0-14447 GCA_964363545.1 Candidatus Woesearchaeota archaeon | reverse complement strand
TGCTCAGATTATCCTGACTAATTGAGTATCCCTTATGAAATGTAGTTAAACAAATCTAGAGATAATTAACAAACGAAAAAGTTTGAGAGTTTATCTTTGTTAAAATTGCCTTAATCTTTCCTCAAGATAAACTAAATCTTTACTAGCATATACTTTTCTGATTTCATCAAATTCACCTAATTCAGTTTCTAGTCTTCTTCCTATAAAGTTAATAAAAAATCTGCATCCTAAACAATCCAGAAACTCGGATAATCCCACACTATTTTTTATTTTTTTGGAATAATAAACTGAAGCGCAAGCTATATTTTTTAGATTACTCCAATCTATACTAAATAAACTATCTTTATTTGCTGAATTCATTTTATTAAACATATCTGGGCATACAATCAGGTTTTTAAACCTATTATGATTTAAATGTTGATGAAGATTTACACTGTCGGTGGATATTCTGAAGTTGGTAAAAATATGACCGTTGTTGAAACAGGAGACGATGCGTTTATTTTTGATGCAGGATTGTACTTGCCACCAATTGTCGAGTTGGAAGAAAGAAACAATATAAAGATGAACGAGAAATTCATGAGAAGTATTAAGGCTATTCCCAACGACATTATTCTTGATAAGCTTGATTTAAGAAGGAAAGTTAGAGCAATAATAATAAGTCACGCACACCTCGATCATGTTGGAGCTGTTCCATATGTTGCTGGAAGATATGATGCTGAAATTCTTGGAACTCCTTTTACACTAGCTGTTTTGAAAGCTTTAGTGGATGATGAAAATATAAAATTGCATAACAATTTAGTAAGAATACAACCAAATTCTCATTATATAATACATGGGAAAAAAAATTACAAAGTAGATTTTATTCATGTTACACATTCTACAATTCAAACAAGTCTTATTGCCTTGCATACAGATGAAGGAGTTGTTCTTTATGCAAACGACTTTAAACTTGATAATACTCCACAATTAGGTAAAAAACCAAATTACGAAAAAATTAAGGAAATTGCACGACAAGGAGTCAAAGCTCTTATAGTGGAAAGTTTATATGCCCATGAAGAAGGGAAGACTCCGAGCGAGAAAGTTGCAAGAAGCCTATTGGAAGATGTTATGCTTGGTACAAATAATCACGATTATGGTATTGTTGTCACAACCTTTTCAAGTCATATCGAGAGATTAAAAAGTATTGTAGATTTTGGCAAAAAACTTAACAGGAAAATAGTTTTTGTTGGAAGAAGCATGTCGAAATATGTTTCGGCTGCAATTAAGTCAAAACTATGCCCATTTGCAAAAGATATTTCTTTGTTAAGTTATCGGGGACAGGTTGAATCAGCATTAAAAAAAATTAACAAGAATAAGCAGGATTATCTTATTGTTTGTACAGGACATCAAGGCGAGCCCGGAAGTATTTTAGAAAGAGTTTCAAGAGATGAGATGCCGTTGAAACTGTCGTCAAATGATCATGTAATTTTTTCTTCAAAAACAATTCCAGTTGAAGTTAATATTGCGAATAAAGCTCAAGTTGAAAAGAGGCTTAGACATAGGGGAGTAAGAATTTTCAACAATGTCCACGTTTCAGGACATTCGAGCAGAGAGGATTTGAGAGATTTTATAAATATGTTACAGCCACAAAATATTTTTCCAGCACATGGTGCATTAGATAAACAATCTGCACTAGCAGAGTTGGCTGGAGAAATTGGTTATAAACTTGGAAAAGATTGTCATATTTCGCAAGACGGTGGAAGATTTTTGATATAGTTTGATTGTGTTAAGTCAAGTTCATAATCCCATTATTTTTTAGCATATTCATCATAACTTTTATAAACAATCGTCAGATATAGATTTATTGAATTTTAATATGAGAAAAAATCAGCAAAATCAAGAATTTGTAATACCCATTAATCCAGAAAATATAAAGCAAAGCGTGGAAGTTAAAGTGAAAACTCTTTCTAAAGACGAAGTAGAGAAAGTTGAAAAGGTTGGAAAATTTGTTAAAATTAAGAAAAAAAAAGAGAAAACAAACGAAAGTTTAGACAGCTATACTATTATAATAACTGAAAAACCTCAAGCTGCTGCAAAAATTGCAGAAGCTTTGGGAGAAGGAAAAGAAAAAAAGTATTCTGAGTCTGGAGTCCCTTACTACGAGATTGACTTCGGCGGAAAAAAAGTTGTTATCGCATGTGCTGTCGGGCATTTATTTACACTTGCTCAAGATAGAGAAAATGGAAAAAAGCAATGGCCGATTTTTGATATTATGTGGAAACCAAATTATGAAACAAAAAAGAATGATTGGAGTAAAAAATATTATCAAGTTTTGCTGAAACTTTGCAAAAATGCTTCTGATTTTATTATAGCTACAGATTATGATGTTGAAGGAGAAGTGATTGGTTTAAATATTTTAAGGTTTATTGCAAAACGAGAAGATGCAAAAAGAATGAAATTTTCTACTTTAACTAAGAACGAGTTGAAAGAGTCTTTTAGCAATGTTATGGAACATATAGATTGGGGACAGGCGATTGCAGGAGAAACCCGACATTATTTAGACTGGTTTTATGGAATTAATTTGTCACGAGGATTAATGGAAGCAATAAAAAAAGTTGGTAGTTTTAGAATTTTTTCTATTGGGAGAGTGCAAGGACCTGCTTTAAATTTAGTTGTTAAACGAGAAGAGACAATAAAAAATTTTAAGCCGCAAATATACTGGCAAGTTTCAATTTTGATCGATGGTTTAGAATTAAAGTATATAAAAGACATAACAAAAAAATCTGATTTAGAGAAATTTTCAGATTTAAAAGGAAAGAAAGCTGTAGTAACAACAGAAAAAAAACTTGAGAACTTACCTCCACCACCTCCCTTTGATTTGACAGCTTTGCAAACAGAGGCATATAAATTTCATTCAATTACCCCTATAAAAGTTTTACAAATTGCACAAAGATTGTATCTTGCTGGACTTATTTCTTATCCAAGAACTTCAAGCCAGAAAATTCCCCGTGAAATTAAACCAGAGGAAATAATAAAAAAGCTTTCTAGGCATTATAAAGAGACAGTTTTTTGCAAAAGGAAATTTCCAATTGAAGGAGAAAAATCTGATCCCGCACATCCATCAATTTATCCAACTGGAGAGCATGCCGATTTGTTTGGAGATGATATGAAAGTTTATGACTTAATTGTTAGAAGGTTTTTGTCTTGTTTTTGTGAGGATGCTTTGATTGAAAGCAAGACAATAAAAGCTGTTGTTGATGAAATAATCTTTATTGCTAAAGGAATGAAAATCAAAGAAAAAAACTGGCTTGAAGTTTACAAGGCAAGACTTTTTGAAAAGGAGCTTGAAGACATGAATGGGGAATTTCTTATCAAAGAAGTTAAGATTCAAGAGAAAGAAACACAACCACCAAAAAGATACACTCCAGCGTCTTTAGTTGCTGAATTATCTAAAAGAAATCTTGGAACAAAAGCAACTAGAGCTACGATAGTTGAGACTCTTTATACCAGAGGTTATGTAAGGGGACAGAGTATTGAAGCAACCCCGCTTGGAATTCGACTTGTTAAGAGTTTGGAAAATTACTCACCAATAATAATCGATGAGGCATTGACAAGGAAATTTGAGAAAGAAATGGAAGATGTTCAGAAAACAAAAAAGAATTTAAAAGAAAGTGGGGGTAAAATTATAGAAGAAGCTAAGCAAGTTATACGAGAAATTTTGGATAAGTTTAAAGAAAATGAAGATAAAATTGGAAAGGAGTTGGTTGAAGGAACAAACGAGATGAGAGAAATGGATAGAAAAACTGGAGAGTTGTTTGAATGTCCTGTTTGCAAAAAAGGAAAGTTGCAGATTTTATTTAACAAATCTGATAAAAGATATTTTACTGCATGTTCTAATTATCCGGATTGTAAAACAACTTTTACTCTTCCACGAGGACTTGTAAAGAAATCTGATAAAATTTGTGAGGATTGTGGTTGGCAAAAACTTGTTTTAATAAAGAAAGGCAGAAGGCCCTGGGAGTTTTGTTTTAATCCGAGTTGTAAGAGTAGGGAAAGTAGAAAGAATGTTGTATATAATGAAGAAAAATCTCTCTAAAAGCGTCCTCGGGAGGACTCGAACCTCCGACCCCACGGTTTCTACAAAATTTAACAGCCGTATGCTCTACCTACTGAGCTACGAGGACCTAAAGTGTGAAAAGAAAAAGACATTTTTAAATTTAATCTCAGTTGAAAAAATGTACAATCTATTTTAAACCAAGACTTTCTGGACGGAATCTCTTTCTTGACCTTTCAAGATATTTGTAAACATTTGAGTGTTTTGTACCTTGGACTAAAGCTCGAAGTGCTACAACAACTTCTCGGATTTTTTCATGAGGTGCGATAATGTTTATTGTATTTTGTTGAAGAATAATAAAAGAGTCTGAAAGCTCTTGTACGACCTCAAGAGCCTTTCCTTTTGTGCCAATAATTCTTCCTCTAACTATTGAAAGATTTTTTTTCCTCGTGAAATTTTTAATCGGAATTTCTTCAAAGGTGTAGTCAGAAGTTGACAGTAGAAAAGCAACATTTAAAGGAAAATTGCGCTCTAAAGCTTCTAAAACTCTTTCTGTAACATACTTATCTTCTTCGTTTCCTTCAAAGGCAACACTATTTCCACTAACAATAATTTTAACTTTAAGTTTTGATTCTATTTTTCTCTTATTTCTTGCAATTTGCCTTATTGTTTCTTTTCTAAAAAATTGCATTTTATTAAAATTCTTCTTCTATATCTTTTAAATATCCTCTTCTCTTTAGCCATTCGATTTGTGCAGGATTGTATTTGAAAATAGTATCTCCTTTTTCATTATCGAATTCCCAAGGCTCGACTATAACAAAATCTCCTTCTCTAAGCCATAAAGATCTTCTCAATCTTCCAGGAACTCTACAGTTTCGAGACTTTCCATCCAGGCATTTTATTATCATTCTACCTGCGCCTACTCTCTGATCTATAATTCCAAATACTTGCTTTCCTTCTGGAAGTCTTACTCTAATTATTTCTTGAACTTGTTGATTTGGAAAGCTGTTTCTTTTGTTTTTGTCCTTGTATTTTTGAAATCGCATTGTTATAGTTATTATGATTTGTTTATAAATTTAAGTGTTATTTTCTTATTTGATAATAACAAACTATCGAGACGCAAGAGTTGTTTATATCATTAATAAAATTCATATTAGGATTAATTATCTTACTAAATTAACTAATAACTTTTTACAACAAAACCAAAGCAAACGGCACACCTTGAATTTTCATTATACCTTCTCTGCTTATTATGCCGGCTTTAAGTGCGGCTTTTATTGATTTTTCTCCGGCTATATTGAATGTAGCATCATCCTCTTTAAAGTTTTTCATCAGTTCAATTAATTCGGACTCTTCTACTTCGTCTCCACCGAAAAAACCATTTTTTATTTCCAAGACTCTTTTACCTTCTTCAAAATTTTTTCCAAGTAAATCATTATCACAGATTGCAACAAGGTATCTGTAAGACTTGTGGATTTTTATTAACATGATTTTATTAGGTAAAAGAAGTTTAAGAAGATTTCTATCAATTTGCCTTACTTTCTAATTCATTATTCTATATCTTCGAAACAGAATGTCTTGCTCCACACGCCAAACAATGAACAAACCAGAAATCTCCTTTTTTTACAATTTCCGTGTCTGGTTTTCTACACTCTTTACATATAACAAATTTCTTTACATAATACTGAATTTTCTCATCTATTTTTCTTGAAGGTATTTTTTTGATGAATGTAAGTCTATCGCCATCTGGTTTTCCTTGAGCTGCAACTTCTTTTTCTAAAAATTTTTCTAAGTGTTCCTTATCTCGTCTTAAATAAGAGGCTATTTGTCCAAAGTTTGATATAATTGTCTTGTTTCCTTGTATAATGCTGTCTATCTGTGGGACTTCAAATCTGTCCACACGACTTTCTATTGGCTTAATTTTCTTGTACGCTTGTTCTAGGAGTTTTTCGTATTCCATGTGTTTATTCTACAAGCAAGATTTATAAATGTGTTTATCCTTGAGAGTTTATGCAAGTCAAAAATCTAATTTTGGGAGTAGGAATATTTGTTGTTTACATGCTTGCTTTAGTTTATGGTATAGAAGCTTTTTATAATTCTCCGCAATATGATGATTTCTGTTCTCGTGGAATGTATGAAAGACCTGTTCCTGCAATTATTCGTGACACTAAAGATCCTGTTTGCAATGTCTCAAATGAAATTCAGAAACAGATAGATGAGTGTTATAATAAAAAAGGATTTCCCGAGAACAGTTATGACGAAAAAGGCTGTATTACTAGTATAGAATGTAATTTTTGTAATTTGGAATATGAGAATTATAGAAATAGATATGATAAAACTGTATTTGTCATTGCTTTAGTTGTCGGGATTTTAACTTTACTTGTTGGATACTTAATTTTGTCTGTAGAGCCTGTTGGAAGTGCTTTAATTGCTTCAGGAATAGGTTCAATTTTTTATGGAAGTGTGAGAAACTGGCAGAATTTGACTGATGTGTGGAGATTTTTGTTATTGTTTTTGGCCCTTGTACTATTAATTTGGATTGCGTTGAGACTTAATAGGGTTGTTAGAGCGAATGTGAAAAAGAAGAGAAGATAGAAAATTCGAGAAGATATGACATCCTCTATCTTCTAAAGCATACAGGTTTCTTGCGAAGACTTTAAAAATTATTCTACTCTTAATCCAGCTTCTCTTTCTGCAATTTCTTCATCTCTTTCTTGTCTAAAACTAGTAAGATAGTCATCCAAAATTTTTGGCGAAGTGGTTTCGCCACTTACGACGACTACCCTGCCATCGCTACCAGAATCACCCAAATTCCAGTAGTAGGCAACCCAGCCCCTGCTCCTGTCGAAAACGGCACAGGACAAACCTTCATTTCTAAGAGAATGCCATTTAAAATTACCTACATCTAAAATATTATCTTCATTGGCCCCATCATTTAATCTAAAAACAGCACCATACTTAGAATTTTGATCTTCTTGTAGACTTAGAGCTACTAAGTTTATTAATTTTCCTTTGCCAAGATTAATTCCTCTGTGTTCTAGTTGTTCTGCTAATATCTTAGCAGGCAAATCATTAGGAGTATAAGAATCTCCTGGTGTAAGTAAAGCAATTCCAAAATCAGTATAAACCCCTCTTAAAAATTGATCGCTTCTAGGAATTGCAGTTTCTAATTCACTTCTTGTTATAATTCTAGCGTCTTCTGGAAGCAAACCAGAATCTTGTAAATTAACTTGCATAAGTGGACTTGAGCCAGTGAGCATTCCATCTGATTGACCATATCTACCTAAATATTTCTTTAATGCTGGATTATACCCTTGAATAGATTCATTATATGCTCTTATTATAGAATCATATAGTACACTTGCTGATTCATTTGCTTCATTTCTTAATGCTACTTGTATCACCATTGATTTTTCTAGAAATGGCTGATTTATAAACCTTTTGTTTTGTTATTACTTTAAAGTGGACTTTAAAGTGAGCTTTTAAGAAACCCTCGCGGATTTTAATCCGCAGTCTTTATGTCCTTTCTTTAATATCTTATTTTATTCTCAAACTAAATTAGATGAAGAACATGTTTTTTTGAATTACTTGTTGAAAAAACACTAACCCAAGTACCTAATCTTTCCCGGCCTCGGTTCATAGGCTGCACCTTCTTCTAGCAACTTTTTAATTTCGTGGTTGATTATTTCTGGAGTCGCTTTTATTTCCATTACTATTTTATCAACATCAATTCCGCCATTCTCTTCTTCCTGTTTTATCATATCTATTATTTGGTCTTTTACAGCTTTTATCTCTTCTTTATTTATCTCTTTTGGTTTCATTTTTTCAAGTTCCAGCTTTCGTACTAGTAAATACCGATAATCAAGAACTCTTATTATTTCAGGAAGAATGTAAAGCTCATTGTTAAAAAATCTTACAGTTCCTATAACCATTATTGTGTGGCCCTGTTCTATATTTTTGAATCTATCAACGTCATCTCCGAAAATCTTTATTCTTATTTGTCCAGAAGCATCGTCAATTGTCAAACTGAGATATTTTTTTTCACCGCTTCCTTCAAATTTTTCAATCACATTTGCTACAACATTGACTCTTACAACTTTTTTATCAGTTACTTCTACATATTTTAATCTTTCCTCTTCTAAATTCGCCTCTCCATTTATTATATCGCTTATTTTCAGTTTATAAGCGACGTTTCTTTGTGTGTGCATTTTTTCTCTCGTTTATAAATTATACCTCGCTTTTAATTTTTTTATTTTATTAATAATCGCTTTTTCTATATCAAGATTATAAATATTTGCTAATCTAATTGTCAGAATTATTACATCAGCAATTTCTTCCTCTAAGTTCTCTTTATCTTGTTCAATCTTCCTGATATTCACGTTATTAATTTGTCTTGCTATCTCTCCTAATTCTTCTAATATATGTATTATTGTTTTATCGGCATCGTGATTAATACCCAAAGTTCTATCCATAATTTTTATAATCTCATCAGCTTTATTTTGCAGTTCTTTTACCTCCATTTTACAACCTCTGCAAAAAACCCCTTCTTGGCTTAAAAATATCTCCTGACATATTTAATTTTTCAATTGCATCATCAATGTCTTTCTCTGTTAGCTTTCCTTCCAACTCTTTTTTTAATTCTTCAACTGGAATAAGTTTTCCAAGTCTGCTTTCAAGTCGTGAAAGAGTTTCCCTTACAAGCATGATTTTACTTCTTTGGCTTGTTGAAACTCCTGTCGCAATTCTGTCAATGTCAAAAGTTTTTGTTTCATAATCGTAACCAACTTGCATAAGATAATATTTCATCATATTTATAGCTATCATCGCATCTTCTCTTGTAACTTTTCTGTTCAATCTCATTTTTGCATTTGCCTCACTTAGTCTAACTAAAGCTTCAAGCTGTCTTGCTGATATAGGAAGAGGTTTTGTTGGCTGATCAATAGATACCGGAGTGTTTCTCAAATCTACGTAAAATTTTTTTATCTCGGTTATAGCTTCATCAGTTAATTCAGGACGAATTTTTTGTTTCGCATAGGCTATATACTTTCTAAAAAGCTCCCTTTCTATAGCAGTTTTAGTGTTTGGGTTTTTGTGTTCGAGAAGAACATGGGTTGCTATTGCTTCGTCTCTGAACTTGTCTGGACTATCTTTCAAAATAAAAATAACATCAAATCTGTTTATTAGCGTGGGAGGAATATCAATCTGACTCGCAATAGTGTCATAAGGATTAAATCTTCCGAACTTTGGATTTGCTGCTGCTAGAACACTTGTCTCTGCTCGTAATGTTGCATGTATGTTGGCTTTGGAAATAGTTACTGTTTGCTGTTCAAGAGATTCGTGCATTGCACTTCTTTCATTCGGATCCATTTTTTCCAGTTCATCGATACATAGAATTCCTTTATTTGAGAGAACCATTGATCCTGCTTCTAAACTCCACCCCCTCAAAAATTCGTCTCTTACAACTGTTGCTGTAATTCCTGCACCAGATGCGCCCTTTCCCGCGATATACCTTCCTTTTGGGGCTATAGTTGATATGAATTTTAGAGTTACAGATTTTGCAACTCCAGGATCTCCAACTAATAGAACATGTATATCTCCACGAGAGTGCGTCCCATCACCTCTCACTTTTTTCACACCTCCAAACAACTGCAAAACTAAAGATTGCTTAATTTCTTCATAACCATAAACTGATGGTGCGATACTTTCTGTAAATTTTTCTAAAACTCTTGGATCTGCTGCAAGCTCTTTTATCTGCCTTTCATCTTCTTCTGTTATATCAAACTCCTCGAAAGTCTCTTCTAGTGGGATTAAATTATTTGCTTCGATTGAAATATCATATCGAGTTAATATACCGCCTGTTCTGCTAGGTGTTGGAATTTCTTTTAATATTCCAATAACTCTGATTCTGCTTCCAGGAGTTGTTTTGTCCTCCATTCTCGGCTCTACTAAATCTTCTTTCAGAAAAACTGAAAGTCTTCTTGGTTGTTCTCCTCCAACTAAACTTTCAGGACTTTCTTCTATTACAATTCTTTGAGCATCTACCATATCTTTTGCAATAAGTTTAAAACCAGATTTTCTTCCGCAGCTACATCTTGTAGGTTCTCTGAATTTTGATTCAATTTGCAAAACTGAAAGTATGGTGCCACAAGAAGGACATTCAAATTTTGCATTTATAACTTGTGGCCTGACTTCACTTGCTTGTCTTACAATTCCCTCAACTTGAATAAGCTTGTTTAGATGTTTTGCTCGCAAGTTTCTGATTTTTTCTGAATGAGTTTCAGGCAAGTTTGCTATTCTTACTCTCGGGTTAGTAATAAGCCCAGATTCTTCGAGTGAAACTTCTAGAATTTGGAAAATTTCTTCAGGAGTTTGAATTAGCATTTCTGCAAGCTCATAAGAAAAAGATGCAAGCTCGTTAAAATCAAGATAGATTGACTTTTTCCCTTCTCTTACAGTTCTTCCTACTTCTCTTTTATAGAAGTTAAAGAAGTTTCGTGCCTCTAATATCAAGTCCTCTGTTTTTCTTTCCATTGTTGTAAGAATTTATAATTTCTTTTATAAGCTTCTTTTAAGAATGCAGTTGGTTTTAAATTAATTTCTATTCATGAAGATATAGTTTAAATCCTTTGTAGCTATATTTAAGTGATTATTTAATTTGGGAAATTTTATAGTTTGGAGGGTAGAGAAATGGTAAAATCTATTCTAGTTAGCTTTATAAAGTGAATAATAACTATTTTAATTAAAATGACAAGAAATTTAGACTTAGAGCAGGGTATTAAGGAAGCAATTGAATTAATTAAAAGTGTGTATGAAAAACCAATTTTAGCTGCTGTTTATGGTTGGCCAGATAGTGGCAAGACATATTTAATTGATAGGTTATCAGATTATTTTGAAAGAGAAGGCTTAAAAGTATCTAGGGGTGGGGGAGGTCCACATGATTCAACTTTTGAGACTTTAAGAGATTGTCCAGAATGTTTAAGTGATATACTTTTCTTTCATTGTGGATGGGTAAGAGACAATAATAATCAGTGTTGGCTAGATGCGCGGGCACATGAAGATCCTAATATTCTTGCTGAAACTATTGCAGGAAGAAAAGTAAATTTAAATATAGGTATATACAATCCTCTCTCCTATAGAGAACCTCTAGGAGATTATGATTTAGTTATTTCTAATCCAGGTTCTATTAGGAAAGTAACGATTCTTTTAGAGTTAATAAATAATTAGTAAAATCCACAACCAAACTCACACCCAAATCTTATCATACTCTAAAACCCAATTAAACTTACTCTTTAGATTTTCTTATCGCAGCTTTCACATTTTTTATAAGCTGTGACATTGATTCTTCAAGTTGGGCTCTGTTTTTTGTTCCTGTGCAAACTAGTTTTCCGTTTGTGAAAAGCAAGAAAGTTGCTGTTGGTTCTACAAGTTTGTAAACAAGTCCAGGAAACTGCTCTGGTTCATACTCTGTGTTTTCAAGTTCAAGAGCAAGCAAATTTAAGTTTAACATTAAGTCTATGCTTCCACTTGCAACTATATTCTGGACATTTATTTTCGGTTTTTCCTTAACTTTTACATTTATTTTCTTCAGTTGTTTTATTACAATGTCTATAACTTGTTTAACTTGCCCGATTGATTTAGTTCCTGTACACACAAGATTTCCTGAAGAAAAAACGAGAACTGCAGATTTTGGTTTCTTAATACGCAAAACAAGTCCTGGAAATGTTTCTGGGTTGTATTCTGTGTTATTCTGGACTCGTGCTAATTTTGTAAGAGAAACATCAACATTAAGAGAAGTTGTAGCAACAATGTTTTGAACTTTAAGAGAAGTTTTCTTGGTCATGGTAAGCTTTTTAAATACATATTGATTTAAAAAGCTTTCGACTTTTATAAGTTGTTATTGTGATGTAGTGATAAATAACGGATAGTATGTGAAGTAAATAATGTTGTAAACAAATAAAAATTTAATTTGTATAAATATATTAAAATATAATTTTATCGAATTTAATTATTACTATTAATTAACAAAGCCAAATTTTATCTTGTTATTTTAGAATGAAAATTACGTCGTCTACTAAGGGATATAATTTAATTTTAAATTAAAGCATAATTATAGAATACACTAGATAATTAAAATAAATTTATTTTTTCAACTCTTTCTTTCAATAAGATATTTAACCTCTTTTTATTTAATATTATAATGAAATTGAAAAAGGAGTATTGGATTTTTGGATTTATTATAATAATAATTGCATTTATTTTTATTATGTATATTCAACAACAACTTAAAGAAAAAAAAGAAGAAATTCCAGAATCAGAATTAGTAGATGAATCTATTTCTAACATTCCACAATTGGGCAATCTCTGTACAGGAGAAGATGAATGTAAAGATTTTTGCTTAAATAATCGTGGAAGATGCGACGAGTATTGTAAAGAAAATGAAGATGAATTGTGTAAAATAATTTTTCTACCTGAAGAACCTTTAACAGAAAAAAATATAGAGAGTGAAAGACAAGAAGTATGTGAAGGAACGAAAACGAAATTTGACTTTGCTCCGGTAAATTTAGATAAAACCAAGGTTTTTTTACCTTTAGGATTAATGATTGATAGTCATGTAACTCCTATTGACCATCATTATTTTCAGAATTTTGACAATGAAGGATATAATATTGAAATCTATTCTCCTGGTGATGGATACATCACTGATATAGGACATATGCCAGGAGCAAAGAACGGAGAGGATTATAGGGTTGTGATCGAGCACACATGTACTATTTCAAGTGTTTATATTCATTTGGGTACTTTTGCTGAAAAGTTTAAACCATATGCTCCTGATAATAATAGTTATGTAAGTCTCAGAATTCCTGTTAAGGGAGATGAATTGATTGGCTATTATGAAAAAAATGTTGATTATAATCTTGTTGATGAGGAAGTTGTTTTGTCTGGTTTTGTAGTTCCTGATCATTATCGTGGAGAATCTTGGAAAATCCATGTTCCCAATACTTATGACTATTTCAACGAGCCAGTAAGAAGCAAACTTATTGAAAAAAGCGTAAGAACAGCTGAACCAATAAGTGGAAAAATAGATTATGATATTGATGGGAAGCTGGTTGGAAATTGGTTTTTGGAGGGAACAGATGGCTATGCTGGAGATACCAGCTTAGAAAGGTATTGGCTAGGACATTTGTCCATTGTATATGACGCCTATGATCCAAAAAGAATAGTAATCTCAATAGGAAATTATGGAGAAGAAAATTCAAAACAATTCGGTGTTAAAGGGAATTCTCCTGATCCTGCCAGTGTTGGAATTGAAAATTTTTTGGTAAAATACGAGCTTGTTAAATATGACCATATTACTCCAAGCGGAAATTCATGGGATGTGATATCTTTGGTAAAGGATTTGAAAACTGTAAGTAATGAAATTGTGCAAGGTGTTGCACTTGTTCAAATGCTTGAAAACAGAAAAATAAAATTTGAAGCTTTTCCTGGCAAAAAAGCTTCTGAAGTAATAGGATTTACATCTGCTGCAAGGATTTATGAGAGATAATGTTTTTATCAAAAAAACGAAAGATTTACTTTTTATATTCTTGGACTATTTTTCTTCCATCAAAATAGGAGAGACGCGCGCAGAATTCTTTACTCTAATCTGGCATTTAAATCTTTTCTAACATCATCGGGTAGTCTTGATTTTCTTCCAGAAACCATTCCTAAAAAAAATTCCGTAACCTCTGCAGCATTCATTTTACCATAGTTTCCATAAAGAATATCTTCAGAAACTGGTTCAATACATCTATCTGAAGGAAATTTTTTTCCCCATATACCATAAATACCCTCGTTTTGTTCAACTTCCTCATGCGATACCAAAACAGAAGGATGTGAGAGCAATATATAACTATTGAGTAAAAAACGAGATGCTGCAAAAGTACCATATTCTCCTTCTATTTGATAAATTGTTCCTGTCAAAAGTCTATTAATAAAATCGTCTATTGTGATTTCTTCAACTTTTGTTCGCATTATAGAATCTTCTTTTCTTAATAAAACATTTCCAAAACCAAGATAAAAAGAAAGCTCATCTGGCGCAGTAAATCTTCCTGGAAGAACTCTTAAAACCGCCACATATTCTTCCGAAGCAATATCTCTTTCTAACATTAGTCTCCTCAGAGTTGGGATAACATTTTCTATTTGTTCTGGAGATCTAAATGGATTTCTAAATAGGGGAAGTCCTGTTTCAAATTGTTCTCTACAAATATATTGTAATTGTTCTGGTTTTAATTCGACCATCTTTTTAGAAAATCTGAATTTATTTAAAAAACTATCGGAAAGTGTGTGTCTCTCTAATACATTGCACACTCAAAAAATATTATTTCAAAATCATATAAAACAGCATTCTCAAAAACTTTGATTTTTTGGCTTCGCC
>CAYIIQ010000014.1:0-14605 GCA_964363545.1 Candidatus Woesearchaeota archaeon | reverse complement strand
AGGAAAAGGAAAATCAAGAGACAGGAAATACAAAAAAACTGCTGGATTGCTTTTAGTTATCGGGAATAAAGAAAATTTCAAAATTAAGGGAATTGATGTTGTAAAAGTAAATCAGCTTAGTGTTAAAGATTTGTGGCCCCTTGGAAGGCTGACAGTTTATACTGAAGATGCTATAAATGAAATTAAGGAAAGGTGGGGAAGATGATAATCAAACCAATAATGACAGAAAAAGTTGTTAAGTTGATTGAATTAGAGAACACTATTGTTTTCCTAGTTGAAAGGAAACACAATAAAAAAGAAATAAAAGAATATTTAGAAAAATTTTTCGATGTTAAAATTGATAGGATAAGAACTTTAATAAAAGATAATAGAAAAATTGTTTATGTCAAACTTATAAAATCAAATCTTGCATCTAATCTGGCAACTAAATTGGGAATATTGTAAATAAAACATGAAAATCATAAATTTTCAAGCATTTAAACTTCAAAAAATAGTTAGGGAAATTTAAACATGGGAAAAAGAATTATACAACAGGCAAGAGGACATGGAGGACCTAGATACAGAGTAAGAAGAAAAGCTTATAAATATAAAGTTGAATATCCATCCATAGAAGGAAAAGCAGTAGTTATAAAAATAATGAACTCTCCTGCTCATACGGCGCCTTTAGCGAAAATAAAAATGGGAAATCACTTTTTCTATAATCCTGCATTTAATGGAATGGTAGAATATCAAGAAATAACAATTGGAGGAAATGAAGAAAAATTGGGGAATATTCTGAAGCTTGTAAATATTCCCATAGGGAGCAGAGTTTACAATTTAGAAATAACTCCTGGAGATGGTGGAAAACTTGTCAGAGTTGGAGGAGCAAGCGCGATGATAGTTAAAAAATCTGTTGGAAAAGTTGGAGTATTAATGCCGAGCAAGAAAGAGATATGGTTAAATGAAAGTTGCCGGGCCACTATGGGTGAAATCGCTGGACAGGGAAGACTAGATAAACCGATTATAAAAGCGGGAAAAATGTATTATATGATGAAGGCAAAAAATAAATTATGGCCTAGAACTTCTGCTGTTAAAATGAATGTTGTAGACCATCCGTTTGGATCTGGAAGAGGTAAAAGAATAAAAAGCAAAATTTCAAAATCAAATGCGCCGCCTGGAAGAAAAGTTGGATTGCTAAGGCCACGAAGAACTGGTAGGAGAAAAAAATAAGCTTGTAGGATGGAAACGAGAAAAATTTTATATCGTGGGAAAGAACTAGAAGAATTAAGACAAATGGATATTCGTGAATTTTCAAAATATGTTAAAGCAAGAGCTAGAAGAACTATTCTACGAAATTTTGATGTTATAGAGAAGTTTGTCAAAAGATGTAGAAAGAATATGGAAAAAGGAAAACCAATAAGAACACATCTTAGAGATGTTGTTATAGTTCCTCAAATGATTGATATGACAATTCATGTCTATAATGGAAAAGAATTTTTTCCTGTAAAAATTAGTTATGAGATGTTGGGTCATAGATTAGGAGAATTTGCAATAACAAGAAAACAAGTTAAACATGGAGCAGCAGGAATTGGGGCTACAAGAAGCTCTGCTGCAATGTCTGTGAAGTAAAATGGTTGAGAAAAACAATAAAGTTAAGGGAAAAGTGAAGAAAAAAGAGAGTGAAAAGAAAGAAAAACAAATAGAGAAAGATATAAATGTCGAGGTGGAAGGAGAAAAGAAAGATGAGTTAAAAGAGAGTGAGAAAAATGAAGGAGAAAAGAAATTAGAAGAGCAAAAACTAGCTGTGAAGGAAGAGACTAAAAAAATTGAGAAAGAAAGTAAGTCAGAAAAAAAATATGTATTTGTAAGAGGATTAAGCTTACCGATATCAAAGAAACATGCTGTTGCGATTTGTAGATTTATTAAAGGAAAAAGAATAGAGATTGCAATAAGAGAAATAGAAGAAGTTGTTAAGGGGAAAAAAGCAATACCAATGAAAGGAGAGTTGCCACATAGGAAGGGGATGGAAAGGGGAAGATATCCAATTAATGCAGCTGGTGTTTTTATAAAACTATTGAAAAGTTTAGATGCAAACACCAACATAAATAATCTTGGGGAGGTTTATATTTCAGTTGCAAAGGCTGACAAAGCTTCTAGACCTTACAGAAGATTTGGGTCAAGAAGATTCAAAAGGACAAATGTTATATTAGTTGCAAGTAAGAACCAAAGGTTCTTATCAACTCCTATAAAATAAAAATGGAAATATCAAAAAGTTTACCTGAAAGATTGTACGAAAGTGATAGGAAGAAATATGAAATGATTCCTCCAGAAATTTATAGAACAATTAAACAATTCATACCTATTTTATGTATTGATGGGTATGTAATAATGCCTGGAGGAATTTTGTTAGTCAGAAGAGCAGAGAATCCAGCGAAAGGTTATTGGTGGCCGATTGGTGGTAGAAAACCAAGAGGATTAAAAAGAGAAAGTGCAATTAAAAAGATTACTGAGAGAGAAACAGGATTAAATGTTGATGTTATAAAAGAGTTAGGAAGTGAGGATGTTTTTTTTGATGATGATGTTGAATGGTTGAAAAATAATGAAGGAGTTGAAACTACTAATATTGTATATGCTTTAAGAGCCATTAATAATTCTCAAAAAATAAAATTAGACAAAACAAGCTCGGACCATAGAATAATAACAGATAGTGAGTTTAGAAATGAAAGGGCATCTTTTCATTGGTATGTAAGAAAATATCTTGGAATTATATTTAATTTATTAAATTCTGGAGAAATAAAATAAAAATGGAAGAGAAAAAGTTCATACAGCTGAAGAAAGATGAATATGGAGTTAAAGAGTATATAAGGGAAAGTTTAGGAAAAGGAAAAATAAGCTCTATTAGTATAGAATACACTCCAATAGGCGAGAAAATAATTGTAAGAACAAATAAACCCGGATTTATAATAGGAAGAAAAGGAGAGAAAATTAATGAATTAACAGGGATTTTAAAGAAGAAATTTAAGTTAGAAAGTCCCCATATAGAAGTAAGAGAAATAACAAAACCAGAATTTGATGCGCAGACAATTTCTGACGAGCTTGCAATATCTCTGCAAAGATTAGGAAGTTTAAAGTTTAAGGTAATTGCATACAAAACGTTAGAAAGAATAATTAAAGCAGGAGCTCTAGGAGTAGAAATAAGATTAAGTGGAAAATTACCAAGTGAAAGAGCAAAAAGCTGGAGATTTGCTTCAGGTTATTTAAAGAAAACAGGAGATACAGCGAAAATAGTTGATAGGGCAAATGCTGTTGCGACAACTATTTTAGGAGTTATTGGAATTAAAGTTGCTATACTTTCTCCAGATGTTAAAATTCATGATCAAATTAAATTAAATCAAGAGATACTTTCTCAGATAAGAAAGAATTTTGAGAAATTAAAGGAAAGCCAGTATTCTGTAACTCCTATAAAAAAAGAAAGGAAGAAAATTAAAAATAAAATTGAATGATAAAATGGCTGTTATAAAATATAAAGAGATTAAAAATATGAGCGAGAAAGAAAGGAAAGAAAAGTTGAAAGAATTAAAATTTGAGTTGGTTAAGAAAAAAGTAGAAGCGAACAAATCTGGAAAAATAAAAAATAAAGAAATTAAAAAGGCAATTGCCAGGATATTAACACTCAAAAAATAAAAATGGATATATGCCCTAAATGTGGTTTGCCGAAACAGGCCTGTGTATGCGAAGAGATCTCCAAGAGTGAACAAAGGATAAATGTAGGGGTTTCGAAAAGAAAGTTTGGAAAATTAATAACTTTGGTAAGCGGATTTGACAACAGTATAGATATAAAAGAAATAGCGAAAAAGTTAAAAACAGAACTAGCATGTGGCGGAACAGTTAAACAAGGAGTAATAGAGTTACAAGGAGACCATAGAAAAAACATAAAAAAAGCTCTAATAAAATTAGGGTTTAAAGAAGAACAAATAAGCTAACAGGATAAAAATGGCAGGAAAGATAGAAAAAGTTATAGTGGAAAGCGACAAAAGTAGTTGTACAGATAGACAGTGTCCTTTTCATGGAAGTTTAAAGATAAGAGGAAGGCAATTTAAAGGATATGTAATTAGAAAATTTCCAAGAAGAATTGTAATAGAATTTGAGAGAATAATTTATATAAGAAAATACGAAAGATATGCAAAGAAGAAAACAAGACTTCATGCCAGACTTTCTTATTGTAAAGAAAATGAAGTAAAATTAGGAGAGTTTGTTTTAGTTGGAGAGTGTAGGCCTTTAAGCAAGTTGATTCACTTTGTCTACATTAGAAAAGTTGGGGAGGGAAAACAAAAATGAAAGCTATAACAGCGAGAAGGACAAAGGCATTGAATATAGGAAGTTTAATTTTGGCAGCAGATAATTCAGGAGCAAGAATGGTTAGAATAACTGGTGTGAAGAGGGGGAAAAGTGTTAAAGGAAGACAGATTGCATGTGGAATTGGAGACTGGGTTAAAGTTTCTGTAAGAGTTGGAAAGCCGGACATGAAAGGACAGGTTTTTGATGCAGTTGTTATAAGACAAAAAAGACAGTACAGAAGACTAACAGGAGAGAGAATCTGCTTTACAGATAATGCTGTGGCTTTGTTAAAAGATGAAAAAGGAAATCCAAAAGGGACGCAAATTAAAGGTCCTATCCCAAGAGAAGTTGCAGAAAGATGGAAGGAGGTTGCAAAACTTGCAAGCATAATTGTTTAAGATGAAAAAAGAATTTTCAACTTCGTGGAAATCTAGTAAGAAGAAAAGAAAACAGAGAAAATACAGATTTAATGCTCCACTTCATATAAAAAATAAATTTTTATCTGCCAACTTAAACAAAGAGCTTAGAAAAAAATATAGTGTAAGAAGCTTGCCTGTTAGGAAAGGAGATCTTGTTAAGATAATGAAAGGAAAATTCAGGGGAAAAACTGGAAAGGTTGAAAGTGTGGATGTAAAAAATTTAAAGGTTAGTGTTGAAGGAATGCAAAGACAAAAGAAAGCTGGGGCAAAAATTAACGTTTATTTTGATTCATCAAATTTACAGATACAAGAATTAAATTTAGAAGACAAAGAAAGGGAAAAAATTCTTCTGAGAAAAAAGGCAGAAAAGAAAATTTAGGAGAAAAAAATGCATCTTAAAAGAAGCAAAATGCCGAAAACATGGCCAGTTCCAAGAAAAGGAACAAAATATGTAGCTGTGCCTAAACACAACTTGAGAAAAGCACTGCCATTGCTATTTATCTTAAGGGATCTGATGAAAATTTCCCAAAATAAAAAAGAAACTAAAAAAATACTAAGTTCTGAAAAAGTGAGAGTTAATGGTAAAATTGTTAGAGATGTTAATTTCCCATTAACACTTTTTGATACTCTAACAATCGAAAACAAAAATTTTAGGATTAAAATAAAAAATAACAAATTTGATTTTAGTGAAATTAAAGAATTTGAAAATAATAAAATAGTAAAAGTAATTGGCAAGAAAATTCTGCATGGTAACAAGATTCAGATAAATTTAAGTGATGGTAGGAATATTTTAACAAAAGAGAAAATTAATGTTGGAGATTCCACTTTAATCAATCTTACAGACAACAAAATCGAAAAAGTTTTTTCATTAAAAACTGGTGCAAAGGCAATTGTGCTTAGTGGAAAGCATATAAGTAAAGAAGGAAAAATCGAAAGTGTGGATGAGAATAGAGGGTTATGTTTACTTGATGTTGGAGATAAAAAAATAAATGTAAAGATAGATAATTTGATGGTTTTAAGTTAAGATGAACAAGATGCAAGAAGTTAGGATAGAGAAAGTTGTGTTAAGTATAGGTGGAACTGAAGAGCAGCTTGAAAGAGGTTTTAAGCTATTAAAAATGATTTCTGAAATGAGTCCAATGAAAGTTAAATCTAAAAAAAGAATTCCATCTTTTGGAGTCAGACCAGGATTAGAAGTTGGGTGTATGGTAACAATTAGAGGAGAAAAAGCTAAAGAACTCCTTAAGAGATTGTTATGAACAATAAATGATACTCTTAGTCAAAAGCAGATTTCTGAAAACTCTTTTTCATTTGGAATTAAAGAGTATATAGAAGTTCCTGGACTGCAGTATCAAAGAGATATTGGAATTATTGGATTTGATGTAAGTGTTTCTTTTTATCGAGCAGGAAAAAGAGTCAAGATGAAAAAAATTAAAAGAGGAAAACTTCCAAGAAAAAATAATATTACGAAAGAAGAGATAATTAAATTCATGCAAGAAAACTTTAATTTGAGGATAAAATGATAGAAGGTGAAGTATTTAGGGGGCGGGTTTCTTTAGAAATTTGTCTACTAAGATATTTTATTAGATTTAAGCAAAAAGGAAATCCATATGTACATAATGTGGTTTTTGAAGGAGTTTTTGAAAATGGAGAAGGATTAGAAGCATCTTTTGTATTTAGAAGCTTTTATGATGGTATTTTAGGAGTATTAAGTAGTTTTAGATTACCAGTTTTAGGGTCAGATAAGGGAAGTGGATATATCGACTTTAGTAAAGTTAATTTTAATAATGGATTACCTTACTTTAAAGTTAGAGCTGATTCTAAATTAGATTATGATGAAGTTTATAAAATGTTAATAAAGGAGGCTTTATAAAATGACAGCAAGCGACTGGAGAAAAATTTTGAAGCAGTTGAAAGGCAAACCAGCAAAACTTAAGAAATTTTTAAAGCATAACAAGCCGAAAGAAAGAAAATTTGGAATTGCTATAAAAAAGTGCGAAAGATGTGGAAGATTTGGTGCTCATATTTCAAGCTATAACTTAAACTTATGCCGACAGTGTTTTAGAGAGATAGCTCTAGAACTCGGATTTAAAAAATATAGTTAAAATGAGCCAAGATGTAGTTGCAGATGTTTTGAATATGATAATGAATTGTAAGAAAAAGAAAGATAAAGAGATAACAGTAAAAAGATATTCAAAACTATTACTAAAAGTCTTAGACATTGCAAAAAGGCATGGTTATATTGAAGAATTCAATTTAAATGAAAAGGAAAAATTTCTTAAAATAAAAATTGGAAAGCTAAATGAATGTAAAGCAATAAAACCAAGATTTTATGTTACAGTTGAGGAAATTGAAAAGTATGTAAGAAGATTTCTGCCGGCAAGAAATTTTGGAATCATTGTCATTTCAACAAGTTTTGGATTGTTAACACACGAAGAAGCTTATGAAAAAAATATTGGAGGAAGTTTAATTTCATACTTCTACTAAAATGAAAATTGAAAATTTTCAATCATTCAAAATTTTAAATATCGGGGAAAAATTTTTAATAAAATGAAGAAAAAAATTGAAGAAATCATAGAAGTACCTGAGGGATTTGTAGCAGAAGTAGATGGAAATTTAATTATAATTTCTAAAGATGGGAAGACTATAGAAAAAAAGCTTCCTTTTCATGCGAGAAAAGAGAATAACAGAATAATAATTGGAGATTTAGTTGTTACTAAAAAAAACAAGAAATTGATAAAAACTGCTTCTGCGCATGTAAGGAATATGATTGCTGGATTAAATAAAAAATTTATTTATAAATTGCAAGTCTGCTCAGTTCACTTTCCAATGAATGTTAGTGTGAAAGGTAATGAATTCATAATAAAAAATTTTCTTGGAGAAGTGAAAGAAAGAAAGGCCAAGATTCTATCAGGAGTTGAAGTCAAGATAGAGAAAGATATTGTAATTGTCGAAGGGATAGAGAAAGATAATGTTGGACAGACTGCTGCAAATATCGAAAATGCGGTAATAATTAGAGCTAAAGACAGAAGAATTTTCCAAGATGGAATTTTTATAATTGAAAAAGAAAAAGGAGTAAAAAAGTAAGATTAATTTAATAAAATGGCAAAAAAATTTCTAAGAACAGGAAGTTTAAGATATAAAAAACTTGGAAGAAAAAATAAACTAAGATGGAGAAAACCCAGAGGAAGACACAACAAAATAAGAGAGAAACGTAAAGGAAGGTTAAGAAAAGTTGAAATTGGATATAGAAAATCAAGTGTAGAGAGAAACAAGATAAATGGTAAAATTCCTTTTATTGTTAGAAATTTAAAAGATTTAGACAAAGTTGAAAAAAAAGCTATAGTTATTCTTGCCAAATTAGGCAAAAAGAAAATAATTCAAATCTTGGAAAGAGCAAATGAAAAAGAAATTAAAATTCTTAATTTAAAGAAGTTTGTTAAGGAAAAAAATGAATCTAAATAAAAAGAAAAAATTAATTGCGAGAGTTATGAATGTTGGAATTAAAAGAATAATTTTAGATAGTGACAGGACTAAAGAAATTAAAGAGGCAATTACAAGACAAGATATAAAAGAACTTGTAAGAGAAGGTGTTATTAAGATAAAGGAGAAAAAAGGTAGAAAAAAAGTAATTAAGAGAAGAACAAAAAGAGGTAAAGGAAAATTTAAGAGAAAAGTAAAGTCGAGAAAAAGAGAATATGCTACTTTAACAAGGAAATTAAGAAGATATTTGAAAAACTTGAAAGAAAAAGACAAAATATCAAAAGTTGATTACTATAAAATAAGAGGAAAAATTAAAGCAAGGCAGTTTAAAAGTCTGGATCACTTTAAGGAGGTTTTAAAAATAACATGAAAAGAAGAAGGCTTGAAGGTAAGACTGATTATTTGGCAAGAATAGCCTTACTTAAGAGTGGAAAGCCAAGAATAGTATTTAGAAAAACTAATAAATATATTATTGGACAGTATTTGGTAAGTGTAGAAGCACAAGATAAAGTATTAATAGGAGTATCTTCTAAAGAGTTGCTAGAGTATGGCTGGCCTGAAAATTCTGCTGGAAGTTTAAAGTCACTGCCTGCATGTTATTTGACTGGATTACTACTTGGAAAAAAGATAAAAGATTATATTAAAGGAGTTGTTAATAAGAAGAACTTTAGTTCTTATGGAGAAGTTGAAGCAATTTTCGATATAGGATTGATAAGAAACCTTCCAAAATCAAGAGCATATGCATTTTTAAATGGCGTTATTGATGCTGGGATAAAAGTTCCTCATAAAAAGGAAATATTCCCTGATGAAAAGAGATTAAAGGGTAATCACTTAAAAAATAAAAATGTAAATTTTGAAAAAATTAAAAGCAGCTTAAAATAAAATGAAAACACAAATAGAAGAAGTTGAAAAAAATAGTACGAAAAAGATAGAAGAATTAGTAGAAGAAAAGGAAAAGAAAGAGATTTCAGCATGGAATCCAAAAACAAAGTTGGGAAGGCTGGTTAAAGAGGGCAAAATAAAAAATATTGATGAGATTTTAGAAAATTATAAAATTTTAGAAGCAGAAATTGTAGACTCGTTGGTTAGTCTAAAAAGTGATCTAATTTTAATAGGGCAGGCAAAAGGAAAATTTGGGGGAGGAAAAAGAAGAGTTTGGAGACAGACACAAAGAAAAACAGCTGAAGGAAATGTTTTAACTTTTTCTTGTATGGCTGTTGTTGGGGACGAAAATGGTCATATTGGAGTTGGTGTTGGAAAGGCAAAAGAAACTCTGCCTGCGAGAGAAAAAGCATTAAGAAAATCTAAACTTAATTTACTAAGAATTGAAAGAGGATGTGGAAGTTTTAATTGTTCTTGTAAAGAGCTACATTCTTTACCTTTCAAGGTGAAAGGAAAATGTGGAAGCTCAAGAATAATCTTGTATCCAGCACCACAAGGAACTGGATTGGTTGTTGGAGATGAATGTAAAAAAATTTTAAAATTGGCAGGAGTTAAAGATGTCTATGGTAAAACTTTTGGCCAGACAAGAAGCACGATAAATCTTATCAAAGCATGTATAGAAGCATTAAAGAAAACAACTGAACTTAAAAAATGATAGCTGTAATAAGAATAAAAGGACAAGTGGAAGTTAAGAAAGATATAAAAGAAACTCTAGACAAATTAAGACTTCGGAAAAAATTTGTCTGTGTTGTTTTGAAAGAGAAGAATGAAATTATTGGAATGGTGAAAAAAGTCGAGAATTTTGTTGCTTATGGAAATATAACTAAAGAAATGTTTATTGAGCTAGTTGAAAAAAGAGGGGAGCTTATTGATAAAACTAAAAAGGTAAACAAGAAAAAATTCGCTGAAGAATTTTTTGAAAGTGGAAAAAAATTGTCAGAATTTAATATAAAACCTTTTTTCAGACTACCTCCTCCAAGAGGTGGAATAAATTCAAAAGAAAGATTTCCTAAAGGAGTTTTAGGAAATCATAGAGAAAAAATAAATGAGCTGATAAGGAGAATGTTATAAAATGAAAATTGAAAATTTTCAATCATTCAAAATTTTAAATATTGGAGAAAAATTTTTAATAAAATGAAACTTAAAAAAAGAAGAAAATCTAAGCTAATGAGAGGGACAAGACTGCATGGACATGCTGCTAAAAAACGAAAGGGCTCTGGAAATCGGGGCGGAAAAGGAATGGCAGGAACTGGCAAAAGAGCTGATCAGAGAAAAACATATGTTATAAAATACATGTATCCATATTTTGGAAGAAAAGGGAGGATAAGAGAAAAAAAAGCTTTGAAGGATAAGAGAAAAAAAATTAATTTAGGAGATATAGAAAAAAATCTAAAAAGTTATATTGAAGAGGGAGTTGCAAAAAATGTTAAAGATGAAATAGAAGTTAATCTTCCTAACTATAAAATACTTGGCGACGGAGAAATCAGCAAGAAATTTGTGATTAAAGCGGCTTCATTCTCAAAACATGCAAAAGAGAAAATTGAAAAAGCTGGTGGTAAGACAGTTAGTTTAACTACGAGGAAAGATTAGAGTATTATAAAGTTAAACATAATTAAAATAAATAGGAAACTACAACTCAACCCCTTCCTTTAAAGTCTGTTTAACAATTCCTACTTTGTTTTTTCTCTCCTCAAATTCTGAAAAAGTATAACAAATAGGTTCAAGAATATAATCTTCATCCCAATATTTGTAAATCTCTCTTAATCTTAAATTAAATTTTATATTTTTGAATTTATCTGATACAATTAAAATATCAAAATCGCTTGTTATGAAATTATCTCCTCTTGCTCTACTCCCAAATAAATAAATCTTTGCATCAGGATATTTTTCTTTTAATTTTTTAGCAAATTTTTTCAAGATTAGAGTTGTTGTTCTATCCATTCTAAAACCTCTTTCGTTTTATCTAAATATTCCTTAGCAATATTTTCGTCATATAGTTCATAAGGAACTTCGGTTGCTTCAGAAGGATATCTTGTAACAATATATTCTGGAGTCAACTTTCTGAGAAAAGTGTGAAATTTTTCAGGTAACTTGGCCTTTTTTCCAAGAAAAATAAGAGAGTGTGATTTAAAAAATACTGTTGGGTCTTTCTCTTTATTTACAACTAGTGTTTTTAGTGCTTTTTCAACTGACTGATGGCATAAAAAAACTACAAAATTATATCTTTTGTTTTGAAAATTCTCTTTAGCAGTATCAAAATCATATTTCGATTGATTAAGCCATTTTTTAACTTCTTCCCTCATTTTGTAAATAAGAATGTATGATTTAAAAAACTTTATAAAACCTTTTAACAGATTAATATAATGGCTTTAAAAGACATCTTGCATAATTTGCCAGAGGTTAAACCCCCAGTTGAAAAAAAATTAAGTTTTAATGTTAAACTTAAATGGACTTTAGTTGTTATTGTCTTGTTTTTCGTCTTGGCAAATATTCCTCTTGTTGGATTGTCAGAAAACTCTTTGCAGCAATTTCAGTTTCTTGCGATAATACTTGGAACAGAGTTTGGAAGTATAATTAGCTTAGGTATAGGACCAATTGTTATGGCTTCTATTATTTTGCAGTTATTAGTTGGGAGCAAGATTCTTGAAATAGATTTGAGAACACCGGAAGGGAAAAAATATTTTCAAGGTTTGCAGAAGCTAACCGTGTTTTTCTTTATTATATTTGAGGCCTTAGTTTATGTTTTAATGAGGGGTTTAGAGGCAATGCCCGGATTTACGTTTATTGTTATTTTACAACTTATTTTAGGTGGGTTGGCGATTGTTTTTATGGATGAAGTTGTAAATAAGTGGGGTTTTGGCTCTGGAGTTAGCTTGTTTATATTGGCAGGAGTTGGCTGGAGATTGTTTACAGGATTGTTCCAGTTTATAGTCAAAACTCCCGGTGGAGAAACAACTAATTGTCTTATTGACTTTTCTGGAAATGCTTGCTCTGGAAAAATTTTGGTTTTAGTTCAGTCTATAATAAATCAATCTCCTGGCGAAGCTTTTAATGCTTTTGCTGTGATTGCGATTACGGCAGTTATATTTCTTATTGTTGTCTGGATGCAAAGTTTGAAAGTTGAAGTGCCGTTAACATTTGACAGATTAAGAGGATATGGATTGAAATGGCCTCTTGCATTTTTTTATGCTTCTAATATTCCAGTTATATTAGCAGCAGCCCTTGAAGCTAACGTACAACTTTTTGCAGGATTAATTGAAAATTGGAGAGGACACCCAACTTTCCTCGGCTCTTTTTCTCAAGGAGTGCCTGTTTCTGGATTAGCTTTCTGGATTTCTTCTTCTAATATAATACAAGCTGCAATTACTGGAAGTTTAAGATCTGTCTATTTTTTACAAGCTTTTACTCATGTTCTATTTTATATTGTATTCTCAACTATTTTTGCAATATTCTGGGTAAAAACTTCTGGAATGGATGCTGGAAGTCAGGCAAGAAATATAATGTCAAGTGGCTTGCAAATTCCAGGATTTAGAAAAGATGAAAGAATTTTGGAAAGTATTTTAGAAAGGTACATAACTCCACTAACAATTATGGGCGGTATAACTGTGGGTTTACTTGCATCTCTTGCTAACTTGCTTGGTGTATTAGCTGGTGGGACTTCAATTTTACTTGCTGTTATGATAGTGTATCAGTTTTATCAAAATATTGCGCAACAACATGCTGTTGATATGCACCCTGCTCTGAAAAAGATGATTAAATAAAGTTAATTAGAATTTAAATAAAAATAAGAAAATTTTATGATATTAGTAATAAGTTTTTTAGTTAAGATTTATCGTGAAGTTGGATAAATGTGAGATAAAACATAGTTTTATTAATATAAGAAAAGATATAAACTTAATTAAAAATAAGTTGAAGATATAAAATGAAAGCCATGTCAATTATGTTTTTGGTGATGCTTGTAAGTCTTGTCATTGCAAGTTTCTGGGGTAAGATTCCTTTAATTAAAGATTCTGTTCATGCTGTTCTTGACCCTACAGCAGGAAACTTAATTGAATGGAATATTTATATTGGAATGTTTTTAATTGTTTTTGTTGTTAATTTTCTAACAACTCTTGTTCAGAAATACGGCACAGATCAGGAAAGTTTGAGAAAGATAAAAAAAGAACAGAAAGAAATTCAGGAGGAAATGAAGAAGTTTAAAGACAATCCTTCAAAATTAATGGAGCTTAATAAAAAACAGTTCGAGAATATACCTAAAACTTTTGAACATGCATTCAAGCCCCTTCTTTATACAGCTATTCCATTCATCTTGTTGATAAGGTGGTTTATTGATTATTTTTCTAGTGTTGAAATAAAGTTTTTTGGATTTTTGTCTTGGTTTTGGTTTTATCTTATCTTCTCTATTATTTTCAGCTCAATTTTAAGAAAAGTCTTGAATGTTGTGTAAAATGGTAAATGAAGAATATATAATGAAAATTGGAATGTTACAGGAAGAAGGTAAAAAGATAGAAGAACAGCTTAACCTGTTTACTCAACAGTCAATAGAACTGAGTAACTTACAAGAAAATTTGAAAAATTTTCATGAAACAAAACAAAAAGAAATTCTAGCATCATTTGGCAAGGGAATATTTTTTAAGTCTGATGTGAGAGAAAAAGGGTTTTTTGTTAATGTTGGAGGGGGTATTGTTTTAAAAAAAAGTTATGAAGAAACCCGAGAAATTATAAGCAGGCAGATAGTTCAAATTGATAAAATAAGAGCTGAATTAGTTAAAGAAATTCAAAAGTTAAATTCGCAGATTGTTGAGTTAGTTGAAGAAGTAAGGGGAGAGGGCGGAGGTGAGTTGTTAGGTTAGGGGTTAGTAATTAGAGAGAAATTATTTCTGAATACATAGACAGAAGTTCTTATATAAATATTTATAAACCTTATCTTATTTTATATAAAATGTTAAAAGAAGTAAAAGAGAAAATTGAAAAAGTGCTTTTCATTGCGCCTGCAACTGTGCTTGGGGGTGTGTATGGAACTTATCCTCCAAATGGACTTTTAAGTATAGCTGGATATTTAAGAGAAAAAGGAATTGATGTTGAAGTAATTGATTATTCTGGCGAGGAAATAGACAGAAAAAGAGTTACACGAGATATCGAAAAATCAAATCCTGATATGGTTGCAATAAGTGTTTTAACTGGGCCAGGATTGTCAAGAGCGTTGTTGGTAAGTGATGTTGCAAAAGAGCTTGGAAAATATGTTTTATGGGGAGGTCCTCATGTTACAGTTCTTCCTCACTTAACTTTACAATATCATGCTGTTAATAGTGTTGTATTAGGAGAAGGGGAATATGCTATAGAAGAGTTGATAGAATATTTAAATGGAAAAAGAAACGAGATGCCAGATGGCAAGGCGGGAATGGGGTTGGGCTTGGGGTAATGGCGGTAGGAGTGGAAATTGA